>DATGKW010000164.1:0-58615 GCA_035294465.1 Ktedonobacteraceae bacterium | reverse complement strand
CAGAAAGCGTCTGCAACGGCCGGATGCCCCTGTTGCACCAGAAGCGCTCCCTGGAACACGAGAGCCATCTGCTCCACGAGATATCTCGCCCTCCATTCCAGCGCCTCCTGGTCGCTTAGTTGATGCTGAAGCTGTGTGACTGCTGCATCAAGGCGTGGATCTGTTTTGCGCGCCGGGGCGAGTTCCTCAAAGAAATGGTCGAGTGCGTGCGGCTCCCTGGCGAGCGCCCGTAGCACGTCCAATGCATTCACATTCCCTGATCCCTCCCAGAGCGAATTGAGCGGGGCCTCTCGATAGAGCCTGGGCAGAATGCACTCTTCGACATAGCCGTTGCCTCCCAGGCACTCCAGGGCCTCGGCCACATGGACAGGGCCGCGCTTAGTCACCCAGTATTTGCCAACGGCCGTTCCCAGCCGTTTGATCAGCTGCTCATGTTCGTCCGTCTCTGCCTGATCGCAGGCTCGTGCAAGCCGCATCGCCAGGATTGTCGCAGCCTCCGACTCGATAGCCAGGTCAGCCAGGACGTTCTGCATGAGAGCCTGATCCAGGAGACGATGACCAAACACCTGGCGATAGGCTGCGTGATGGGTCGCTTGCGCAACTGCCTGGCGCATGAGTGCAGCCGTCCCGAGAATACAATCCAGACGGGTAAAATTGACCATTTCCAGGATGGTCCGCACGCCCTTCCCCTCTTCTCCCACCAGTCTCGCCCAGGCCCGGTCAAATTCAACCTCACTGGAAGCATTTGAGCGATTTCCCAGCTTCTGCTTGAGACGCTGAATCAAAAAGCGATTTCGCGTGCCATCGGGCAGAACACGCGGGAGCAAAAAGCAAGAAAGCCCTCCTGGAGCCTGAGCCAGGATCAAAAAGAGATCGCACATTGGGGCCGAGCAGAACCACTTGTGGCCCGTCAGCACATAGGCTCCATCTCCTTCCGAGCGAGCCTGGGTAGTATTGCTCCGCACATCCGATCCCCCTTGCTTCTCGGTCATACCCATCCCACAGAGCACCCCTTTCTTCTCTGAAACAGGGCGCAACCCGGGATCATACTCAAGCGAGAGCAAGTGGGGTAACCAGATCTGGGCCAGATCAGGTTGCCTGCGCAGAACAGGAATGGCAGCATGCGTCATCGAGATTGGACAGCCATGTCCCGCCTCAACCTGAGCAAAAAGATAGAAAGCAGCGGCTCGCGCCACGTGACCTCCTGGAGGATCATCACGCCAGGAGGAGGCATGCATTCCCCAGGCTACCGCGTGCTTCATTAGATGATGGTAGGCAGGATGAAATCTCACTTCATCGATGCGGCGCCCATAGCGGTCGTGCGTTTGCAGGGCCGGCTCATATACGTTCGCGTCGAATCCCCATTGGATGACCTCTTCACGTCCGGCAAAGGCGCCCATCTGGCTCAAACGATCCTGCGCCCAACCAGCTCCCTCGCGCTGAACACTCTCAACCAGAGCGGCATCTTGCGTAAAAACATTGTAATCGACCAGCGGCGGTGGCTGATTAAAAACAGTATGCGTACCGAATTGGACGGCAGGAACCCGGTTCACCATATCCATACGATTTCCTTTCAACCGTTCAATGTGGCCGTCTGTTGCTCTTGCGCAAAGCGCCCTGACGAGGAGACGACCTCCCGATCTACTGAAGCGTTTTGTTTAAATGGTTCTTCAGTATATCTCAGAAGGTCGTCTCTTGTCCGCTCTCTGAACATCAGCTCCCCCCGCCAGTTTTAAAAGAAAAACAGTGGCGAGGAGTTCTTCTTTTTTCTCGCGTCTCGTCCAGCGCCTTATGCCAGCACGCGGCGCTGCGTTGCCACGAAATCGGCAGGCGCAATGGCTACTGCACTGCTGTTCGTTCCATTTGAGGCCGTAGTTGCACCTATCGTATGCTCAATTTGCTGGATCGTAGCCACATCACAGACATTTCCAGGCTGCTGGTTGGTCACACTACAGATGGCAGCCGTCAGGTAATTGGCAGTGCCAATGATCGACTGAGTGATCGACGAATTCGGGTTTGAAAGTGCGCCGGCAATCGCGGACCAGTCATACGAAATACCGTGGCTATCTTGCAAAACGGTAAAACTGTAGCTGGCCTGAGCCAGAGTATACTTATTACCAATATCGACGAAAGGAATAGTCCCCTGGTTGTCGTACTGGTTGAAAAGACTCTGTTGAGCAGACGTCAATCTGTCCAGGGTAACATAGTTGCCCGTGTTATCCGTGGTATTTCCTGCAATCTCCCTGGGCACGAAATCAATATACTTGCTGGTATAGCTACTGCCCTCGAAGGTGAACGTATGAATATTCTCCTCGTAGGAGATGAGCTGGCTCAAATGCTGGAATGTTCCAAAGCGGCTGAGCGCGTTGATCATTGCCCAGCGTTCGGCCGCGCAATTAGGGCAGTACTCTCCACCAATGTAGAGAAACTCAGGCAGCCCGTTCGAGCCTTTCAAAGCCGGCTGACCAGTTCTGGTGGTAAAGGGGTTGGGCACCCCGCCAGTGCCAACCGTCTCCCATGTGGATTGATTAACCCCGGTTAGCTGCTGCAAGACGCCTTGATTGGCAGGGGTTGGTTTCAGGTTGGGGCTTGTGACATTCTTGAGAATGACAATCGCGATAATAAACGCCACGATGATGCCGAGCACACCAATGACCATATAAAGCCTGGTACGATCCTTTTTGAGCATTTTCGGCCCACTGGATGAGCTTCTCCCCTTAGGAGGGGTCGAGGCACGGCCTGCGTCGCGGCGCTGTCTCTGCTGGCGTTCTTGTGCGCGCCGCTGGGCCGCGGAACCGGTTTGTTTTGTCTTTGCCATAGTTGTATTTTTCCTCTGTTCAGCCTATTTGGCGTGAATTTACCTCTTATTCTATCATAACGCGCACGGAGATAGATATCTCTCAGTGAGAACGTAAAAGTTGCGCGTAAGTATGCGCCGAAGCCGGTTTTCCATCCTTCGGATCTTGAGATAGTATTTTATCAGATCGTAGAGAAAAAGAAATAGTCTGGCGATTGCCAGAACAGGGCCAGGTAAAAGTCTGCAAATTGAACAAAGGAAGAATCGTGGCCGGCACGCTCGCGACTGTTCTTTTCGGGCTTGTCGCTGACCCTGGTGGTGATCCCTCTGATTTCGGCGCGAATCTAACAAGGATTAGATCCCTACGGCGTCAAGTATCTGGGGCACGGCCTCTTCCCAGGCAATTGTCATGATGTGAACTCCTGCCACGCCCTCGATCTCACCCAGATCCTGGATCAGTTCCTGGGCGATTTTCTTGCCCTCGGTCTGCTGATCGCCTGATCTGGCCAGACGATTCACCAGGCCGTCGGAGACGCGCATCCCTGGCACGTTTGCGCGAATGAAACTGGCGCGTTCCGCCGAGTTTAGCAGGAGAATGCCGGCCAGGATCCTTGTCTCCTGGTGCAGCCCACGTGCGCGAACACCCTCCATCCAGCGCCGGAAGTGTGCGAGATCAAACACAGCCTGGGTCTGGATGAAATCGGCCCCGGCTGCTACCTTCTTTTCCAGGCGCAGAACCTGGAGGTCGAGTGGCTCGCCTTCAGGATTAGCGGCTGCACCCAGCAAGAGGCGCGGAGAGACCGGTAACGCCTGCCCGGAGAGCAGTTGGCCGTTATCGCGCATACGCCGCGCCAGAGCCAGCAGCGAAACGCTATCGAGGTCAAAGACTCCCATAGCCTCTGGCTCATCGCCGTAGCACTGGTGATCGCCGGTGAGCAGCAGGACATTATGCAAACCGAGTGCTGACGCGCTCAGCAGATCGCCTTGCAGCGCGATGCGGTTGCGGTCGCGACAACTCATTTGCAGTACAGGCTCAATGCCGGCTTCCTGCAGGATCAGGCAGCCTGCCAGGCTGGAGAGGCGCGCAATCCCGCGCGAGTTGTCTGTGACGTTGACAGCCACGACCCTCCCCCGGAAAAGTTCGGCCTTTCTGCGAATGACTTCGGCATTGGCTGAACGCGGTGGTCCTAACTCGGCCGTCACCACAAAGCGTCCTGAATTGAGCGCTTCTTCGAGACGCGTGCCGGCCTTCTGCGCAGGCTTTGGCTGATCCAGAATCCGCGCCCATTTGGGGGTAAACCACTTCCCGTTCAGCACGTTTCCATACGCTGACGTATTTTGCAAGGACCAGTTGAGCGGCCATTGGAGCCTTTCAACACGCTCAGTCAGACCAAAGCGCTGGGAACGTTTATAAATCTCGACCCAGATGCAGGGTCTGTCAGGATAGACCTCGCACTTGCCATCAAGCGAGGAGCCGCCGCAGGGACCGTTGCGCATACCTTTGGGACAACGCATTGGACAGATCAGAGCCGTTTGTTGCAACATACACTGGCCGCACATCCGGCAGTCGAACAGTGCGCCTTTGCTCGCCTCTTCCATTTTGAGGAAAGCTTGCCCGGCCAGTTTCCCGGCATTCCTGCCAAGCTCCCGCGTTCCCTGACCGACGCGGCTTGCCAGAACAGCCAGCGGACTTCTGCGCCTATGCGATACCTGCTCGCGGTCCTCTGCTGTTTCCTGCGGAGAAATCGTGTATTCTCCTTCTTCGCGTTTCTCGCTCATGAACTTAGCTCCCGTCGCACAAGTTCTACTCCCTGAACCATCGCCTTGAGCTTCTTTAAAGCGACTTCGCCTGGCAGATTATGCATGCCACAATCGGGATTTACATAGAGCTTCTCCGGTCGCATGTGCTTCAAGGCTCGCCGCACGCGCTCCGCAACTTGCTGCGGAGTCTCGACCTGCTCATTTTTGACATCGATCACGCCCAGCCCCAATTCTAGCTCGCTGGGATACTTGCTGAACAACTCCAGGTCTTCATCGCCCTTGCGCGCAAACTCCAGGGCAAGCTGGTGAATATTGGCCTCGAAGATGCCGGGGAAGAGGAAGCGATAATTGCCATCCCAGTAGGGCTTGCCATAGCGGTTGCCATAGCACACGTGCAGGATCAGATGGCTCTCCACGCCCTCGCAGGCGATATTGATGGCCTGCACAACCCATTTCAGATCCTCTGGGTAGCCGGTCAGATAGGACTCGTCAAGCTGGATATAGTCCGCGCCCGCCCGCGCCAGCGCCTTGAGTTCGGTGTTCATCAGCCGTGCGAATTCCATCGCCACCTCCTCCTCGTGAGGGTAATACTCATTTTTAATGCGCTTGGCCAGGGTGAACGGACCAGTGAGAGTAAACTTTGTCGCCTGATCGGTGTTTTCTTTGAGAAAGAGAAAATCGGGGAGCAGGCCGAGCGCGGCGGTAGGGATTTTGTGACGGATCACGCTATCGTAGAAGTCATAATAGTAGGTCTTGGCCCGATGATCGATCTCAACTCCGGGAATGCGGTAGGCAAAGTAGTCAACATCATTATCGCGCCGCAGTTCGCCGTCAGTGACAATATCGATTCCGGCCCGCTCCTGATCCTTGATCGCAGCCTTGATCGCGATATTATGCATATCCTGGAGCTGATCCGCGCCAATCCTGCGTTGCAAGTAATCGGTCTTGGCGCGTTCCAACCACTCTGGAATCGAGTAGCTGCCAATGACGCCGGTGGGCAACAATTTGCGTACTATCATTGACCCCCTCTCAATCTCTGATGCTCGTTGTCAGCACGGTGATATTCGAATTTTTGCGGTACGTGGTAAACGGCTGGAAGTACACATCGTACCCGCAGCGATTCCCGACAAAGCGCAATAGTGGCCCGTTTACCCAGTTCACCACCGAGCCATCGTACTTGCCGGGGCCACGAAACGAACTGCGATACTGCTCCAGGTCCGTGATAAAAATATCCTGGACCTGGAAAATGCCCCGCGGATGCAGCAGTGGCAGAGTATTGATAAAGCTCTTCAGGGCCATCTCGTTTAAATGGACGCGCACATCGCCGTTGATCTCTTCCAGCAGGCTCTGCACGTCGCGGCTATCGAACCCATCGAACAGCTTGAGTTGCGAAAGGTCATCCAGTTCCGCGTAACGCTCTTCGAGCTTCAGCGCGCGCCAGACATCGGACCAGAAGCGGACTCCCTGTTCGGTGTGCTCAAAATAGTCCGGGCCAATCTTGAGGAAGCGAGTAATGCTCGTCGGCAGTTGTTGCAGCGGAACTTCGTACTTTTGCGCGATTGTTTCGGCTTGCTCGCGTGGCAGATATGCCCGCACTTCAACCTGATAGTAGCGGCTGCCAGCCTTGATCAGTTCGCTGCTGGGCAAATTATCGTAGACATTGGAGATATGCACGAACAGCACTTTATAACGCAAAAAGGCCAGACTTTTCAAAGGATCCGAGGCATCCAGGACCAGAAAACTCACGTGATCCAGATGCGGCGTGATGGCCTCGCGCGCCGCATCCAGCACACAGGCGGAAAAGTCGCTTATCAGATAATGCAGGCGCTCATAATAATCGACTCTGGTTTTGCGCGCCAGCCGCTGAAATTCATCAAGCCAGGTGCGAGCCTGCGCACCGTTACCCACGCCGATCTCCAGCACGAAGATCTGCTCTGGCAGTTGCTCCTTGCTCTTGAGCTCATCAAGGATCTGGCACAAACGCCTGACCGAAGCGGCCACGAAATCGGGATTGCACGCATCCGTCACCCCACCCGGCAGGCTCGACTCGTAGCTTTTCTGAAAGATGGCCTCCCATTTATCCAGAGCGTTCCAGTAGAGTGCATTGAATGACCAGATGATACTGTGGCGGGCCAGTTGAAAAGGCTCAAGGTACAGATGGTCAGGATTCTCCCACGAATCCTCCTCGTCTGTCAGTCCAGCCAGCCTGGTAGCAAGAGCTATCGCTGTCTGGCCTGGCCCGGCGTCGCTCGCGGGCGCGGCAGTCTCGACCGAGGCTGCAATCGCCGGGAGAGCAGGTGCGGGCGACCAGCTATCAAGGCAGCGGCGCAAATCCACCTCCAGACTCTGGGCATTGACCTGACGCAAGTCGATGTGAATCTCGCGATGCCGAACGGCGCGCAGGTCGGGATGAAAGGCGATCCGCTTCGCAACGGCTGGGCGAAAATTCTGTTTGTATTGCACCCAATCAAAACAGATACGCGTATTGCCGAGCAGTTCCTGGTAAGCGGGCTTCTGGGCATACTCGCTCAGGATCTGCCCAAGCGCTGCAAAGATCGCAGAGAGTTGCGCGCTATCAATCTTCTTAGGCGGCTTCAATTCGATCAGCATAGAGATCACTCTCGCCTTTCAAGGTGAAACAGATCTGAACTCAGTGTTCGTTCTATCATGGCCAGGCCGTCAAGATGCTGGATCACGATGTTGCAACCACGCACTCCCGGCAACCTCTGCAAAAGGCGCACCATCTCGCCCAGGCGCTCCTCGTCCATCCCGCCCGCGTGAGCATGCAGACTGCCATACTCAGCCCGTGAACCGCCAGCAAACGGCACACTCACCAGCAGCGGGCGCGAGCGCAAGAAATCCGCGTGAGCAGCCAGGAACGAGGAAAGTGTTTCAAACGAGCTTTGATAGTCGGAGAGCGGAGCCGTCGCCAGGAATTGCGCTGCCATCAGCTTTTCGCTTAATAGCGGTTCTTCCAGGTCAATAAGTGCGCCCAGGTAGAAAGCAGGCGGCGCCTTGATGCTCGCACCCGAAAGGAAACGGGCCTTGTCGCGCAAGCGGGCCGCGGTAGCAAGCAGCGTAGGACCATCCAGGTCGCCCACCAGCCGGGCGTCGGCATGCCGTCCCAGGCTTGCTCGACTAACCGTCCTGGTATCCACCAGCACATTTGGTATATTCAGCGCGCCCAGCCCCAGAATCTCGCCCTGTAAAGCCAGGCGGTTTTTATCGCGCCCATGAATCTGAACAATTGTAGGCAGCCCGGCCCGTTCGAACAGCACAGCCACAGCTATACTGCTCAAGGCAATCATCCCGTCCGGCGCGTCCGCTACCAGCACAGCATCGGCTCCTCGAATAAGCCGTGCCGCCCGCGCAATGATATCTTGCGCCTGTGGAGTAAAGATCGGGGGAAGCTGAAGAGTAAGCGCGAAACCATCATGCTCCCACAACCTCTGCAAGTTCGAAACTGGCGCAACCGCCCCGTTCTCTGGTTGGGATTTTGATGGCTGAATCACTCATTCCTCCATATCGCAAGAAGACATTTCAGTTCCTGCCTGCTCTCTCGCCCCAATTTTGTTGGCACTGGCATCCTACGTTACCTTTATAAATCAGTATGGAGAGAACATACTCCATTTGTCGATCCGCTCGTTTGCCTTTTTCTACACAAATTTTCCCTCTTTCCTGCATAGTTTCAGTGTAGCCGGGCAAAAAAGCCTCGCAGGGGGCTGATTCTGGCCATTAAAAAGCCATTAAAAATTTTTTCGTTGTTCTTCTTTTTATGCAAAATCCCTTGACAACAAAATTTCTACCTCTTACATTCTGAATCAGCTTTCTGGAGATTTCCTCCTCGCATTCTCTACAGAAAGGACAAACCATGCCCTGGCCCTTCAAATCACGAAAAAAATTTTCCACTGCCTCCGGGCAAAGCCCGCAAGACGAGCGCGTGGCCTTACCGGCAATGGCCGGCAACAGGCGCTTTATGCAGAATGTGCCCTATATGCTGCCCAAAGATCTCGGTGAGATCAATCGCCTGGATTTCCAGCATTATGTGCTGCGTGCCACGCTTAAAGGCAACTTTCTAGCCCCATTACAGAATCCCACCTCAATATTGGACGTGGGATGCGGCAGTGGACAGTGGTGTTACGAAATGTGCGCGCAATTTCCTTCCGCCCAGGTGACTGGCTTCGATCTAGAAGCGGGAAAAGCCGAAAATCCCCCTCATTACCGTTTTGTTGCTGGAAACGTTCTGGATGGGCTTCCCTTCCCCGACGCCAGTTTTGATTATGTTCACCAGCGGCTCCTGGTGACGGCACTGCCTTTAACAGCCTGGACAGTCGAGGTAAAAGAGCTGGCACGCGTAACGCGGCCTGGAGGGTGGGTTGAACTGGTTGAAGGGGGCAGCGAGATCGCGCCGGCAGGCCCTTCAACCCAGCGCCTCTTTGAATTAATGAGTCAACTGGCTGCGATTCGTGGGCTGGATACCAGCGGCGTAGTCGCACGCTCGCTCGATGATTACCTGTATCAGGCAGGCCTCCAAGCTGTGGAGAAAGGCATCATCGATATTCCCCTGGGGCAATGGGGAGGCCGGATCGGCGGGCTGATGTCTACAAACTTTCGTACAACCTTTACCAGCGTGCGCGATGTGTTTCAGGCACGCTTCCGCCTGCCAGCAGAAGAGTTCGACCACTTAGTCGCCGCAATGCAGCAGGAGTGGGAGCAACACCATACCATCTACCGCTTCAGATATGCCTATGGTCAGAAGAGCTAACCCCACCCGTTTCAGGCAACGCCAGGGCAGAAAGGTGGGATAGCAAAAACGTCAGCCTTAAGGCTGGCGCCGGTATGCGCTGGCGGTCATACCCTCAACAGCCTTAAACACTTCAGAAAAATAGTTGGGGCTCTGGTAGCCAACGGCATAGCCGATATCTGCCAGAGAAAGCGTGGTGGTACGCAGAAGGCGTTTGGCTTCATCCAGGCGCACACGTGTCAGATACTCGACAAAGGTACAGCCCATCTCCTGCTTAAAAATGCGGCTGAAATACGTAGGGGAAAGAGCCACCTGCCCGGCCACCTCTTCCAGGGTCAGGCTTTGCGCGTAGTGGGCCGCGACATACTCCCGCACGCGCCTGAGCAGATACGCATGCGGCCCCTGTTCTCCCGCATTCGGCGTGAACACTTCTGCGCCAGCCATTCGCGCCTTCTCAGCGTCCAGATCGGCGCACAGCTTTTTGAGCAGCGCCTCCACTTGCTCCGGGCGCACCGGCTTGAGAAGATAATCGACGGCACCGGCGCGCAAGGCCTGCCGCGCGTAATCAAACTTTTCATAGGCCGAGACAATCGCTACTCTGGTCGCAGGATACTTCTCATGCACCATCCTGGTTGCTTCCAGGCCATCTATGCCAGGCATCACCACGTCCATCAGAATGATATCGGGGTGCGCCGCCTCCAGCGCTTCCACCACCTGCCGGCCCGTACTGGCCTCGGCCACAACCTCCACAGGGCACTCGCTTCGCTCGCAGATCAGACGCAGCGCCCGGCGCGCGATCTCCTCGTCCTCCGCTACCAGAATGCGATAGAGGCTCATAGAAAACCGCCTCCTTGTAAACGCGGCCAGCCAATCATCCACGCCAGATTCTCCAGCCCAGCGACGTAGAGACTCCGCGTTGGAAACGATGCGCTCCCCCAGGATCTCTTAGGAGATCAGAGCCTATTTCTGCTCCCATTCTACCCTTTCACCGGCGTCGGAGCAATAGAATTTGTGGCAGGTTTTCATCACTCTTTCATAGCCGGTCTCGGCAACAATGAAAATCACCGATCAGGGCTATGTAAAAGTCCGCAAACTGAACAAAGGCTCGATCTATTTCTCTCTGCCTTGAGCAGCGCTCTGCTGGAAGGTCGCAAGGAACAAGCGGCACAAGCAGCGCAAAGATATCAATCAGAGGAACGAGCAGGATTACCTCTTATCTGCCTCCTGCTCGCTTACGCAACTACATCTTTTAATTATACCGTTCCGGTACAATAAGCGGGCAACGCGCCGGTGAACTTCTTCGGGTGCAGAATCTGGGCCAGGCAGCGCAGGCCATCAACCAACCGCTGGCTGGGATGCTGCATGATATTCACATTGAGCGCGTAAACCTGGTGAAGTTTGAGCGCTGCGATTCCGCTCCAGTGGGGACGTTGATAGACCAGCGCTGGATTTCCTCCATAGGCCGGGCTTTCCGTCAGGATGATGAACTGGGGATTCGCCGCGATGACCGCCTCGTCTGTAACCTGCGGGTAGCCACCTCCGCTCGTATCGTTGTGGAAGACGTTGATTCCGTTCGCATCCTGGATCAATTCATCGCCAAACGAACCGCCGCCGAAGACGTAGGGTTTCCCAGGCGTGCTATCGTCTGCTTCAAGCATGACTGTGGGCGCTGTAGTGCCCGCGACGGTTGCTTTGATCGAGGCGATTTGCTGCTGAAGCGTGTTGACTACTGACTGAGCAGTGGCCTGGGTGAAGGTGAGCCGCCCCACCAGCAGGATTTTCTGCAAGACCTGAGTCAGCGTGGTGCCCGGCAGATCAACAAGATGCACGCCCAGGGCCGTCAACTGGCTGTCGTATGGCTTCGTTAGCCCGCCGTCGCTGAGTACAAGATCCGGTTTGAGCGCGACAATCTGCTCCACGTTATAGACTCCCTCCGAACTGGAAATGCGCGGGAGCTTCGTGAGATCACTGGGATACGTTGTGTAGTAATCCACCGCTACGACGCGGTTGTCCAGGTGAAGTGCGCCCAGAATCTCGCTCATGCTTGGCGAAAGCGAGATAATACGTTTGGGGGGTGTGGCAGGAAAAACGATTGGTTTGCCGTAAACATCGAGGGCCGGCGTGGGCGTCGCCGTTGTCCCAGTCGTCGCAGTCGCTGCGCTGCTTTGCCCGCATGCCGCCAGCAGGACCGTGAGAACCAGACACAGTACGAACATCAAGGAAAAAAACTGACGTGTGGTGAGGCTGGCGGGCTGTTGCGCCCGGCCAGAAAAAATACGGGAGAACATCGAGTTGAACCTCCGTGGTCATTCAGAACGCTCGCTGTCTCCTCGCGTACACCAGAGACCAACCGGAGATAAAAAAACAGGTGAGCCGCGTGAAGCTGCCTGTGTTCATGGGCCAGGCTCGCCCTGTCGTCTCGGTAGCTTGCTCCTCTTACGCGAAGGATGATAAGCATACCCCATCGGGCAGGTCTCCTGGCTTCTGGCTACAAACGCGGCCCAACTCGCCTTCCCATTCGCCTTTGCGAACAGTGGCGTGGTTTCCTGGCGGAAATCAGAGAGCTGGCCACTTGCCAGTTACAGTAGCGCGTGAGACTGCGCCGGATTTTCACCGGCTTCCCTATTCTGCCTGTCTCTCAGGCCACCCGATGAGAACAATATCTGTGTCACATCGACGGCCATAGTATATGCTGCAACTATACGCGCTGTCAAACGCTGTGCATCTGCGGATTCTCACAAAAAAGCGGGGGCTGACCCCCGCTTTTTTGTGAGAACAGACTATATATTTATTTAACCGAAGTGATCTTCACCCGACGTGCTTTGGCGCTCTCTGCTTTGGGCAGGGTAAGAGTCAGAACGCCGTTCTCATAGCTGGCCTCAGCCTTGTCGGCGTTGGTCGCAGACGGTAGCGTAAAGCTCTGCTGATACTGGCTGCTGGCAAAGCCGCTCCAGTGGGTTGTGGCGTTCTCCGGCACGTTTACGTTGGCAGACCATTTCAGGTTCACGGAGTTCTCTTGCACCGTAAGCTCGACATCTTTGGGATTGACGCCGGGCATCGGAACCTGCAAGACAAAGCTATCGGCAGTTTCGTACAGGTTTGAGCCGACCCCGCGACTACCGAAAAACGGACTGCGTGCGATAAAGCTGTCCTCAAACAGGCGGTCCATTGCATCGCGCAACGAAACTATCTCATCAAACGGATTGTAACGAGTAATGTTTGCCATTGTCATATCCCTCCTTGCATTCTGGTCTATGATTTCTCCGTTTTTCTGTTCTGGAAAAAGCATACACGTTTTTTGTTAGAATCAAACTAATAATATGTAAGAAGTTTATTAGAAAGTACACACCTCTTTGCTACTTTTAGGAAGCGTGCGCAGATTGAGAAATCCAGCAGACCTCTCCTTTTTCGCGATACAATACAGCTACATGTGGATGAATGTATACGATCCATACACTCAATCCATATGGGAAAACACGTAAAAGGGGGATGCTATTCCAGAGCCTATGGTTATTGTTGATGCACACCAGCATTACTGGCAAATCCAGAATTTCGAGTATCCCTGGCACAAAGAGGTCAACCTGCCGGAGATGAATCGCGACTATATGCCTCCTGATATCCTGCCGCAGATGCAGGCCCTGGGCATTCAGTATAGCGTGCTTATTCAAGCCGATAATTCGCTGGCTGAGACAGCCTGGATGCTGGACCTTGCCCGGCGTTATCCGCATATTGCCGGCGTCGTGGGCTGGGTTGATCTGGCTGCCGGGGATGTGGCCGCGACGCTGGATAATCTAGCACGTGAGCCGCTCTTCAAAGGCGTTCGCTTGATGCCTGTGCCCACGGATGATTGGCATCCTCTGAGTCACGGCCTTGAGGCCCTTGCCGCGCGAGGGATGACCTGCGATGTGCTGCCGCGTGAAGGCATGCTGCCGCTGGTTATAGAGATGATGCGCGCCCAGTCGGCTACTCGCTTTGTCGTGAACCATCTCGCCGGTCTGGCGTTGACTCCCGGCGGCGCAGGTCCCTGGACCGAGCAGCTACGGCCTCTGGCCGCGCTGCCCAATGTATCTCTGAAATTCTCAGCGATTCAAGGGCTGGCCGAACCGCCGCCGATTACCGCAGAGACCCTGCGGCCCTATCTGGAAAGCGCACTGGCCCTCTTCGGTGCCGAGCGACTGATTTTTGCCAGCGACTGGCCCGTCAGCACGCTCAGCGGACCCTATGCCGAGGCAATCAACACCATGCGTGAGGTCACAGCTGCCCTGAGCGAGCACGAGCAGGCGTGTATCTGGGGACAAACGGCCATTGATACATACAGGCTTACGCTGCGTTCGTGAGTGGGAGTAGAAAGAACGTTTCGATGACAGAGGTAGATTCTACCTGGCAACCTGCTCATCCTGTCGATATAGCGCTTGAAGCAGGTGAAGTGCATCTCTGGCTGGCAGACCTGGAAGTCCCCTCGACTCTTTTGAGCAGGCTGGCCGCTTATCTCTCGCCAGAAGAGTCCGCACGAGCCGCGCGTTTTTACTTCGCGCGCGATCGCGATCACTTTACGGTGGCCCACGCGCTGCTACGTTTGCTCCTGGCCGCTTACTGCCAGACTGCGCCGGAGGCATTGCGCTTTGTCTTGAACGCCTATGGCAAACCCGCGCTGGAGGCTGGGCAGCCACAGGTGCATTTCAATCTTTCCCACTCGCACCATCTGGCCCTCTATGCCTTTACGCACGTCTGTGAACTGGGCGTCGATATCGAGTATATGCGCGGGGGCATTGAACACACAGAACTGGCCGCGCACGTTTTCTCGCCGCGTGAGAGAGCTGCCCTGGATGCACTGCCAGCAGAGTTGAAGGAGACAGGCTTTTTCAACGCCTGGACGCGCAAAGAGGCGTACATCAAGGCTCGTGGCATGGGCATCTCCCTCGGCCTGGACCGGTTCGATGTCTCTCTCTCGCCAGATGAACCGGCCGCTCTCGTGGAGACACGCGAGGAGGACCAGATTGCTTCTGCCTGGTCAATGTACGCGCTTCACGCACCCTCTGGCTATAAGGCGGCGCTGGCTCTGCCAGCTCACGGCGTCTCGCTGCGCTGCTGGCGCTGGGATCAGGTTGTAGTATGAGAGAAGCTACGAGAGTGGGTGGCGCTCGCGCACCAGCAGAATACCGAAGGTGGCAACGAGAAGGAAAAATGTGGCGCAGGCGAAGATCAGGCGATACCCCAGCTCGATATCCTTTTGCCCGCCGACGGTCGTGATGATAAAGCCACCCAGGAGCGGGGCAATCAGCGCCGGCAGCGTAGTAGAGGCATTCCATAAGCCCAGATGTTTTCCCAACTCCTTGAACGACGGGAGAGTATCGATAGTGAGCGCCCAATCGACGCTCGAAAAGGCGCCGTAGCCCAATCCAAAGACGATACCGAGCGGCCAGAGCCAGATCTCAAAGTGATCAGGAATGATCACAAAACCAAAAGCGGTCAGGCTCATAAAGAGCGTTGCGACCGAGACGACTGGCGCACGGCGTTTAATGCGGTCGGAGAGGACCCCAGCCAGAATGCCGCTGACAACGCCGCCACCCAGCGCCAGTAGCGTTATGATCGCGGTTGTCGCTACAAAGTTGGTGATGTGCTGGACGCTGGCAAAATAGTACTCGACATAGGTCATGAACATGGTCATCCCCAGCATGATCGCCATGCGAGCGAGGAAGACAATCGTGAAGTTCCGTTCGTGCCAGGGCTCTACCCAGTGATGCATGAGCCGCCAGACGAGACTGGGAATGGTCCTTTTTCTTTCAGTAGCTTCAGGAGTAGGATGGCTATCGTGATGGCTATAAGGAACTTCATGGGCAGTCAGGACCGTGATCAGGATGCCTATCGTCATCAGCGTCACCGTCACCATATAGTAGATGCCTGCGTTACGGCGAACCAGATCCGCGTGAAACATGTGCAGGCTGACTCCACCAAGCAGCCACGCAGCCAGCCCCAGACTTGCCATACTGCCCAGGATCGTCAGCCCCCCAACGTAGCCCGAAGCGGCTCCTCGTTGCTCTTTCGGTACCAGATCCGGCACCAGGCTTTGATAGGCAGGATTGACAATATTGACGCCAACGTGCAAGAGAGCCAGCCCGGTGAAAAAGAGCACGAGAGTCTCGGCATTTACCAGCAGAGGCGTGCTACCCGCTAGCAGTAGCCCGCCGATCAGAAGATAGGGACGGCGACGACCTAGCCTCCCAGGTGTGCGATCTGAGAGCGCTCCGATCAAAGGCGGTAGAAGGAGCGAAATAATCGACCCCGCCACTACTAGCCCGCTGAGAATAGTTGCTTGCATAACACTGCCTACCTGGCTGGAAGGCACAAAAAGGAGAAGTTGGGTTGGAATAACAATGGCGAGCAAAGCTGCGATTATGGCATTCAGGGGAAACCAGAGAATATTCAGGAGTAATTGTCTGGAGTGAGAGAGGCGAGTATATTTCATGCATCCATACCTTTCGTACTTTCGCCATGTTCAGACTGTTTTTTAGCAGATTGCCCTTCACGCACAAAGAGGACGTAGATTGCGGCTAAGATCAGGAACAATGAGGCCAGCAGGAAAATCAGGCGATAGCCCACGTCTACCATCTGATAGGTGTTTGTGACGGTGAGAACAATACCTCCTAGCAAGGGAGCGGTCAGAGAGGGGATAGTCATAGACGCGCTCCACAAGCCCAGATCTTTCCCTACATGTTTGAGCGAGGGCAACGCATCGATTGATAAAGCCCAGTCTACACTTGAGAAAGCTCCGTGTCCCAACCCAAAGCACACCCCCAGCGGCCAGAGGATGAAATTGAGATTACTGGCATTGACCCCGTTGCTGGGCAGCACCACGAACGCCAGGGCGGTAAAGCTCATGAGGATTGCCGCGGCGCTCACGACCGGCGCGCGTCGCTTGAGACGATCCGAAAGGATGCCAAACACGAGGCCGCTGACGACTCCGCCTCCCAGAGCAAATACGGCTACGATAGCGGTCGTTGTCACAAAGTTAGCAACGTGCTGCACATGAGCAAAATAGTATTCGATAAAGATCATGAATAAGTTCAAAGCCAGCATAATAGAGGCGCGGGTCAGGAAAACCGTCGTGAAATTATGTTTGCGCCAGGGATCAACCCAACTCTGCACAAACCAGCGTCTGAACTTCTCCCGGCGGGACTCCCGGCTCTGAGATGGCGGGCGCAACTGGGGTTTCAACGGCGTCGGATGGACACTCAGAACCGTGATCAGAACTCCGACCACCATCAAGCCGGTCGTTATGATATAAAACACCCCGGCATTGTGGCGTATCAGATTGGGGGAGGCGGAGCGCTGGCTGACTCCACCAAGCAGCCACGCGGCCAGCCCAAAGCTTACCATATTGCCCAGAATGGTCAACGCTCCCACGAAGCCTGAAGCTTCCCCTCGCTGCTTCTCCGGCACGCGATCTGGCACCAGGCTTTGATAGGCAGGCGTCATTGTATTCAGACCCAGGTATAGGAAAGCAAGGCCGAAGAGAAACATGAGGATATTGCTGGAGATGACGAGCAGCGGTGTACTGAAAACGAGCAGCGCGCTGCCCGCGACAATATAGGGATGACGACGACCAAACCTGCCAGGTGTGCGGTCAGAGAGCGAACCAACCAGCAGAGGCATGAAGAGCGCCACAAAGGAAACAACGGCAGTGAGCCATCCGAGAAATGTCCCTTGCGCCGCGCTCCCCACTTGAGAGGAGGGAACAAAGAGCAAAATCTGAGTAGGGACGACCACCGGCAACAAAGCGCCATTCAGGGCGTTCGTGGGGAACCACAGAAAGTTCAGAGCCAGTTGTTGAAAAATTGAGAGTCGCGTCGCCTTCACATCTATTTTCCTAAAGACTGAGAGAAATTCGCTCTCTACCCATCAGCACCTTTGTGTTGCCGCTTCATCCTGAGAAGCTGATACCCCAACACATGCATGGTGAGCTACAGAGAACTCCTGGCAGGAGAGTTCTACAAAAAAGTATCCCCCGCTATTCTCTTACAGGCACGCCGGGAATACAGAAATCGTGACATATCTGGAAGCTCAACTTTGCTCAATTACTGATCGTGTGGAGGCGCTTCTGACTCACCTGTGCTCTTCAGACGCTGAAAAATATCCCCCAGGGCCTGCACAGCATAAGCGCATCAAAACTGCTGGCGCATACTGCTTCATGAATCGGCAACCGTGGTTTTTTGGGAGAGCGCTCAGGCGGAAGACGTATGTTGGATTTGATAGGCATGTCTACTCTGGAACACGCCAGAGTAGACATGCTCAAATCGCCAGCGCGTTTGCTCAGACGACGCGGCAGGCGACGCCATTGAGGGTAAATGCTGCGGGTGCGTTATTGGCTCCGTTCCAGGTGCCGTTGAAGCCGGGTTCCGAACTCAAGGACTGGCCGGGCGGTATGGAAGCATTATACGAGGCATTGGTGATGGTCACGTTACTGCCGCTCTGAGTATAGCTGCCATTCCAGAGTTGCGTAATCGTTTGCCCGTTGGGGAACGAGAACTGCAAGCTCCAGCCGTTGATCGCGGCTGAACCAGTATTCGTAATGGTGAATGTCGCACCAAAACCTCCCTGCCACTGGTTGGTGATAGCATAATGCACGCTACAGCTTGCGCCAGATGTTGAGGTCGGCGTAGGAGTCGGGGTCGTGCCCTGCGTTGGCGTAGGAGTCGGGGTCGTGCCCTGCGTTGGCGTTGGCGTTGGCGTAGAGGCGCTTCCACCGATGTTCGTAGAGTAGGAAGTTGTGTCCAGTTCGCCCGCGCCGGTAAAGACTTCCGTTCCCTGTTCAACACTGAGCAAGTACTTTGAGCTGCTCAGGCTCCCTCTGGAAATGAGGTAATTGTAGAAGTCCATCAGGTTGAGCGAAGCGGACGTGACATTCGAGTTGGCCACAAACGAATGTACCTGCCAGCTCGTCGAACCTTCCCAGAGTGTCCAGCTCATCCCATCGATAGTCACCGTCGTCTGGGCCGAACCCACCGGCTGGACTCCTCCGCTATGGTAAAGCCAGACCATCACTTCGTCGGACGGATTGGCATTGCCCAGATTGGCATTGGGAGAGATCCAGGTATCGTAAGACACGTCGATACCACCAGGCGTCGTCTGGTTCAGATTAAAGCTCCAGGAAGTCTGCACGCTCTGGTTGCTGGACAGTTGGATGGGCAAACCGGTATTGGAAATTTGCCAGCCCCAATGCCAGCCAAGCACCGAACTATCATACGACTTCACGGAATTGGGCGAGCCAGTCCAGTTCCAGCTGGTTCCCCAGGCAATGGTTGAGCCGTTTTGAGAGGTGTTCCAGATACACTGAGAACCAGAGCCGCTGCTCGCTCCCCACAAATTACTGTTAAGCCAATATTTCCCCATCGTAATGGATTGGCCATTATTACACACTTCGGTAGCCCTGGCAACCTGAGTTGTTGCGACAAAAGCAAAGGCTGCCACAATGAGAGGGATAAGTAAGATGCGCGCCCACCTGAGCCGCGAGGATATTGCAGACATGTCAAACCTCCCTGTCTGTCTTGCGAAAGATATCCTTGAGAAGAGGCGATGCATTTTCCCGGCTCCTCTTCTCTTCTTTCTCTCGTCTGAGAAAGAGTGTACCCTCCTGATGCCTCTGATACAATGACAGATACAGAGCATCCCTTGAGCAAACAGACAGCAGTTCGATATGATTTTGCGCCCCTCTTTATACTGAGAATGAACCAGCCCCGCTACGGTGTTGGATGATGATTGTTTCTAGCGTGTCAGGAGCTTTTCTTATGTCGCAAAATGCGCAGAATCTTTCCGGCCTACATACGCATGTTCACTCCTTCAGTGACACAACAAATGAGGAGGACCCTCTGGCCCTGGTTGAAACTCTCAAGATTCTTTCCTGCCCCATCTGCCGGGCGGTGTATCAACCCTCCTCATCACACTACGCAGACGAAATACTGGAGGATGCCTTCAGAGGAGTGTGCCATTTTTGTTTCCGTTGCCAGCGTCCTTCGTGTCCGCAGTGCTGGAACCCGATCCACCACGTTTGCGCCTCTTGCGGCGAGGAAGCACACCTGCCCTTTTGCTCGCCAGTTCCTGACCTTGAAGGGCTGAGCTTTTCACCCCTGGCAGCCCCACAGGCTGTCAAGGAACTCAAGTTGTCGTTTACGTGCCTGCGGAATGGGCAATTGTATTTTCCTGATCCAGAGCCTCCCTCCCCTCCAGAGCCTCCGCGGGCTGATCCACCGGCCCATACTTTCCCGACAACTTCCGACGATCTACCGATCATCCAGAGCAGGCAAACCGAGCAAAACAGATTTGACTCGGTCGATTCATCAGTGGTCGCGAACAGGCAAATCGAGCAAGTCAATCGAGCCAAACTTGACCTGGCGCATTCGTATCCTCCCTGGGTTCAAGAGGTCCTGGGCTATAAATCGGCAGAAGTCCTTCCTCCGGAGAATGACCAGCAGCACAATGAGCGTGACGTCTCCACTTCCAGGTACGCACAGCCGGCAGCTTCCAGCGCGGTTTCACCCCAGGCAGACCAGACAAACTCGCTACTGGTAAACCGGGTTCTGCCGCAACTGCCGGTACACATGCCACCAGCGAGTATGCTGGCAGGCCAGGAGGAGGTTCCGAGCACTGAGGCCGTGCCGATGCTTGATCGGATCGAGAACGCGTTACTCATCGGCACGTCCTCGCTTCTGCTGGTTGCGGGGCTCATTATTGCCCTGGCGATGAGCTCGACTACGATCAATACCTTCTTTCTCCATCTCCTGCATATTGACATCCGTAGCGAGGTCTCGTATCTTTTGCAATTGAGGTGATCTCTCTACGAAAGGGAGGCCGGAGAGGAGCAACGCAGCAAGTTGTGGGACGCGATATCCTGATTGATGGATATAATGTAATTAAGCGCGCGCCTTCATTTCAGGCAGTGCGTACACAAAGCCTGGCTGCTGCCCGTACACAGCTAGTGGCGCTGCTGGCCAATCGATATCGTCACACCCCACACCAGATAACCGTGGTCTTTGACGGAAACGAGGCGCTTGAACAAACAAGTCACGAGCGGCGCATTCGTATTATCTATTCACGCCACGGAGAAACGGCGGATAGTGTGATTGCGCGCCTGGCGACCGCAGCACGGGCGGCTGGACGTGAAGTGGAAATCTATAGCGATGATATCGAGATTCAGCGGACAGCAACTTTGCAGGGAGGAACGGCACTGGCAAGCAGTGCATTAGAGCAGCAGATGCACGCAGCCCCCCGCGATATCGAGCGGCGCGCGCGCCACCGCGTAGCAATGCGCCAGAAGTATGGGCTAGACACGCAGTTCTCCAAGCAGGACGATGATGAGCCACCTCGCCCACGACGCCAGAAAAAATGATCAGGGCAAGACTGACGTTCCTTACACCAATCCTAAGCTGGCGGGATACTTTGCGCAAAGCGAAACAGATTACTCGGATCATATGTCGCTTTGATCTGTTGAAGGCGAGGCAGGTTCGCACCGTAGTAGGCTTGCGGCCAGTCTGGCAGATCGGGATCGATGTAGTTCTGGTAGGCTTCGCCGCTGGCGTAAGAGCGCATAGCCTGCCAGGTTTCGTTGAGCCAGGAGACGTTTGCCGAGACGACAGAGGCGGGATCACCGGGGTTCCAGCTGGCCGTGTACTGGATGGAGAAGAGCGTATTACGGTGAACAAAGGCGGTGGCATCGGCAGCAACACGATTGATCGCACCCCCGAATGCATCCATGCCTATGCCTCCCCCGCTGAGATCCGCAGAGGACTGCCGGCTATTGATCGCATTCACCAGGATATCGATGGCCTGGCGCGGCAATGGACTGGTTATATAGTCAGAACGGGCTTTTGAGGTATCACGCGCGACCTGTCCCTGCGGATTCTGGCTGGGCAGATGGCAGGCGGCTACCGTTTCGCCGTAACAGCCTGCCTCGACCATCATTGTTTCGAGGAGAGGATCAGTGTAGACGTAGCTGCTTGTCGGCGCAGTGCCAACCTGGTCAATTAGCTGCTGCAAGAGGGAATTTAGCGCTGACGATCCGCCAACATAGACAGCATTCACGCGCACGATTGGCCCGGCCTGCTTATTGATGTTGCCGAGCAGCAGGCAGTTTGACCAGAGTTCGTCCGGGGCCTGCGGTCCCCAATGCTGCCAGGCATCGAAGACAGCGGCGGCGAAGCTCCAGGGCCAGTTCAAGGTGGCCAGCGAGAGATCCTGGACGGGATGAACCTGGAAGGTGAACGAAGTGACGACACCGAAGTTTCCACCACCTCCTCCTTGCAGCGCCCAGAAGAGGTCAGAGTGAGCGTTCTGGTTACAGGTGAGAATAGTTCCGTCAGCCAGCACAACCTGCGCGGAAAGCAAGTTATCACAGGTCAGGCCAAACTTGCGGCCCAGCACGCCAACGCCTCCGCCTAGCGTCAAGCCGGCAATCCCCACGGTCGGACACGACCCGGCCGGGATCACCACTCCATCTTGTGCAAGGGCTGCGTAGACATCGATAAGGTGCGCACCTCCGCCAATCGTCGCCGCACCTGTGCCCGTGTCCAAGCTCACGCTGTTCATGCGCGTCACATCGAGCATCAGCCCGCTTGTTGTCGAGTAGCCCGCGTATGAATGGCCGCCGGAGCGCACTGTGACCGGCAAATTGAAGCGCCGCACGAAGGCCAGGCACGCCTGCACATCAGCAGGGGAGGCGCAATATGCTACGCCCGCTGGCGCGATGTTATCAAAACGTGTGTTAAAGAGCTGGTGCGCGACCGCGTACTGAGGATTGCCAGGTCGAATGAGCGTGCCCTGCAAGTCGCGACCCAGAGCCGACCAATCGGCCTCGGTGAGTGCTACCTGCCTGGTGGGAGAAACTGCCGGCGTGGGCGTTGGCTTAACAGTGTGAGCCGAGCTGGTCCCGCAGGCGGTCAGCAAGCCTGCCACTCCTAGCCCTGACAGCGCGAGAAACGCCCGCCGACTAATCGCTTGAGATGAGGTGCTGTTTACGTGCATCATGCCTTTGCCTCGTTCGTCTATTCACATAGGTTGTACTGATTACAACGTACAGACAGACATGATATGGAGACGCGTTTTCCTGCGGCCAGAAAAGAAGAGAGAATATCCGGTCACTCCCCCCGGAGAAAGACTGTCCTAAAGAACAGGACGATCACCTGCCCTATGGGCGTGGAAAAATACAGCAGTCTCTGACTATACTCTTCCTCTGAGCTATTGTCTTACTGTTCTCTTTTTTCCAGAGGATAGGATTATTGTTAGGCAGGTATAGAAAGAGATAGAAGTACGGAAAGGAACGAGTCAATGACAAGACTCTATATTGCTTTGGAGCAGGCACTGGCTATAGTAGATCAGCAGAATGGCGCGTGGAAAGCGGAGATGCAGCTTACCGGGCACCATACCCAGTGCGTTGCAGTCGATCCGTTGCGCCCACAGTATGTGTATTGTGGCACCTTTGGCGAAGGTCTGTGGCGCAGCCGCGACGCGGGCGCTTCCTGGGAACCGATAGGCGAAGGGGTCATACAAAAGCAGGTGATGTCTGTGGCAGTCAGCAAGACAGAGCAGCGCGGGGCTGCAAGCGTCGTCTACGCCGGAACGGAGCCGAGCGCGTTCTACCGCTCTGAGGACGGCGGCACATCCTGGCAAGAGATGGAGCGGCTGCGTCAGTTGCCCTCAGCCCCCACCTGGAGTTTTCCGCCCCGGCCATATACCAGCCATATTCGCTGGATCACGCCCGATCCATTGGTAGAAGGTCGGCTCTTCGTCGCGGTCGAGGCAGGAGCACTGCTGCGCAGCCTGGACGGCGGCGAGCATTGGGAGGATCGTAAGCCCGGCGGGCCGTTTGATACGCACACGCTGGTCATGCACCAGCTAGCCCCGGACCGCCTCTACTCTGCGGCCGGCGATGGCTTTATGCACGCAGGCAACGGCTTTGTGCAGAGCGACGACGGTGGCGAAACCTGGTATCGGCCTGACGATGGCTTGCAGCATCACTATCTATGGGGCGCAGCCGCCGATCCTGCCGATCCCGCAACCATCGTGGTTTCCGCCGCGCCCGGCCCGCAACAGGCGCACGACCCGGCGCATGCCCTCTCGGCACTCTATCGCCGTTCAGCCAGCGAACCATGGCAACTGCTACAGGACGGGCTGCCAGCACAACAGGGCACGCTGGCTTCAGTCATCGCAGCTAACGAAGCTGAGGCGCATGTCTTCTATGCGGCCAACAACCAGGGCATTTTCCGCTCAACGGACGCGGGCTACACCTGGGAGCAGCTCCCTATCACCTGGCCCGCTACGCTGCAAGCGAGCCGTCCGCAGGCCATAGTCGCTGTAGCGGAAGCATAAGAGTAGAAGGAAGCCGTCGGCAAACTCACAAAGCCACATACGGGACAGAGGGAAGCAAGCTCCTGCACAGGTACATTTGCCCAGGGAACTGCCCTGGTCGAATAGCTTGCCTGCCCTTTGTCCCACATAGAGAGCTACAGGCTTATCTCCGGCTCTATTTTTCCTGGCTCTTCTTATATGCCGCGATAATCTCCTGCTGGACGTTGGCGGGCACCTCTTCGTACTCGTAGAACTCCATAGAGAAGGAGCCGCGTCCCTGGGTGATCGAGCGCAAATCGGTGGCGTAGTGCAACATCTCCGCTTGCGGCACATGCGCCGTAACCTGTTGCATACCGTTCTCCAGGGGAGTCATGCCCAGGACGCGCCCGCGTTTTGTGTTGATATCGCTCATCACATCGCCCATGTTACTTTCGGGAACGATGATGCTGACCGTCATGACCGGCTCCAGGATGGTCGGGCTGGCCAGGGGCACGGCCTCCTGCATACCCAGCGAGGCAGCGATTTCAAAAGACTGCGCCGACGAGTCCACCGGGTGGTATTTACCATCAACCAGTGCGACCTTGACGTAGATCATCGGATTGCCTGAGATAAAGCCACGTTTGAGCGAATCGCGCACACCTTTCTCGACGCCGGGGATAAACTGGCCCGGCACCACGCCGCCGACGATCTTATCCTCAAAGATGAAGGTTTCCTCGCCACCTATAGGCAACGGCTCAATCTCCAACCAGACATCGCCGAACTGCCCGTGACCACCGCTCTGCCGTTTGTGGCGACCGTTGGCGCGAGCCTTTTTGCGGATGGTCTCGCGATAGGCAATACGCGGGTCGTGCGCCTCCAGGTCCACATTAAATTTCCGCTTAATCCCTTCGAGAACGATCTGCAGATGTGCCTCGCCCATACCGGAAAAAAGCACCTCGGCAGTCTCGGAGTCGCGAGTCATACTGAGCGTGCGATCTTCTTCCAGAGCGCGCCCCAGGGCGTTACTCATTTTGTCCAGGTCGGCCTGGCTCTTGGGAAAGACCGCGACGGTGTAGCAGGGCTGCGGGAAATTGATTGGTTCGAGCGGCTCAACCTCTTTGTTGGTACTGAGCGTATCGTTGGTGTGCGTATCGGTCAGCTTGGACACCGCGCCGAAATCGCCTGCGGGAATCTCCGTCGCCGGCTCCTGGTTCTTGCCACGCGGCGTAATCAACTGGCTCAGGCGCTCATCGGCCTTCGTGCGCAGATTGAAAGCGTGAGTATCATTTTTGAGCGTGCCGGAATATACGCGGAAGGTGCTAATCGTGCCGACCTGCGCGGCCGCTGTTTTGAAGACCAGCAACGAGAGCGTATCGCCAAAAGCTTTCGCGTCCTGCGGCACAGCCTCAGCAGCGCTGGGCAGATAGTCCACCAGCGCATCAAGCAGTGCCTGCACACCGATATTCTTACTGGCTGAGCCGCAGAGCACGGGGACGAGCTGACCGGTGCGCGTTCCCAACTTAACCACAGAGAGAACTTCCTCGTCGCTTAGCTCCTCGCCCTCCAGAAACTTCTCCATCAGGGTGTCATCGCTTTCAACCGCCGACTCGATCAGTTGCTCGCGAAACGTGCCGAGGCTCTCTTTGAGATCAGCGGGTACGGGGATCTCCTGGACCTTATTGCCGCCTTCGAAGGTATACGCCTTCTGCGTCACCAGATCTACCACACCTCTAAAGCTTGCCTGTTCTCCAATGGGAATTTGCAGGGGCACGACTTTGGTGCCGAATTGCCCACGCAGGGAAGCCAGGGCCTGCTCAAACGATGTATTTTCGCGATCAAGCTTATTGACCAGGACCATACGCGGCAGCTTGCGCTCGTCTGCGTACTGCCAGGTCAGTTCCGTGCCGACCTCCACGCCCTTTTCAGCAGTGACCACCACCAGGGCCGCGTCGGCCACGCGCAGACCTGCCTTGACCTCGCCCACAAAATCTGCATAGCCAGGGGTATCGATCAGATTAATTTTGGTATCTTTCCATTCGACCGGCAACACCTTTGTATGCAACGACATCTGACGTTTGAGTTCATCAGGCTCATAATCGGCCAGCGAGGTTCCTTCATCCACTTTTCCCTGCCTTGTTGCGGCGCCGCTATCATAAAGGGCCGCGTCAATCAGAGAGGTCTTGCCGGCCCCTACATGGGAAATCAAGGCGACATTGCGAATATGTTCCGCCCTATAGACCTTCATATGATTTGTGTATCCTCCTGTTATATCTCTGCGAGTGATGGCCCAGGCAGACGCTCTGGATGATCCACCGGAACCCCTGTATCCCCACGCCAGGATGTGGTGTGAAGAGGAAATTTCTCGCTCTCCTGGCTCCTGCCCGGCCAGCTTCGTGAAAAGGTCTCGCCGGATCGGGTCATATGCTCTGGGAACAATCGAGTACATCTGGTAGTATATCAGTATCACGTGTATTGTTCAACAGGCCAATATGGATGTGCTAAGCAGGCCAGGAGGCATGCATGTATACCCTACCCAAAGCCATTACCTTCGATTGTTATGGCACCCTGATCGATTGGGAAAACGAGATCCAGCGCGTCTTCGGCGAGATCCTCGCCAGCAAGCATAGGAATGACATTGATGTACGTCGATTGCAGCAGCGTTGGGAGGAGATCCAGCATACGGCTATTCAGGGGCCGTATCGTTCCTACCGCCAGATTCTGCGCGAGACCATGAAGCAGGCGTTTGCCGAGTTCTCGCTGCCGTGCGCGGACGAGGATGCCGAGGCGTTCGCGCAGTCGATGGGTACGTGGCGGCCCTTCCCGGATACCCGTGAGGCGATTCGCGATCTGCAGAAGCTGCTCAAGGTTGCGCTGATTACAAATACAGACGACGAGATCATCGCGCAGACCGAGCACAATCTGGGTGTGAAGTTCGACGAGATCATCACCGCCGAGCAAGCCAGAGCTTACAAGCCCGCGCACCAGGGCTTTTTGCTAGCCCGTGAGCGTCTTGGCCTCAAGCGTGAAGAGATCTGGCACGCTGGCTTTGGCTTCACCTATGATATTGTGCCGGCCAGCCAACTTGGTTACACCACAGTCTGGGTGAACCGTCAGGGTGAAGCACGCCCGGCCGGGGTCAAAGAGACGTTTCTGGTCGGCGATCTGCGCACACTGGTTTATGTAATCAGGGGCGTGGCTGCGTAATAAATACATGTGGAGTAGTAGATAAATATGATCACGTATGACGATTTTTCTAAGATTGACGTGCGCGTAGGTAAGATCATTGCTGTAGAGGATTTCACGCGGGCGCATAAGCCTGCGTACAAGGTGCAGATCGATTTTGGCCCGGAGATCGGCGTGAAGTGGTCCAGTGTTCAAGCTAAGCGCGACTATACGAAAGAGGAAATGCTAGGCCGGCAGGTGGTTGGCGTAGTCAACTTTCCTCCGAAAAATATTGCCGGCTTTATGTCGGAGGTCTTGATATTAGGTGTGCCAGCGGAGGATGGTGGCCTCTCCTTGCTGGTGCCCGGTCGGCCTGCTCGGTTGGGCAGCCGGATGTACTGAACAACCTCGCAACGATCAGTGGCGGTGTAGTGACGTGCCTGGCTGTCTCGCACCCCCGCGCAGCGCTGTGCCACTCCGACCATATCATCGTGCTCAAGGATGGGTACGTTGAGGCCCAGGGCACATTTGCTGAGCTGCTAGCAAACTGCGCGGAGATGCGATCTGTGTGGAACGATGCTGATGCTCCCGTTGCCTCCACTTAGTAAACAATGATATACAGAGAGTCCCTTTATCAGCCACATTTCGGTCTGTTTTATGCAACCGATGCATCAATTGCTTTGGGAGCCTCGGTAGCACTCACAGACGCCTCGGTAGTAATGACGCTTTCCGTCAAGAATGCAACGCTGGTTCCTGCCCCTGTGTGAATCTCCCGCAAGGTATCTTCCAGGCGATTGAGCACTATATCAATCTCTTCGCGCGTGATCACCAGAGGCGGCTCAACACGAATGACGCGCGAGTTATTCAAGGTGCCAGAGATCAAAACACCGCGTTTGAAGAGACCAGAGGCCACGGCATAGCCAAGCTCATCATTGACAAAATGCTGGCCAATGAGTAGACCCTTGCCGGTAATAGTCGTATAGATGTCTTCATTACGTGCAGCAATCTCTTTGAGCTGGCGCATAAAATACGCCCCCTTTTCGGCAGCTTGCTCTGGAAGCTTCTCTTCCAGCGTGACATTGATCGCGGCAATCGCGGCGGCGCAGGCCAGCGGATTGCCACCAGTTGTCGAAGTATGAATGAACGGATTGCTGTTCATCACGCTCCAGATCCTCGGCGTGGACATAAAAGCGCCAACCGGCATCACACCACCGCCCAGGGCCTTAGCCGAAGCAATAATATCAGGCACAACTTCCCAGTGCTCGACCCCCCACAGCTTACCGGTGCGACCCATACCCGTCTGCACCTCGTCGGCGATCAACAGCACCTCGTATTCATCGCAGATCTGGCGCAGGCGCGGCCAGAAATCAGCGGGCGGTACGATTGCGCCGGCTTCACCCTGGATCGGCTCCATGACGACGGCGGCGATATCGTTGCCCACTTCGCGCGCGATACGCAGCTGCCGTTCAACGGCGTCAGCATCACCATAGGGTACGTGGAAAACGCTGCTCTGGGGAAGCAAGGCCGGTCGTCGAAACATCGCTTTGCCGGTCAACGAGAGCGAACCCGCCGTCTTGCCGTGGAAGCTGCGCACGGCAGCAATAAAACCATGTTTGCGCGTATAAAGCCTGGCCAGCTTCATAGCTCCCTCAATGGCTTCCGTACCACTGCTCACAAAGAAACTATACTGAATGTCCCCCGGCGTAATCTCCGCCAGCAGATGAGCCAGCATGCCACGGAGAGGATCAAGCAACTCCTGCGTTGGCAGCGGGCTCTTCTGTAGTTGCGCTTGCACGGCCCCCACGACTTTAGGATGCGCCCACCCCAGGTTGAACAGGCCAAAACCGCCGAGACAGTCAATATATTCGCGGCCGAGCGCGTCTCGAAATCTGGCCCCGCGCCCGGTCCATTCGACCGCCGCGTAATCGCCTGCTTCCGTCACTGATTTGCGATACTCGACAAAGCCGCTGTTGTAGTATTGCACAAAATTATTGACGGTTGTCCCGATCAACCATTCTGTCTCGCTCTTGCTCAATCGCTGCTTCTGCACAATATCGAGGTAACGCTGTGAATCGTTGAGGGCCTTGAGTAAACCATCGGTACTCATACAAAACCTTTCTGTTGATGCGGCCTGCATAGAACATATTCACGGCCCGGCCCGCCTACCGGGCGAACGAGTAGCATGTCTCTTTCCCACGAGAACCCCGGAGGACTCGTCTGTGAATATGGAAAAAAAGGAGCAATTCTACAGAATATTTGCCACTTTAACAAATGGTACAAACTACAAAGACAATAGACATCCTGGAAAAAGAGGGACTCATACCACACGAACGCGTTCACCTGGAAAACCGCGCCATCCTGGTAAGTGATACAGGTACAGGCGTACCCTACCATGCTCTATCTGGAGCAGGACGAGGAACATCAAAGGGGGAGAATCAAGGGTAGCAAGTGGCCATATGGAAGCCACCGAAGACGCGATACTTCGGGAGGAAGCCACCGTGTTTTTTTCCAGCAACACAATGAATCGGCACGAAAAACCCCTGCTTTCTGGCAGTCAACAGCGATCTACCAGTAACCTTTCTCATAGTATATCCTACAGGGCCAAGAACAGACAAGCCCAGAATTTTTGACGAGATCAACTCTGGACTGCTGTGCCCTCAATCACAATACCGCGTTCGCAATGCAGCGCCGTCCCTTTATCGCCCATATACACATGAATGGTGTCGCCCTCGATGGCATACTGCCAGGGCGGCTCGACAGAGAAATCCCAGCGCTTCTGCCCGGAGATGTCCCAGACCGCCAGCTCGTTCTCAGAGGACATCACAATCCGTTCTTGCGAACGCTCCCACTGCCAGAACCCGCCGGGCAACTCATATTCCCACAGCCGGCAGGGAGAATCGTTAAGCGAGTAGGCCAGGAGGCGCTCGCCGGCCCCAAGCATGAGGAGATTGGTTTCGGGAATAAAGAGCACACCAGGGAAGAAGCCGCTTTCAGGGCCGGGCCTGTAGCGCTGAGCCACGATCAAAAATGGCCAGCCATGACCGCGAGCCACCGCCAGATAACAGAGAGCGCTATACGATCCCTCCAGCGCGAACGTTTCCACCAACTGTGCGTGCCGGCAATAGGAATAATACATTGGTGGCAAACTGTCGGCCAGATTGATCGTATAGGGGCCGCAAGTGAATTTAAACAACTGCAAGTATCACTTCTCCACTCTAAAGATTGAAAAGTTGTGATAATTTGCCTGCACACGAAAAGGTCAGGAGCAATTATTCTTTCTGACCATCTAAACGTCTAACTATCTAAACGTATCACACATCATCGTCCGCTCGCCAGTAGAACATCTCGCTGTGCTAACGTATCCACGAATCAGTTACTACCTGTGCATGCCGCCCGCCTGCGGGCCAGGCGCTGCATTCCTGGATCATCCGGCAGCCTGGAGGACACATTCCGCAAAAGCAGGAGACCAAGCAGAAGCGATGTAACGACGCCATCGGTGGCCAGCCCAAGAGGAATAGCCAGAATTTTTTGAGACCCGGCAAACAAAGCCAGGAAGAAGACTACTCCGCCTACATGAGCCAGCAGCGTCGCAATACTTGCGCAGAAAGGGATCAACGCGTTCTTCAGCGCATAGCACGTCATCAACAGGAGCACAGCTATCGTCTGACCGGGCAAAGCGATGGCATAGCCTATGAGTGCCAGATAGGTGACATACGAGGAGTGCTCGTCAAACGCTCCGTGCTGGAAGAGAAGGCGTATCATGGGCTGCCCCAGGAGAACGAGTGCGCAGGCAGCCAGCACGCTAAACACCAGCGAGACCAGCAGAACTTTGAGCAATGTCTGGCGCAAGCGGACATACTTTCGCGATGCGGCCAGCGCGGCCAGATGTGGCATCGCCGCCTGCACAACCGACTGCGCCACCAGGGACATCGGCAGGCCAAAAAGCATATAGGCATTGCGAGAAGCTGCCAGGCTGGCGCTATCGGGCATATAGGAGATAAAAGCAGTATCAATAATGGGAGTAATCGAGCCAACTATGACGGCCAGGACATTCGGAATAAGCAAACGGACAACTTCGCGCAAGCCCGGATGTCTGAGATCCCAGGTAAAGCTATAGCGCGCGCCTTGCTTCACCAGAGCAGGCACCATCACCAGCGCTTGGAGAGCCGTAGCCACCACAATCCCCCAGGTTGGTCCATAAATTCCCACACCGTGAAAAAGGAAGGAGACAATCAGACCACCGATCAGTCCAACATTATAAATTGCCACCGAAAGCGCCGGCAGCAAAAATTGACGCTTACTGTTCAGCGCAGCGGTGATAACCGTCCCCAGGCCCAGGAAAAGGGGCTGAATCAGCAGCACGCGCGTCAGATCTGTTGTAAGCGCCTGCTCCGCCGGTGAATAGCCAGGAACCAGCAAATGATCCACAAAGATAGGAGCACAGAATTCTCCTACCAGCAAGATGAACGTCAGCACTACCAGCATGAGGTTAAAAACCAGGCTAGTCAAACGCCATGCCTCGCGCTGGCCATAATCCTTCTCATAGGAAAGAAAGACCGGAATAAACGCGTGGACCAGCGCTCCTCCGGCCACCAGCTCAAAGAGCGTCTCCGGCAGATATGCTGCGGCATAGTACGCATTAGCGGCCGGGCCGGTGCCAAAGAGGGCGTTTAAAAGCGTCTGGCGTACTATCCCAAGCACCCGCGACGTGAGAAGGGCCAGGATCAAGAGGAAAGCGGCTTCGGTAATACTGAAACGCCGCAAAGAGAGAGCCTCGCGGCCGGGTAAAAAACTTTTCAGACGAAAACGGAACGCTTTACTCAACCAGCGTTTCCGCAAGCGCGCGACCACTCCACGCGCAAACGACGGCACCGGCGCCGTTGAAGGCTCAACAATTGTCAGATCGACTGGTTTGTCCCGAGGATACTCGCTCTGTTTAAAAATAACTTGTTTCTCCCTCTCCAGGTCGCCCGGCTAACTTCCCCACTCGCGTAAATCTTCCGCCCCTATTGTCACGCTCGCACGACGCTTAGTCGGCCATTGATCGACCGGCGGGGTGCAACACAATCGCAAGTATAACAGGTCTGGTGAGGGTTTGCCAACATTGCATAAAGAAGTACCATATATCGATCAAAGGACCAGGTAGCCTGATTATACCGCGCTCTATTCGGCAAACGAGTTGCAGGGATTATGACGAAGGATGAGAAGAGAATGGACAAAGCAATCAAACCAGATAAAGAAGGCGGCTGGCATAGGCTAGCATACCAACCACCTTCGAGCGTTTGCTCGCCGCTTTATGCCTGAACTTGAGTGGCACTCTTCGGACGACGGCGGCTGATCGAGCCACCCTTGCGCCCTGCGGCCTGGGCTTCTTCGCTCGTCCACTTATGAGCTGTACCCATAGCATGTGCAGCTTTTCCACCCTTGCTGGCAATCTCGCGCTTCTTCTCAGGACTCATTGAGGCAAATCCGCGCCCACGACCCTTATTTGTCTGCATGTTTTCCACTCTCTTTCTTTGGTGTAGTAAACTTGTTCGGTCTCTCAAGATACATGACTGATAAAGCCCTGGTAACTGTCACACATGTCAGTTGTCAGGAACATCATGTATCCTCTCCTCTACCTAAAGGATAGCAGCCTGATCCATAAAAGTACAAGTCAACAATAAAAACTCAGCTTTTTTTAATCTTTTGGGCTACTTTTTCCAACTCTTCCGTCCCAATACGCCCGCATTCAGCCGCGAGAGCCAATAAAAAAGCGTCGCTACCGCATTAAAAAATCTATAGATAGATATTTTTTAAGCAAAAAAGATGAGTTACCTTAAAAAACCCTAGTATTTTTTAAGATAGCCCACCTATTGACGCAAAGTTTACCAATGGATTACTAGTCTTTTGCGTGCCTCTTGCTGCTCCTTTTCTTCGTCTTTATGATATTCACATCGATAACAGGAGAAAAGCTGCTATGATCTTCTCTTGCATCGCTACTCTTGAAATCGCCCAGGTACACACGCCCTGTCACCTGCACATCACTATGCCCCAACTCACGGGAAAGTTTGAACAAGTCCCCGCCATTCTTCAGGTAGTGCTTAGAAAAGGTGTGGCGCATTGTATGCGGAGAAATTCGTACACCCTCGATACCACTGGCAGCAGCAACCCGCTTAAAAACCTGCTCGATCCCCTCGACAGTTAAAGCGCCCTTGCGCCCCAGGAAAACACGATCCTCAGCAGGAAACTCCGACGAGGGCCGGTACTTCTGAATATAAAGCCAGAGCAGGCGGCTAACGTCAGGATGCAAGCCTATCTCTCGTTCTTTCAGCCCCTTGCCGAAAACCTTAACATAGCGGGGATGAACATTAGAAACGCGCAAATCAGCCAATTCAGAGACGCGCATACCTGTATCGAGCAGAAGCACCAGGATAGTATAATCCCGAAAACCCTGTTCAGTACTCACATCACACGAAGCCAGCATTTTATTTATCTGCTCAGGTGCGAACGTCGTTATAACCCGTTTCGGCACTTTAGGCATGGATAGACGCGCAGCAGGACTCTTTTCTATTAACTCTTCCTCGACACACCAGGTAAAGAACGCCCTGATAACCCGCACATGAGACGCAACCGTAGAGGGTTCAGGTTTCCTCTTGAGACGGCGACGGGCATTAGGATAAAATGTGGTATTATCCTCAGATTGTGACAGAAAGTGAATAAACTCACGGAGATCGGCTATCTTAACCTCTTCCAACTCTGTCACGCCTCGACTAGCAAGGTAGCCAGTCAAAAGGCCAAGTTGACGACGATACAAACGCAGAGAGCCATCTGTTAAGCGACTCTCACAATCTAACAAGAATTGCTGTAACACACCTCTTTCACCAGTAAGTTTCATAGGCACACCTCCCTTTCCGCTCATGGCTTGCCAACCACTCCAATATCAGGCAGATGACCCCTCCTTTCTCTCGTTTTAACCAGCTACCAGCCACCAGCACCAGCATAGCGCACTTGTTCACGCTGATAGCTCCATAACCCAATAATTCGACGCGAGTACAATTGTGCGCCCGACCTCAACCGCTCTAGCGACTCTAGAAGCGCCTCCCACCGCATCCGCTTATAGCGTTCGGTTCGCGTCTCCCCTGGCTCAATATCCGGCTCTAATCCTAGTCGCTCGTAGTGCTTCTCTACCATCGCTATATGCACCTCGTCACGCCCACCCTTTTCTTCCACCACCGGAGACACCACCTCATACAACATCCATTCAGAACGTGACTCCTGCTCACTCTCTCCCTCTTCGCCCGCTCCCTGACCTGACTCCCCCTCTGCTGGCCCCTCGTCCTGATCGTTCTGCTTCTCGCACCTCTCCAACTCCTGAGCCGTCGCCTTTTCTCCGAAGAGTTGCCGCCGCAGTTCCGCCGTCTTCGCCGGAAAAAAATGCTTCGAGTAGCGTACGCGATGCGCCTTACAGAGCCGCTGGACAATGATCCGCTCCTCTTCCATCTGTGGCCGACCCTCCTCATCGTAGCACGTCTCAAAGACATACGGCCCGCCTTTCGCGCCCTCTCCTAGCTCATTCGCCGCATACGACATGCTGAGCTTTCCCGCGTCGCTCTCGACTGGCCGAACTGCCACCCACCTCTGCGTCCGTTCCTCTTCGACCAGGCCCCGGCGCTCACGAATGATTTCTTTCATCAGGTATTTCGTCACATACCCTACTGCCCGGTCATTCCTCACCCGTTCCACCCAGGCAATGTATGAACGCCCGCCAGTAGCCGAGCGGAGCGCCTCCCTGACTACCTCATGTGGTAAAAAATCCACACCTTTTACCAACAAATGCCAGTGAAAGCCGTTCTCTGCAAAATTCTCGTGCTCTTCCAGCACCGCAAACACCTGGATCGGGTAGGCCGGACGCGCCCCCACGTGCTCTTTCCCCCGACCCTTAGAACCACGCCGAAGATACTGCAAGAACGTCGTGAGTGTTCTGGCCGCCTCTTTGAGCGTAAAGCCCACTTTCGTCAGCGTGATAAACAGCGTTGGCTCAGCCAGCTTGACCAGTTGCCGCCACATATCCACCTTACGCGGCCCGCAATACGGACACGTCCACGACCCACACCGCGCCCGCACCACTTCACCTGTTTTCGTATGAATAAAGCGATGTTGCAACGCCCAGGGATGCGGGCAAAACAGCAAGGTATCAAGCCCTTGCTGTAACAGCAGTTCCGCTTGCTCTTCCAATGGCAACGGCTCGAATAGCCCGCTTGCTTGCTTCTCTTGTGTTTCCATCGACATCACCTCCCTTGCTACCGGCCACCCGTCCGGCTCTTGTGTGACTTACTACTCTAAGAGTCAAGGAAAGACTCTGGACACCTCGCGCGGCGATGTGGCGGCGGTGGGGGGACCCCGCGCCGCCACCGCCTGCTTCGCGGCGCACCGCTCCACACCCCTCCATCTTGCCACCACGCCCCACCCCAGGCAATCCAACACCGGTCGTCGGCGAGTGGGCGGGCGACGCCGACCTTGCGCGGGGTGGGTGAGTGCTGCGCACCGAGAGCGACCTGGTAATGCATTGATGAGCACGCACCGCCGCGCCAGGTCGCTCTCGCTCTGCGAGTCTACCCACCCCGCGCAAGGTTAAACAGCGCGGTGTCGCTTGTCCCGCCCACTCGCCGGGAGCACGCTGGTTGGTGTTCTGGGCTTCCCTCAAGCTCTCAAGGATGCTTGATGAGCCTAGCGGCTCCCCGGCCCGCCGTGCCGTTGACCGAAATATCGCCACCCTTGCCACATAACTACCTCTCTCCTTTTTGCCAATCGTAGAAGAGAGAACCGCTAACCGAAAAAGAGCACGCCCCAAAGGACCAGGCAAACAGCCGCCGCCACCAGGCAAAACGGCAACTCCCACCGACGCCTATAATGAGGCGCAGTCAACCCCTGGAACACCAGCACGAAAACAAGCACAAGCAGCGCACCATGCATAATCCCTAGCATACGCATCACCTCCCTTTCTGACGGCTTGCCATCTGACAAGCCATCCCCTTACGGCACTGAAACCGTATCACCTGACCACCAAACTGCGCGTTGAGCATGACCCACATCCATACCAGCGCCACCACCGCCAGCAGTCCACACACCCACACAGAAGGATACCTCCCACCAGGACGACTGAGCGACCGCGCCCCAACTACCAGCACGACAACAGCAACAACCACCACCATCCAGAACACCAAAGAACCCATAGGCATCACCATCCTTTCTCAGAACTTGCCATTTCACCCCTTAATTGCCACTGGACGCACGCCAGAACCAAGGAGCACCGTGAGCACAACAAGCGCCCGCCGTGCATCATCAGGCCGAAACACCGCTAGGGCCGATAACCACCCCAACCCAAAGCCTGCGATCCACGCTAACGACATCCCACGCAGACGCAGAGGCATCCTCGGAAGATTGGCGAAACCCTCCACCCATTCCACTACAAGCGCGACCACTTCATTCCAGGTATACCCTTGCTTGATGAAAACCTCCCGCCCCTGTTCATCCTCCCTCATCAACCCCTGGAAGTAGCAAGTAAACCCCTCCTCGCAGGCCGGGGCAAAATCCGTGTGTTCAACAATTGAGCGCTTGAAAGGCGCAGACAACAAAAAACGAGGAGCATACGAGTAATCCAAATCAGCAACAGCGAACGGCAAGCCATGTACCACCGCCTGAGTCAGTTGAAGAGTCATAGGCACACCTCCTAGTTAAGCTTGACAAGCCGCGATCAGCCCCAACATAATGACCAGGAGAGCAGAGCAGTCCGACCACATGGCTTGCCATACGTTCTCACTCGCTGGCCTGGACGCCGCAAACATCCGGGCCAGCACTCCCTACAAAACTGCCAGTTAAACATCCACCTTGTACACTTTATCCGGCATGCCGGATTATCTAAATTGTCCGATTTATCCGACACTGATAGTATACCCTATAATCCGAACGTTGTCAATAGTATGAACCGTCCGAATATGCTATAATGTCTACAGACAAACAAAGCCAAATTTCAACGAGGAGAAAAACTGTGGGGAGAACGTCATCAATACCACCCGGCTTTTATTCAGCCGGACAAGCCATCAAAAAACTTGGCATACCACGCTCAACCTTTTATGATATGGTCGAGCGCGGCCAAATAAGCAAAGTAGTACCACCCAACAGAAGCGACGGATGGTACCACAAATCAGAAATAGACAAAATGGCACGGGCAAATCAGCTTTTCATGCTTCAGTACGCTACTGACACATCAACTTTTGAAGTAGCCAAAGAAGAGGATATAGAGGGAATCGCCGACCTCAACGCCGAACTGTTCGGAAGTAGCGGAAGTGAGTCAAACAGAATAGCAAGATACAACCTACGGATGAGTCAGCATCAGACCAATCCCGAAATTTTCCATGTGCTTAAACAGGGCGAAACAGTAGTAGGCTATGTTGGCATATTCCCACTAAAGCGCGAGGCCATCGAAAAGATCATGTCAGGCATGGCCGAATCCAGATTCAGAACAGAAGTGCTTGCACCTGAGTACATCACTCAATTCAAACCGGGGGAAGCCAGTGAAGTTTTTCTTATAATAGGAGCAAAGCAAGATGTAAAAAAGAGCAAGTTATATGGAGCTAGACTAATCTCAGGTACTATAGAGTTCCTTGAAACCCTTGCCAGAAGAGGCGTTATCGTTAAAAAAGCTTACGCTACTAGTAGAACCCAGGATGGCATCAGGATTAGTAAGAGCTTGGGCTTTAAGCGTATAACACCGGCCAACGAAGAAGACAACCTCTTACGCTTCGAGTTTGATCTTTTAACCTCCACAAACTCACTGCTCAAGGAATACCAACGCCTTGCCAAACTGGCAGAAAAAAACCAATAATTGAAGCATTAAATAATAATGCGGGCCGGCTAGCGCTCGATCTCGTCTAGCCGGCTTCATTTTTGCCGTTCTTTATTATTCCTTGAACTCCTGAAAATCATCGGGAATACTCTCTAACAGCTGAGTAACATCAACACCCAAAGCCTTAGCAACACGGTCAAGCACGGCCGTAGTCACGGATTCCGTAGGATAACGGTAAATTCTTCTAATAACCTTAATATCAACATCAGCGACCCGACTCAACTTAGCTTGACTAAGGCCCTTTTGCTCAGCAACTTCTTTAACTTTTAGTCGTATCATACCTACTACTCATCTCTTTTCTCTACTGACTAAAAGCAATTTAAATAAATCCCTCCCTACTTGTATAGCTAGCAACAAATCCCTCCCTATAAATCAATACTTTTATTCGGAAGCTTTTTTAGGTATACTTATATAAGGGGTCATAAATATCCCTAGCTTTAGCAATCGACAGCAAGGAGGAAAACCCTAATGGCAAGCCATAACGACGGAGAATATTTACGCATAACCTCAGAAGTCTATCAGGAAATCGTGCATCACGCTGTCTATGACCCTATGTGGTCACAATATCTCTTGCTCATCAACGCCTGTTTAGTAAACCTCAAAAGTTTGCCTACAACGCCGACGCAATACAGCCAGGTAGAACCAGAAACCTTACTCATAGAAGCCCTAGAACGCTTAGCTACTGCCATCGCCATTCTTCTCCCAGGAGGGATTGACGAGTTCCGGTCATACTTGAGAGAGGCTGCCTACCGCCTCAAACTTTCAAAAGACCCGATCCTCAGCATCATTGAAGCCATCAATCGGCAATAGTTCAGGTCACTGCCCCAAACCATAGACAGCCCGTGATATAATAAGGCCAGCTTCTACACCGAGCACAGAACGGAGCGATGCCCATGCCAAGCCTTGAAGACCGAGTAAAGGCCCTCGAAAAAGAGGTCGCCGAACGAAAACGCAGCGAAGAAATGCTTACTATCGCGGTATGCGCCCTTGTCTCAAAAGAGGCGCTTGAAAAATTAGAGGAAACGGTCAATGAATTTCAAGAGCAAAGCAGCAAGCTCTTTAACGTCATTATCAATCAAAACGCTCTCCACAACGAGCGACTCACAGACCTTCAAGGCCAAATCATCGACTTAGAAGGCAAGCTAGATGGCAGAGTAGCCGTTCTGGACAACAAGATCGATCAACGTTTCACTGAACTGGACAGCAGAGTAACCACTCTAGACAACAAGGTAGATCAACGCTTCACTGAACTAGATGACAAAATTACGGAGCATACGACACGCTACTTCAACAAATTCTCGCACGCCTACCAGAGAAACCAGAGGAAAAATCGCCAGACAATTGACGAGTCAAACGTTATTTGTCGTTCGACGCATCGATACGCCCTGAAGCCGCCTGAGAAGCCGATCCAGACATAAATGTAACTCAGCTTTTTTTAATCTTTTGGTCCTATTTTTCTCAACTTTACCCGCCAGATCTCCCGCTCAAATCTTCTAATAGCTGGTTGCCTTAGTGGACGTTCGTTGCCGATCACTTTTATAGCTACCTCTCTATCCAACAGCGCGAAAACGAGTGCTTGCGGCCGGGGTGAGACGTGTTAAAAAAGTTGCCGACATCCACTGAGCCAGATGCAAGCTTTGAAGAACGGCTCAGGAAAGAGCTCCTGTGATGCTCTCTTCCTCAACCATTCCGTGCTAAGCTAGTTTTTTTGAATGAGGCAGCCCGTCGATCTGCGTAGAAGCTTATCGGCCTTTAGGTGGCGAGAGCGTCATCTGGTCGATCAGTCGCGTAACGTCATCAATATCAAAGGGTTTGGTCAACAATGTCACTTGCAGGCGGGCCAGTTCCTGCTTCTCAAGCGACGTGGAAGCAGTCATCAAAATAATAGGTAATGGATTCAGACGAGGATTGGCGCGGATCCGCTCAATCACAGTAGAGCCAGAGACCGATCTTGAGAGGTGGAGATCGATAAACAGGAGATCGGGCATAAGCAATCCAGAGCGTGGGTCGTCAACACGCAAATCGGCCAGACATTCGGCAGCGGATGTATAGATCGCTACTTCATAACCTTCACCCTGGAGCAGAATCCGTAGCAATTCCTGGATGGCCAGATCATCTTCAAGCAAACCTATAAGCACGTATCTAACCCTTGCCTTCCCTTACTGAACTTTTCCGCACACTACAGCAGACTGCTTTTGCGCACGCAAGGGAACCTCTCTGGTTACGAATCTACCCAGTCGGCATGCGTGATACCTGATCAATTGGGTCAAGCGCGATCACCTCACCAGGATTAACGGCAGGTAAGGTTATTGTAATAGTTGTACCATTTCCCTCGCAACTCTGCAAATCAATGCTTCCACCCATCGCCTCGACCAATTTCCGCGTGATATAGAGTCCCAAACCCATCCCGGCAACCCGCGCAGATCCTGGCTGTTCCAGGCGCGCAAACGGTTGGAACAGCTGCGCAAAATGTTGGGCCGGTATCCCAATCCCCTGATCGCGCACAACAAAACGTACACACGTCGAGACCTGCCGCCCCCCAGGAGCGCGAACCCGCCCGTCATAGACTTTGAGCAAGCCGACTTCCAACGTTATGAGGCCCCCATCGGGAGAAAATTTGATCGCGTTCTCTACTATATTCATTAAGACCTGTCGCAGACGGTTGGCATCCACCCAGAGAGATGGAAGGTTGGAGGGAAGCCTGCATTCCAGATGATATTTGCCCGGTTGCAGCTGGTCCGCGCGCATCTGCCCCGATTGGATAAGCTGCCGACAGAATGTGCCCACATCCACCACGCGTGGATGCAAAGCCAGTTTGCCACGTTGAATACTGCTGGCATCGAAGAGATCATTTACCAGAACCTCCAGCAAATCGGTTTGTTCCATGATTGCTGCCAGATAATGCTGCTGCTGATCAGCAGTCAACGCCGCAGTCTGCCGATCATTTGTTCCCCCATAGACCTGTAACAGGCCCGCGTACCCTTTGATGATACTTAGAGGCATTCGCAACTCATGCCTGACGATAGAGACAAATTCGTCCTTGATGAACCAATCCGGTTCTGAGCCCAACCACATCCTGTTGCGCTCGTCCCCCAGCAACAAACGGGCGCGTTCTCGAAACGTCTGGACCAGATCACCCAAATACATCGATAAATAAGTGTAGGCAAGGCGCTCTTCGCCCGCGCCGAACCTCTCCGGGCGTTCATCCGCCAGCAAAAATACTCCGAGGGTCCCGGCAGAATATTCCAGAGGAAGCGCCGCAACACTCTTCAGGCGCCAGCGATCTACACACAATGAGCCTCCCTTCAGGATCTGCATTCGCCCATCCTGTATGGCCAGATCACACAAGGCTCGCACAGGCTCTTCTATCCAGATACCTTGAGGGTCCTTCTTGCCGGAGGTGATAGAAACACAGCGCCATTCTGACAACACGCTCGCGGGCAAAAAATCCAGCAAGGGGTGACGCAGACTGGCATCCGCGCATCCTGGAACGAAGAGGACGGCCTGGCACTCTAACACCTGGCGAAACTGCTCAACAATTGCCTGCATTTCCCACTTTTCTCATCAAAGCCATTTTCAAAGTCTTACGAGACCAGAACGCACCCTTTTTCTCTAGTATAATTACATTCACCAACAAGCAGACGGTAATAATGCTGGCCTGGAAAACTCCCATTTGCTCTTTTCAATCGGCCTTATAAGCTAAACGAAACCACTTTTTATACAGTCTCTAGCGAGGGAAGGTATGCTCAGGGATGGCGAATGGCAACTTCACCACCGCTGGTTTCTACTGTGACTGCGGCTTGCGGCATATTGCCCATTGGATTGTTAGCAAAGTCGTTGTGGAACAATCCACTGCTGGACAGGTCCTGGACACGTATGGAAGTGGCCGGGGGAAGGAGCAATTCGATATCGCCACGCTCAGTAATAAACCGATATTTGCCCTGCGGGTCCAGCGTGCCCACAAAGCCAATATCCCCATCTCCACCGGTGCTCACCGCTACCGTTCCCCTCAAGCTATCGTCATTTAGATTGATATTTGCTGAATTTGAATTGACGGTGGATGGCCCGGTGAGCATATCGCCGTTGAGCGCGATCAAGCCGGAGTCAGTTCGCGCAGATAACTGGCCAGCAAAACCATCGACTTCGATCACGCCTGCGCCTGTTGTCATCAGGTGAAGCGTGAGATTCTGCGGAATAACCACGCCGACATCTCCGCCGGTGTGAGAAGTGATCGTAATCGTGTTGCCATTGTATACGACGGTCGGCTGGGAACCATCATCGGTCTGGATATCTACCCCGTTGGTATTGCTATTGGTCGCCTTGACAATAATGGAACCCGATTGGTTGTTGATAGTGAGCTGAGTAGCTCCTTTCAGGCCATAGAAAAAACTTGATTGAACCGGCACCGGCTGCCGGAAGCTGGGGGCACCAAAACCGCTCTGTTCAAAACCGCCTCGCTCACCAATACCAGGTCCCTTTCCAGGAAAACCCAGGGAATACGCCAGGGTACCAAGCAGTGCGATAAGCAAAATGATGGCAATCGGCCAGAGCCACCACAACGACCTGCGAGGTTCTATTCCCGCCGATCTATCCGCTATCTGCCGCGCTGCGAACAGAACATACTCTGGCGACTCCTCTTTCCTTTCCCACGAGCCCCGATAACCCTGCTCATACGACTCGCTGGAGTCCCGACTCAGGGTACGCGTATGACCATTTATCGAACCAGCCGGAGAGATGCCATTATTGGCATCCTCTGGCCTTTCAGAAAAGGACCCCGCTGGCTTCCAATCAGGGTCGGCAAATTGCATTTCCTGTTCATTCATCATAGCCCTCCGTTGATGAAACACTCTTCTCTTTCTATTAAACAGGAACAGCACAAAAGAGCTACGCCTGGCTTTATCCATTTCCCACTCAATACCGGACTGGCCAAAGACCAGTGCATGCTCGGCCTCGCGGCGAAAGCCCATCTTCAGGAAACCAGCATCGCATGCCACAGGGAAGTAAGCGAGCGCCAGGAGACAAGGGGCAGACAGGGTCTCAAAGTCTCGCGTATAATAACTGGATGAAGACCTGTGGCCATTATGAAATTGCTCCAAAAAGTCAGGAGGAACACACCGTATTATGGACGCTCAACAGTTACACAACTCAGATCACATAGAAGAAACTGATCTTCCAATGGCTTCTTCCAGCCGAGAGGAAGAATCTCAAGTCAGCCCTGGAGCAGACGAGGGGAAATCTACTCGCTATTGTGTTACAACACTCGCAGGAGGCTGCTTCTGGTGTACCGAAGCAATTTTCAAGCGACTCAAAGGAGTCCAGTCTGTTGTCCCAGGCTACGCGGCTTCACAGATAGCAAACCCGTCGTATAAACAGGTTTGCTCAGGCAGAACTGGCGCGGCAGAAGCTATCCAGATCACGTACGACCCGTCCATCATCTCATACGAAACGCTGCTGGATATTTTCTGGCACACGCATGACCCCACAACCCTGAACCGGCAGGGCAACGATGTTGGGACGCAGTATCGCTCAGCTATCTTTTATCACAATGACGAGCAAAAACAGGCAGCCCTGGCCTCGAAAGAAGCGCTTGAGCAATCAGGGGCCTACAAAAACCCAGTTGTCACAGAGATTGCCCCGTTCACAAATTTCTATCGCGCCGAGGATTATCACGAAGATTATTACGATAGCAACCGCTTCGCACCCTACTGCATGGTTGTGATCGACCCAAAGGTCAAGAAGCTGCTCAAGATGTACGGCAGCGAGGTCAAAGAGGAGTATAAATAAAGAAGAATAGCAGAAGCCAACCCGATGATATCAGTCAGGTCCCCAGCATTGCCAACTGTTGGGGTTGTCGAAATCTGCGGGATCGAGCAGACCAATAGCATCTGGATCACCAGAGACCTGCTGGCAAACCTTATCCATCGAGAGACGATAGGGAATCCCGTTGCTCACACAGTTCCAATCATAGGCTGTGGAAGAGGGAAGCTGCTTCGTTAAGATAGCCGAGGAGTCAGAGTAGAGGGAAGGGCAGTAACTATCCAAAGTAGTTTGCGTGATGCTGACCCTCAAGCGCTGTTCATGTGCAAAGCATTGCCAGCTTGCCGGGTCCCAATAATTAAAAAGCCGAGCTACGCCGTTTTTCATCCGATTCCCATAGATGGATTCGCAAACAAACTGAGCTGCTCCCTGCATACCCGGTGTCGGCGGCTGCAAGCCTTTTCTCTGGAGCAAAGAGACTATTGACTCTGGCGCTTGTGTGGTATCTGCCGTAACACAGTCGATAATACCACCTCCTGCACTGGCCGGAACAGCAGCTACGAACTCTTGTCCCTGTGCATCCTGGTACTTCTGGCAAAACTGAGTGAACTGATCGATAGCCAAAAAGCCAATGAGGTGATTGGCTATAGAAGGAGGAGCGGGCAAAGGAGCGCTGGTTATCCGAAGCAGTTGTGTGCTTGAGGCATTGAATAGAATGCCCGCGTAGTCATTTGTAGAAGCAGCAGAGGAGGAAGGCTGGGGGGCGTAATTGTCTACATTGTTCCTAAAGCTGGGGCTGATTAACTCAAGAACGCTTGTCTTATTATTTTCAGGATTGGTCTCGACAGCGATGCCGCCCCCCTCACCTTTCATCCTGTAAGCTGGATTACCATTAACTACCGTCTCGTTGCTCAAAATCTGCGTCTCACTCATCTGAGCAGTTGTGCCGACGAGAAGGACGCCACCTCCCGCTTCGGCAGCCTGGTTGTAAGAGATCGTGCTCCCCGAAATGATGAGCACGCCATCCCAGCTTGCTATAGCTCCGCCTCCTTCTATCTCATCATCGTTATATTCTGTAGAGTTGCTGATCAGGAGGCTTTCATCTATCACGACCCGGCCTTCCAGGTTATAAATACTACCACCGCCGTAATTCGCCGTGTTTTCTGAGAGCGTGCAATCGTCCAGGAGCAATGATCCTTTCTGCGTCGAGGCTGATCCGGAGATTGATCCCAGGTTATACAACGCGCCCCCATTATTTGTTGACCCGTTGTTCTCGAAGGTCGTCTGTTCCAGGGTCAGGTCTCCGTAACTGTTGCTCACAGCGCTGCCATTAGCGTACGAATAGAAATCGGAAAAATCACAATGCAGGCAAAACACATGCGCACCATTGATCTGCATGAAAGCAGCAGGCTGCGGAAGCTGACTCTGACCAAGTCCTCGGAACGAGATGTTCTGGAAAGAGACGATAGATCCGATGCCAATAGTGATCCCTATGGAAGGGTCGCGCGGCATAATAGTGACCTGATTGTGATTCTGGTACCCCATCTGATATGCTTGTCCAGACGGGCCAGACACGTCGATAGTGAGATTCTGACTGATTGACAAAGGATGAGTAAGGATCAGAGTCCCGCTCACGGTAAACAAAAGACTACACCTTTGCCCCTGGAGGACATTGCTCAGCGCTTTGCGAAACGTGCCGGGGCTGTCATTGTCGCTTAACGACGTGATGGTCTGGAAACAGGGCGTCGAAGTAAGAGCGGTGCTCGTTCGAGGAAAAAATACTGATTGCCGGTCAACAGTACCTCTTACTATCCAAACAGCCGTAGCCAGAAGGAGAAAGAGAACGGATAGACGCAGCGCTGAAAGTTTCGAGCGCGGCTTGTTCCTCTGTTCTTCTGGCTGAGGTGGCTCTGGCCGGTCAGTCGGTGAGTCGGCAGGAGGCCGGGATGGATCAGACTGACCTCTCGTCCGATCAGCGGGGAGTTGCACTTTCGCGCCAGGGTTCTGTTCCGCACGGCGAGAAGGGCCGGATAGTTGGGAGAAACGTCTGGTGCGAATTTGCTCGACTGGATCGGAAGACTTTTTTTCTACCTCTTTTGCCAATCCGAGTGCGCCCAAAAACTCGTCAGCAGATTGATAACGTTGACTTGGATCTTCTTCAAGCGCTCTAAAGATAGCGGCTTCTAGAACTTGAGAAACGTCTGCGTTGATCTTGCGAAGAGAACGTGGCCGACCCTCTTCATAGACAAGAGGTCCCTGAAGGGGATCAGAGAGCATTTCATAGAGAACGACCCCTACGCTATAAAGATCGCTCTGAGGGGTCGCCTTACCATGCCATTGCTCGGGAGCCATATAACGGGCCGTACCCATAGGAGCAGAGGCATCGCCTTTTGGGCGAGCAGATTCCGGGTCTAGAATCTTAACCAACCCAAAATCACTCAATACAGGAGTGCCATCCTCATTAAGCAAAATATTGGAGGGATTAATATCCCTATGGATGAGACCTTTCCCGTGGGCGTATTTAAGGGCTTGCAGCAATGGAATAGCGAATGCGTATACCTCTTGAGGAGTAAAACGTCCGGATTTTTGAATTTCTCGTTCAAGAGTTCCTTTTTCGAGATAGCTGGTTACAAGGTAATAGCACGTCCCTTCGTTGCCATAATCGAGAAGAGTAAGGATATGTGGATGATTTAGCTTGGCTAAAGCTTGCGCTTCGCGCTCAAAGCGATCGCGAAATCCCTGGTCCGTGTTGTCTGTCTTGAGCACTTTAAGTGCAACTATGCGATCAGGAATGTTAAGATCCCTGGCCCGGTAAACACGAGCTTGCCCTCCCTCTCCGATGAGGTCTTTCTTTATATTCTGAACCTGGTAATGTCCATATGTCTTCTTCATGGCTGCATCTTCGCCTCCTTCGTTTTAGAAGACGAAGAATTGGAGTAAATATAAAAATCTTTGCTCTCTTTTAGAAGACGAAGAAACCGAGGTAATGCAAAAACCTTTGTTCGCCCAAATTAGCCTCTAATCAAATCTTTTCTCCAGTTGAACCGTTTTTTGCGCGCCTCGCCAGCAAGAACTGTCGTGAGTAGAAGCGAAGCTGCGCAGGTATAATCTTGTCTGATGCCTCCAAAGAAACAGATCGAGATCGGAAAATAGCTGGGCAAAAGGAATAGCAAGAGGAGGCGAGCTTCCTTTGCAAAGGAAGCTCGCCTCCGACTCCCCTCAATCGGCCTGCCAAGCCGATCAAGAAGGAGAATACATTACGAAATTGCCCACGCGAAGATGTGCAATTGTCCCTGGTTCACCGAGGGCGGCAGGGTTATGCTCGCTACCTGCTTGCTTGTGTTGAGCGAGATAGGCGCGCTGGCAAAGACGTAGGTTGTGACCTGCTGGGATGCGCCAGAGGTGCTGTTGCGATAGGACATCTGGCAGGCTACCACGTTACCATAGGAGGCCGAGGCAGAGCCGCCGTTGAGCGTCCAATCACTGAAACCAAGCGACGCGGTTTGCGTCGTCCCATCGGTATAGGTGATGGTAACAGTGCCGGTAGAGGGTCCGTTGGTTGAACTGCCCAGGAAGGTCAGTTGCGAAGCTCCCTGCGCAGCGGAAACCTGAATGGTCTGGCCCAGGGCAAGGACATCATCGTCCATGCCGGAGGCGGCGTTGGGCCAGGTATAGCTGGCCCCGTTGACTGTTACTGTCGCGCCTGGGTTGAAGCCGTTCGCGGCCAGGGCCTGCGCGGAATAGCTGAAACCATCGCCGTCAAAGTTCGCCCCTCCCTGGTTACTATCATCAGAAATGCCAGCGTTATTGAACTGGCTGCCCGGCACACCGATGCTGATATCATCGATGTAGCCACGATAACCACCCGTGTTAGCTGGCTGGTCGTAGCCCACGTCGAGACGCAGAATGGTCTTGCCATTCACGAACGCGCCCAGGTTGACAATGACCTGGTTCCAGGCGTTCATGTTCAGGTGGCCGCACTGGTACGCCGGGTGGACGCGGTTGCCATGCTGATCGGTCGCCCCGGAGTCACGCAGGTTGGTGCCATCGCTGAAGATCAGGTCAATCGCCACACAGCTACTGTTGTTGCCACTCGTCAGGTTGGCTCCGGTTGCACTGCCAGAGGGACTCTCAGGGTAGATCCAGTACGAGAGCGTCGTGTTAGGTCCTACCGTCAGATTCTGCCCGCTGAAATTAAAGATTTCCATATAGGCATACGATGACGTAGAGCTATTATCCATGCCGGAATACATCAGGGCCGTAGTGCCGCTGTGAGCAACTTCCGTGCGTGTACCCATCTCCGGCCCGCTCAAACTGCAGCAGATGCCACCCACGTTGTTAATACCGCCAGCAGGATAGCCCGCGTTATCGACGGTATTGGTCCAGGTTGGCTGAGGCTGGCCGCTTTCAAAGCTTGTCGAGAAGGAGCCGTTTGCCCCGCTGACGGTGCCATAGGATGGCGGCGCTTCAGACGCGGCCGCTCCCCACGAGGTATTGGCCGAGGTAGAGAGCGTGTAGGCAAGCGTGCCGCCATTGGCGACGAACGAAGGCGGCAGCCAGGGGTTATTGCTGGCCGCGCCGTTGACCGTCAGGCTTTGCACATAGTAGGTCGAGTCCGAGGCGCCGGGCGCGCTGATCGTGATCGTTTGCCCGCTCGGACGGCTGATCGTGATATTCGGGAAAAGCGGGCTGGACAGGACCAGGTTGGCCACGCCGGGAGTTTCAGGGAACATGCCCAGAGCTGCCCAGACATACCAGGAAGCCATTTCGCCCAGATCATCGTTTCCATCCATGCCATTAGGCCCGGTGCTATAGAGCGTTGTCTCGACCTGGCGCACAACTTTCTGCGTCTGATAAGGCGCGCCAGCATAATCGTACTCCCAGGGCGTCTCCACCGACGGCTCGTTGCCCATCCACACGTAGGACGAGTTGGGACCGGCGTTAAGCTGGGTGAAGAAGGTGTTCAGGCGTGAAACGATTGCGCTATTGCCGCCCTCCGCCTGGAAAAGACCCGCCAGGTTGAAGGGCACCATCCAGTTGTACTGCGCTCCGTCGCCTTCGACCCAGCCAGTGCTGCTGGTTGGATCATAGGACGATTGGAAGCTGCCGTTCAAGTAACGCGGCTCCAGGTAGCCATTATTCATGTTGAACAGGTTTTGCCAGTCCTGGGCGCGATTGACAAACTGCTGATAGTCGGCTGTATTGCCCAAATTATTAGCAAACACGCCTATTGCGAAATCAGCAGTATTGTATTCCAGTGTCGTCGAGGCCGGACCATAGTAGTTGCAGCAACCATAGCTGCCATCCAGAGGCAGATAGCCCTGACCCATCAGGTAGTTAAGGCCAGGACGAATGTTGTTGGCCTGCGTAGCCTCCTTGACCATAGCTGAAAGCGCGCTGGCTGTGTCGAAGTTTGTGCCTCCAAAGGCATAGATATCCGCGATAATCGCATCCGCTGGATCGCCGACCATCACGTAGGTTTCACCGTTGGCCAGGCTCCATTTAGGTAACATCCCGCTCTGCTCGTAGTCATTGACCATCGATTGCGCAATATCGCTGGCCTGACCTGGTGCCAGGAAGGCGAGTAGTTGCGCCTCCGAGCGATAGATATCCCAGCCAGAGTAGTTGGCATACTGCGCGTGGCCCGACGCGACAGTATGGACCTGCCCATCGAACCCGATATACTGCCCATTGTCGTCGGAGAAGACATTTGGCTGGAGCAGTGCGTGATACATCTCTGTGTAGAAGGTCGCCGTATCGGCCGAGGACCCGCCGCTGACCTGAATTTCGCCCAGTTCGTTGTTCCAGCTTTGCGTGGATTCTGAGAGAACCGTGTCGAAGTTGCCTGACGAATCTTCCTGGCTCAGATTGGCCTGCGCATTGGCAACGCTGACAAACGAGAGGCCCACCGTCGCGGTAATCACGGTGCTGCTGCTGGTGTTAAACGTGACATACACGCCGGAACCAGCGCCGGAAACCGTCACGTCGGGATGTTGTGCCGCAGCTTTTTTTGTCGCGCTGCTGACGTCCTGGCCACGTATAACCTGCGCGCGCGCCGCGTTCGCCTGCTTGACCGCCGACGAGATGGGGCGGCTGCCACTGACCTTCGCACTGTTTGGCGTGACCGTGCCATTCTGCCAGGTGCCATAGCTGGCAAAGGGTTGGCTGAACGTGGCATAGAAATAGACGGTATAGCTATCTCCAGCGCCGCAGAAAGAGCCGCTGGTGGCGAAGCCAGAGATGGTATTTCCGCTGATCGTCCCCTGCGAGTTCGAGACGCCGTTGATCGAACCCGACGTGTTGACCAGAAGTGTTGCTGTCTGGCCAGCCGGATAAGTCAGGCGCATGGCGCCGGTGCGCTGGGTTGTGGTCAGCTCGGTCGTGATCCCGTCATTGAGCACTACCTTGTAGTAACCGGCGTAGGCCGTTTCGTTGGCATGCGAGAAACCCAGATAGTATTGTGAGGGGTCGGTCGCGGGCGAGTTGGTCACAGCTCCAACGTAGGGAATAAAGGGAATATCCTCGTAGGCGTCGCAGCCGGCCCCGCTGAGATGAGTCAGGCTAAAGCCTCGGATGCGATTATCGCCATAATTGTACCCGCCGGGCATATCGCTGACCGTGTCGGGACTCCATTGCACCATGCCGAACGGCGAATCCGCGCCGGGAAAAGTATCGCCGCCGCTATTTGTACCGGTAAAGGGATCGACCAGGCTGGCATAGTTGGTGCCGGCCTGATGCGCGGTGCTCAGCGCCTGGACGCCAGGCGTCGTGAGGAATGGAGTAAAGGCGAATAAGATCGCCAGAAGCAAAGTGACAACGGCCGCTGGAAGTTCCTTCTTGAGGATGCGCGACATTACTGCCTCCTGCATTGTAATCTCCGCTATAAAAGTCCTTCTATCACAGTAAAGGGATTCCTGGCATCGCTGCCAGAAACACATGTTGAAATCACTCCTTCGTTGTGGGAATAAAACACGCGTGCAGCCTGGCACACCTCCTTTTCGTTGTTTCCTGAACCATAAGCAATAGTATCGCCTTCTAGAATAGCCAGCCCCTCTGGCACACGATGTTCCTGTTTGCTGGCAACGCGCGATGTAAAGACGAGCAACAGTTCTGCGAAACCGGTTTCATTTAAACTATAAAGCAAGAAACAAGTTTCTGTCAAGGTTTGGAGAGGTTCTACCAAAAAGGAGGGCAAATGTCCCCGCTGGTTGGCGGAAATCTGAAGAGAAGAGCTGACTATCCCAGAGAGTAGTGCTCGCCGGGGTTCAAGGGGCGAAAGCTGCTTCCGGTGTTGATCCAGATAATCTGGGTGTTCTGCACTCCGACGATCATATCGGGCCGGTGATCGCCGTTGACATCGGCAAAGCGCAGCGTCACCGGCTGCTGATCGGCACCCGGTCCGACCAACTGCGGACCAAGATAGATGCGCGCGTGAGAAGCATCACCGCCGGGCCACTCGATGACCTCGACGCGTCCATGCAGGTTGATGGCCATAAAATGGCTGGGCGAGGTCGGCGAGTCCTGGTGTCCCACCACGGCGTCTATCTGATACGAGCGCGGATAGCCATAGCGCAGCGTGTTCAGCGCCGACGCTCCCCAGGCGAAGACCTGCGTGCCCAGCAGCCAGAGCACCAGCATCATCAGCGCCCCCACGTTGACCAGAATCAACGGCTCAAGGCGCCTGCGGCTACGCTCCTCCGTCTCCCGCCCGTCCGACTTATCCTGCCTGCCTGCCGTAGTACGAACCCGCGTGGCCGGCCCTTCTTTGCCATCGGCAATAGGACGTGTAGCGGTTGTGCTGACCACGCCGGATTGCTGGGCGCGCGTGCGAGAGGCTCGCTGAACCGGAACCTGCTGCCCATCCGATCTGGTTTCGCCCGACGAGCGATAGCGCACCGCGCTACGCGGCGTCCCGCGACCGATCATATCGACACCTGACATGAACTTCTCCTTCTCCTTGTACACGATACAGCAGGAAATAACAAAGACAACACGCTCTTTTTCCTGGTCCTTCCTGGATAACGACAGACTGGGAGAACTATTCGGGCCTCTTCACCTGAAGTATCGGAATATATTTGCTCACCTGCCAGAAAATCTCGTACACTACTGCTTAGTAAACGACAAGGGAGACACACTATGGACGATGCAATTGTCATTGGCGGCGGCATCGTAGGAGCCAGCGCGGCCTATCACCTGGCCCGCGGCGGCGCTCATGTCACGCTGATCGACCAGGCTCAGCCTGGACAGGCCACAGTGGCGGGCGCGGGCATCATTGCGCCAGGAACCACCTTTCATGCTCCCACGGCCTTTTTCTCGCTGGCTTTGCGCGCAACCGCTTACTACGAAGAGTTGCTGGCCCGGCTGGCCGAGGATGGGGAAAGCAAGACCGGTTACGAAACCGTTGGTCTGCTGCATATCGCGACCAGCGAAGAAGAGAACGCGCGCCTGCCCATTCTGGCCCGCCTGTTTGCGGAACGCCAGGCTGCCGGTTTCAAAAACCTGGGCGAGATCTGCCTGCTAAATAGCCTGGAGGCAAGAGCGCTCTTTCCGGCCCTGGGTATCGTTCATGGAGCCGTTTACGTACCGGATGCAGCCCGCCTGGATGGTCGCCTGATGCGCGATGCCCTGCGCGGCGCGGCCCAGTTTCGCGGGGCCAGAATCGTCGTCACCGAGCGCGAAGCCACCCTGGTTCGCGAGGGTAACCGCATTCCTCAGGTGTATGCCGATGGCCAGACCTTCACGACAGATAGCGTTATCATCGCTGCCGGGGCATGGTCCGGCCAGTTCGCCGAAACGCTCGGCTTAGCGCTGCCGGTGTATCCGCAACGCGGGCAAATTCTGCACCTGCAAGGTCCCGAGGAAACCTCGGCGTGGCCAATCGTCGTCGGCTTCCATTCGCATTATCTGCTAACCTTCCCAGGAGGCAGGATCGTCGCGGGCGCCACCCGCGAGGACCACGCCGGCTTCGATGTGCGCGAAACTACCGGCGGCGTACACGAAGCGCTGCACGAGGCGTTGCGCATCGCGCCCGGCCTGGCCGACACCACCCTCCACGAAGTTCGCATCGGTCTGCGTCCCGCCACGCCCGACAGGCTGCCCATTCTTGGCCGCATCCCCAACATCGAGAACGCCTTCATCGTCACCGGACACGGCGCGAACGGCCTCCAGCTTGGCCCCTACTCCGGCTTGCTCGTAGCCAGCATGGCTATGGGGCAAGAGCCCGAACTCGATATTGCGCCGTTCTCGGCTGAACGCTTCCAAACAAGCGAAGGCAGGGCCTAGCAAGGGCATCAGGAGCAATATATGAGCACAGACTATCAACAAATTATTGCCTCTTTGCGCGCGGCATATAGCCACAAAAGCGCCCAGCAACGCGACCAGACCAGGAAAGAGGATTGGAAGATCGCTGAGCGGCAAGCATTCCTGGATCTGCTGAAGCAAGAGGGAAAGCAGGATCTGCTAGAAATCGGGGCCGGCACAGGTGCCGATAGCCTGTTCTTCCAGAAGAACGGCCTGCACGTGACTTGCACCGATCTCTCTCCGGCCATGGTCGAGCTCTGCCGCGCCAAGGGCCTGGAAGCACACGTCATGGACTTCCTCAGCCTGAACTTTCCGCCTGCCTCTTTCGATGCCATCTACGCTATGAACTGTCTGCTGCATGTACCTACGCAGACGCTTCCGGCGGTTCTGGAGAAACTCAGGAGCCTCCTGCGCCCTGGCGGGCTTTTCTTCCTGGGCGTCTACGGAGGCAACGAGCAGGAGGGCATACATGAAAATGACTGGCACAAGCCCCGGCGCTTCTTCGCCCATCATACCGACGAATTTATGCAACAGGCCGTCGCGCCATTCTTTGAACTTGTTTCTTTCAAGGTGATACCACTCGAATATGCTGAGTGGCATTTTCAAGCGATGGTGTTAAGACGAGGGGAAAAGGAAGCCAGATGAAAGCGCCATCTTTCGCTTACAAGGCGCTGGCAAGCTGCGAGTCATGCAAGCTCTTGTGAGGTAGCATGGCTATAGCTTATTCAACCTCCTGCAAAACATGCTTCTTTACCTGCCAGTAAATGAAGAAGGAAGAGAGTGATAAGGCAGCAACTCCTAGAGTAAGTATATACGCAGCATTACTGGTAATATTTTGTGTAGAAAACCAGAGCGCCATGCTCACAGCGGTAGCTATAGGTAGATAAAAGGTGCAGAGGATAAGTCCTCTCGTCAGGTCGAATCTTAAGCTTTTATAATCTGAGCGAGGCGAGTCCAGTCGAGCTATTTCCGGATTTTTAGGCAAGAAGAGCACATCTACCTCTTTTTTTCCACCTAAAAAGCGTGCAGCATAATACTCGTGAACTGTCTGCTCAGCCGTCTGGGTATAAGTGTCGCCGCGCGGCAGATAGGTAAAGCTCACCACACCCCAGGCTCCTATTCGCGGCCTTGATCGAATAGTGACAGATACAATCTTCCCCTGGCTAAGTCTGCCATGCTTCTTCAATTTCCGTGTGATGCCAATTTCTCTGCACCCTTTGGACAGCCAGAACAGCCCCAAAAAGGCAGGAAGACCCCACCAGGCGATGAAAAGAAAGATTTGTCCGGCTCCCATTGTTCTCTCCTTATAACGGACTGATTACCGACTCTCTCTATTGAGAAACGATATCACTGCTTGTTCGTCAAGTCTCATGACTTCCGCTGAATCGGTGAACGCCCCTCCTGGTGAAAATCATGGCATCTCAACTATTGCTATTCCCGCGATTCTCTGGTAATATGTACCAAAAGCAAATGCGCAGGCAACGATGGAGCAAGTAGGGTCGCGCTCCCTGGTAGAGAGAGTTCGGGGCCGGTGCAACCGAACCCGGGTCGTGGGCTGAATATCACTCCTGAGCCGCTGGCAGAAGCAGCAGTAGAGCCAGCCGGAACCTCCCCGTTACCACAGAGGCTTGTATAAATCCGCGCAAAAACACGCGTGGCATGGAGCGACGCCACACCAGCGCGATATGGAGCAGCTTGTGTGTGTCGCCTGGTGATGAACGTGTGGTCTGGTCGCGGAACGTGCAAGACGAGTGAGTCAGCAGGCAGCACAGAGCAAAGCGGCCGGCTGGCTAAGTGGGGTGGTACCACGGGAGTTCCTCTCGTCCCTTCGGCGGACGAGGGATTTTTTTTTGAAGGGCCTATGAAAAAAATCCGCGTGCAGAATGCAAAGGAGCACTCTATGAAAACCAAGCTGCTTTATCACGAGAATAGTTTTATGTTTGAGTGTACTGCCACCGTTGTCGCCGTCGAAGGGGATGAGATTGCGCTGGACGCGACCGTTTTCTATCCAGGCGGCGGCGGCCAGTTGCCCGACCATGGCACGATCAGTTGGGAAAACAAGCGCGAGATCGGCAACGTGATCGCGCTCAATAAACGCGCCGACGTGGTCTGGCACACTCTGGACTGCTTGCCTCCCTCCATCGGCACAGAGGTCGTATGCACCATCGATTGGGATTTTCGCTACCGCATGATGCGCACACACACGGCGCTACACATTCTCTGCGGTACGATCTGGAAGGAGTTTGGTGTGCAGGTCACGGGTGGCCAGATGTACCCTGATCGCGCTCGCATGGATTTCGCGATGGAGGATCTGAATAAAGAGCGCCTGGCCTATATCGAGCAGAAGATCAATGAGGCGGTGCAGGCCGACTACCCGATCCGCGTGTATACCCTGCCGCGCGAGAAGGCTTTCGAGATCCCCGATCTCGTTCGTACTAAGGTTAACCTGCTGCCGCCAGAGATGGAGGAGATACGCATCGTCGAAATCGTCGGCCTGGACCTTCAGGCGGATGGCGGGACGCATGTGAGCCACACCAGAGAGGTCGGTGGCATTCGGATTACGAAGTCGGAAAATAAAGGCAGGATTAATAAACGCCTGGAAATTAAACTCGTAGATTAATCTCGTACAATCCTTCTCCCGCTCTGGCGAATAGTCAGGTCGGAAAGGAAAAATTCGATACTATTCCTTACTTATCCTGTTCATCCCTACCCAGGAGGAGGTTGCTGTGTCCGTAAAATCAAGTGTCTTCCGGCCCGTAGTTGCGGCGGATCGTGTCGATTACCCTCAGCTGGAGCATGCCATCCAGCAGTGGTGGGATCGCAATGGCGTGCAGCAAATGTACTTACAGCGTAACGCGCAGAGCGATAAACAGTATTCGTTTCTCGATGGTCCGATTACCGCGAACAATCCCATGGGGGTTCATCACGCCTGGGGGCGCACCTATAAAGATCTCTATCAGCGCTTCAAAACCATGCAGGGCTACAGGCAGCGCTACCAGAACGGCTTCGACTGCCAGGGCCTGTGGGTCGAGGTCGAGGTCGAGAAAGAACTGGGCTTTCGCAATAAGCGCGAGATCGAACATTTCGGTATCGCGAAGTTTATAGAATTATGTAAAGAACGAGTCTTTACCTTTGCCAAACGCATCACTGAACAGTCGGTCCGCCTGGGCTACTGGATGGATTGGGGCAACGACTACTATACGCTCTCAGATGAGAATAACTATACCATCTGGTCATTCCTCAAGAAGTGCCAGGAGAAGGGCTTGCTCTACAAGGGTCACGACGTGATGACCTGGTGCCCGCGCTGCGCCACCGGCATCTCCAATATGGAAACGCTAACCGAGGATTACCAGGAGATCGAGCACCTCAGCCTGTACGTGCGCCTGCCGCTGGTTGACCGGCCCGGCGAGTACCTGCTGGTCTGGACCACCACGCCCTGGACGCTGGCCGCGAACGTAGCCGCCGCGGTCCACCCGGAGCTTTCCTATGTGAAAGTGGAGCAGGACGGCGAGTTCTACTATCTGGCTGAAGACCTGCTTTCGGTGCTCAAGGCGCTCAAGGGTCGCGACAAGGGCGATTACCACGTGGTTGAGACGCTCAAAGGGCATGATCTGGCTGGCTGGAAGTATCGCGGTCCGTTCGACGAGTTGCCCGCTGTGCAGGGAGTCGAGCATAGAGTCATACCCTGGAAAGAGGTCAGCGCGACCGAGGGTACTGGCATCGTACATATCGCCCCCGGCTGCGGTCGCGAGGACTTCGGCCTCTCCAAAGAGTTTGGCCTGGCCGTGCTCGCGCCGGTGGATGATTTCGGCGTCTACATCGAGGGCTATGACTGGCTTGTTGGACAGAAAGCCTCCGAGGTGGGCAAGCTGGTGGCAGAGAACCTGGCACAAAAGGGGCTGCTCTATCGCCCACAGACCTACAAGCACCGCTATCCCATCTGCTGGCGCTGCAAAACCGAACTGATCTTCCGCCTGGTGGACGAGTGGTTCATCTCTATGGAGAAGCTGCGCTACGAGATCATGGAGGTGGTCAAGCAGATCACGTGGATACCCGCTTTTGGCTTCGATCGTGAGATGGACTGGCTCACCAACATGGATGATTGGATGATCTCTAAGAAGCGCTACTGGGGCCTGGCGTTGCCCATCTACGACTGCCCGCAGTGCGGCGCCTTCGAGGTAATCGGCAGCAAGGAGGAACTGAAAGAGCGAGCTGTGTCCGGCTGGGAGGAGTTCGAGGGCCACTCGCCGCATCGCCCCTGGGTTGATAGCGTGAAGATCAAATGTAAACAGTGTGGCAGCGAGGTTTCGCGTATCAAGGACGTGGGCAACCCCTGGCTCGACGCGGGCATCGTGCCTTTCTCGACCATGGGCTATCGCAGCAACTACGAGCACTGGAAACAGTGGTTCCCGGCTGACTTCGTGAGCGAGTCATTCCCAGGCCAGTTCAAGAACTGGTTCTATTCGATGCTGGTTATGAGTACTGTGCTGGAGAACACGCCGCCGTTCAAGGCGCTCTTCGGCTACGCGACGCTGATGGGCGAGGACGGCTCACCCATGCACAAGTCTAAGGGCAACATGGTGGTCTTCGACGATGCCGCCGAGCGCGTCGGCTCCGATACCATGCGCTGGCTCTTCACCGGCCACGCGCCGGAGCAGAACCTGAAATTTCCGCGTATCCCTACAGATGAGGATATGGACGTGGCGGCTCGCACGGGCAGGCCGGTACGCCTGAGCGAGAAATGGATGCTGGTGCGCCGTGCATTGGACAAAGTCTGGAACATCTACTCGTTCTTCGTGACTTACGCGAATATCGATAGCTTCGATCCAGTAGCCCACACGCTCGCGGTCTCCGAGCGCGGCGAGATAGACCGCTGGATTATCTCGGAACTGCACGCGACGATCCGCGAAGTTACCGAGGGACTGGAGCAATACGATAGCGCGCGGCCTGTCGCGGCTATTCAGGAGTTCATAGAGGATCTATCGAACTGGTATGTGCGACGCAGCCGCGAGCGTTTCTGGAAAGCTGGCATGGACAACGACAAGGTCGCAGCCTACTTGACGTTGTATGAGTGCCTGACTACACTGGTCACGCTGCTAGCGCCGTTCATCCCGTTCACCACTGAGGAACTGTACCAGAATCTGGTGCGCAGTGTGGATGCTAACGCGCCCTTGAGCGTCCATCTCTGCGACTGGCCACTGGTGGATGAGGGCCTGATCGACGAGAAATTGGCCCGCGAGACACGTCTGGTCATACGCGTGGTTGGCCTGGGCCGCGCCGCCCGCGAGAAAGCACAGATCAAAGTACGCCAGCCTTTGAACGCTCTGCACGTGCGCGTAACCAGCCAGGCCGAAGAGGAGGCCCTGGAACGCCTCAAGGGCCAGGTGCTGGAAGAACTCAACATCAAGCAGCTTAATCTGCTGAGCGCGGACAACGATATGCTGGCCTATACGCTCAAGCCGCAGGTGAAGGTGCTGGGGCCAAAGTATGGCCCACTGGTCCAGAAGATCCTGGCCATGTTCAAAGCGCTGGATGCTCGCGGCGTCAACGAGGCGGTCCGCCAGCTTAACGATACCGGCAAACTCAGCTTCACCGTTGAAAGCCAGCAGGTCGAGTTAAGCCGCGAGGAGATCGAGGTAGTCTCGACAGCGCGTCCCGGTTTTGTCACTGCCGAAGAGCGCGGCTATGTCGTGGCGCTGGAAACTACAATCACGCCAGAACTGCGCGAGGAGGGCCTGGTGCGCGACCTGACCCACTATGTGCAGGATATGCGCAAGAAAGCAGGCTTCAAGATCGAGGACCACATCGCGCTGGTCCTGCATACCAACCAGGATCTGGCCTCCATGCTGGAGCATCATGCGGCGACCTTGCAACAGGAAACGCTGGCCGA
>DATGKW010000163.1:0-15340 GCA_035294465.1 Ktedonobacteraceae bacterium | reverse complement strand
CTCAAGCCCTTGCTTCTGGCAGAGTTCCGTATAGAGGCTCTCCAGGTGCTGCTCCTGAACCAGTTGATCGATCTTTACCTTGAGATGCTCGCGTGCCGGGTGGCCGATGCGTCGGTCGGAAGTGAGGGCCTGGAGCCAGGTATCGAGCGTCTCTTGATAGTTCTGTTGCTCGTAATAGAGCTGGCCGAGGTGGTGGAGAGTAGCGCAGCGTTCGGCGGATGTATCCATCTCGGTGGCAAGAGCCAGCGCCTCTTGATAGTACTGTCTGGATCTATCGTACTGGTGCAGGGCGCGCATGACATCGCCCAGGCCGCGCAGCGCGCGCTCTTTGATCTGCAGCGTCTCCTGCTCCTGGGCAATAGCCAGAGCATGTTCGTAGTGCTCTTTGGCGGTCAGTGGTTCACCCTCTTCAAAGGAGACAGCTCCCTGCGAGTTGATGACGCGCGCCAGGTCAACGCGGTCGCCCAGGCTGGTAAAGATAGCCAGGGCCTCGCTATAGTAGCTACGCGCGTCGGCGAAGCGCCGCTGCCTGCGCGCGATATCGCCCAGCGCACGCATGGTCCAGCCTTCACCCCGCCGGGCTCCGGCCTCACGGAAAATTCCCAGGGCCTGACCAGCCAGTTGCTCGGCCTGCTCAAACTTACCCAGGTCCAGGTAGACTACGCTTTCATCGGCCATTACCCAGGCTTTCCAGTAATGCGAGCCGAGAGCGTTAAAGATGCGCAGAGCCTCTTCGTAATCTTCCAGGGCCGCGACATAATCCCCCAGGGCTTCGCGAATGGTGCCCCGGTCATGCAGAGCTGACGGGTAGCCTTCGCTATTAGGCATGGAGCGAAAGCTCTCCAGGGCTTGCTGGAAATGGCCAAGCGCCTCGTAATAGCGACCGTGGCCTCGGCTGACCTCGCCAATGACCAGTTGCATCCAGGCTTCGCCGTTAGCATCGCCCGCCTCGCGGAAAAGGCTCAGGGCCTCCTGGGCATGCTGGCCCGCCTGCGCGAACTGGCCCTCCTCGCGGAAGAGCATGGCCAGTTCGTAGAGCGCCCAGGCGGCTTCATCGCGCTCGTTCTGCTCGCGGTGCAGGGTCAGGCTGCGCGTCAGACAGCCCACGGCCTCGGCATACTTGCCCAGACGCCGCAGAATCGCGCCCAGGCAGCACTGGATCTCCCCCTCGCCTGTTTTGTCATTGAGGTGCAGCGCGTAGCCTTCGGCCCGGCGCAGCATGGCCTGCAATTCGGTTGCGTAGCTGCGCCCGCGCAAGGCCCACGAGGCTTTCACAGCCAGCCGGATCGCATTCTGCAGGTCCTGCGGCTCTCCCGCGTCCTCCAGGTGCTCGAAGGCTGCAAACCATTCGTAGGGGCTGGGCTGCGGCAGACTGCTATAATAGCTGGCAACCACGCGATGCGCGCGCTGGCGCTCTTCGAGCGGCAAATGGGCCAGCGCGTAATGGCGCACCTGCGCATGAATAGTATAGACGCGCCCATCGAACTGAATAAAGGCCGCCTGCACCAGAGCATCGCGCGCGGTCCGCCAGTCCTGCTGCAATTCTACAGGGACGCCGCTATGAGGATTGGGCGCCGGTTGAAGCGCGGCGCTCGCGCCGTTCTGTCCCAGGTAGCCGGTGATACGCGCCATATGCGGCGTTTCAGGCGCAACCAGCATAATGATCTGCTCGCGGCTAAATGGGAGCTTGAAGGCTGAGAGGTAGGGCAGCAACTGTTGTGCGACCAGGGGCAAACGCCGGTAGGCGATATCCAGCACCGACCAGATACCTTCGGGCAGGGTCTCGCGCAGCTCATCGCGCACCTCTTCCAGCGAACGCGTGGCTGCTTCGGGCGCGTAGACCTTGCCGTGGATATTGCGCGCCGTGCCAAAAATCAACTGCGCGCCCAGCGGATAGCCATCTAACAAGGTGCTGATCTCTTCCAGCAGGCTCTGCTGATAGGCGTCCTCCATATGAATACGCTCGGCCAGACCGCTGTTTGCAGCCAGTTCAGCGAAAAGCTTGAGCAGGTCCTGGCTCGACATTTTGCCGACAGGAAACTCGTACCAGCGGCAGGCCGCGGATTCCAGGGAGGCAGCGGTGGCCGGATTAAAGCGCGAGGTCAGCAGGACGACGACCTCCTCAGGCAGAGAGCAGAGGAAGCGATACCAGTTTCCCACTTCGCCGCCCTCCTGCACCTCCTCGAAGCTATCCAGGAGCAGCAAACAGGGCAGATTGCGGTTCGCCAGGACACGCAGCGTATTGAGCACCAGGCGTTCGCGCTGCTCCGTATTAGCGCTGTGCAGGGCTTTCGCGGGCATGCGCAGGGCATGAATGATCTCAGTGAGCGCGGCCCCCAGAGACTTGCCGCCCTCCAGGGAGATGCCGACAATGCCGCCGGGAAACCTCTCCTGATTGCGCCGCACCACCTCGAAAGCCAGTTCGCTTTTGCCGATCCCCGCCGGGCCGGTCAGTGCAATATGGTGAATACCGGAGCGGGCGCGCGGAATCTTGAGTTTCGTGTGCTCGCCGCTTTGCCAGCCTGGCGAACTGGTCCCGTCTATATCGCCCAGCACGCGGGCCAGCAAATTACTCAGTTCCTCTACTTCTCGCTCGCGTCCGACAAATGTAGTTGAAGCGCCCAGGTGGGCCAGGGGATGGTCGCGCTCGTCCGGCTCGTCCTCTTCTGAGAGGGCCAGAAAGGGCACAGGCCCCTCGTCGCCCTGTGTGACATGCCGATAGAGCACAGGCACAAACCAGCCGTGCGCCTTCGAGAGCGGCAGCATCGCCTGGCGTGCTCGCGCCAGCGCGCTTTCCAGCGTGCGCCCATTGGCGATATCATCATAGAAATGATACATAAACGTGGGGCTGAGGTCATCTTGCAGCGAAAAGGGCATGGCCACCACCGCCTCAACTTCTGCCATAAGCAGGGCAGTGGCAAGGGTAGCATCGACCACGGCCCGCCGCTTTTCCTCCGGGCTGGTCCCGCCCGCCAGCGCAGCCGTTTCGCAGGCCGAAAAAACAGCCAGGCGAACATCGCTGCTGACCAGCAGCTCGCGCAGGGACGAGGTATCAATCAAGCGAGTGCGCCCCTCGTCGTCGCAGAAACAGAGATAGGTCTGGGGCTGCACACTCCGCAGCGAGGTATCGCACTCGCGGCAGCGCTGGGCATTGGCATCGTTCAGCGCGTCGCAATCGTCGGCTGGACACAGACGACCATAGGCCCCATGCCCATCAAAATGGATGGCGTAGCAGGGAACCGGCGTCTCACTATCGTCGAAATTATTGACGCCGCCGATGGAGGTCAGATAGCGCACCAGCTCATCAAACGTCGGCGGCTCCAGGCGGTCGATCAATAGCAGCCCATCATCGATCAGACGCCCCAGGCCGCGTTCCAGAGCCTCAAAACTGCGCTCGGTTTCCAGCGACGGACAATCCACCGGGGAAGCGCCTATGTAGAGCAAGCGCAGAGGTGGGTAGACCGGCAGCGTAGACTCGGAGGGACTATCCGGGCGTAGAATGGCCCGCGTCAGGGTAAAGACGCCCGAAGCCAGCAGAAAATGCTCATCGTTATGCAGCAGCTCCCAGGGATAGCGCACAAACTCCTCGCAACCGGGGCCAAAGCACAGCGTCAGAGCGACCGTCGCCCTCCGGCGTAATGTGCGCTGAATCACGCTACGCCACATCGCCTGCACCGATTGCTCCATAGCTTCGCCCCGGCCCGCTCCGGATGGATCGGAGCCGCAGAGCGCCTGAAAGAGCCGGTGCCCGATCTCGCGCAGCTCTCGCTGGTCGCTCTCCAGATTATTCAGCCGCCTTAACAATGTATTTAACTGTCTGGAATTATACGGTGGAACAAAGCTACTGCTGACAAATCGCCCCGACCAGCTCCCCCTCACCTGGAGTTCAAAGGTGCCGTCTTCCCGCTTTTGGAACAGCAGGTTCAGTGTCTCTGCCATTGCCCGATAATCTCTCTCAATTCCTTAGAAAAATAGCACAGAGTTGTGCCGAGTCACAGGGAAAAACCTACGCAGCCTCTATCTTCATAGGCATACTACTTCTGCCCACACGGAGACGCCGTTGTCCTGGTAGGAAAAACTGAAGCATTGGAAATTCTACTTTTCAGGCCAATCGCTCATTACAAGTATAGCACACGATTAGCCGCTGACGGAATAGGTTTTCTTGCAATTTTCGCAAAATATTCGCCAGCTACCGGATTCTTGCACGGCTTCGCTGCGCAAGAGGAGAATCCGGTTTGTGTGATAGAAGCGAGTGCGCGCTCACTCTCCCCAATAGAGTTCTACTTTGCCGAAGCGCACGGGATCGCCCACCTGGACCCCGGCTTCTTCCAGGGCGCGGGTGACGCCCATTTTCTCCATGGTGATCTGCAAGCGATTCATGCTCTCATCGCTCTCCTGGTTGGTCATAGCTACAACGCGTTCGACCCGCCTGCCACGAACAACGAAGGCACCGCCCTCACGTGTGATCGTAAAGGCATCTTCGGGCCGAGGACGCAGAACCGGCCCGCTCACATCGACAACGGCCCGTTCGGCCTCACGCTCGGCCTCCTCACGCTGCAGCTCTTGCAGGCGCGTGGAGACCGCCTGCATCAGTTCTCTTGTGCCCTGGTGCGCAGCCGCCGAAATGGCGAAAACAGAATAGCCAGCGGACTCTGCCTGGGCTTTAAAGCCCTCCCAGCGCTCCTGAGCAGCGGGCAGATCAATTTTATTGAAGGCGATGATCTGCGGGCGCGTGGCCAGTTGCTCATCGTATTCGCGCAGCTCCTGGTTGATCGCCAGGAAACCGGGCCAGGGGTCGTGCTCGTATGAGGCTCCGTCGATTACGTGGATGAGCAGCCGGGTGCGCCGGATGTGGCGCAAAAACTCGTGCCCCAGCCCCTGTCCCTGAGCCGCGCCTTCGATCAAGCCGGGGATGTCGGCCAGCACGAAGCCGAACTCGTCCCCCGGCTGGCCAACCTCGATGACCCCCAGATTAGGAACCAGCGTGGTAAAGGGATAATCGGCAATCTTCGGCCTGGCAGCAGTTACGACCGAAAGCAGGGTAGACTTTCCGGCATTGGGATAGCCCACCAGGCCGACATCGGCAAGCAGGCGCAGTTCTAGCAACAGCCAGCGCTCTTCCCCCGGCTCGCCATTCTGGGACTCGCGGGGGGCCTGGTGCGTCGCCGTGGCAAAATGGACGTTACCCAGACCGCCTCGCCCTCCGCGCGCCACCATCACGCGCTCCCCCGGCTCTACGAGATCGGCAAGCAGCTCCTGCGTTTCGGCGTCGCGTACCACAGTGCCACACGGCACACTCAGCACTATATCCTCGCCCTTAGCCCCGTGCATCTTCTGACGCGCGCCGGGCTCGCCCGCGCCGGCCTTGAAATGCTGGCGGTAACGGTAATCGATCAGCGTATTGAGGCCAGGCGTGGCCTGCAAGTATACACTGCCGCCTCGCCCACCGTCGCCGCCATCTGGACCACCAAGAGGCACATACTTCTCCCGGCGGAAATGAACTGATCCGTTTCCTCCGTCGCCGGCTTTGACAAAAATTTTGGTATGATCGTAAAACATGCTCTATCTATCACATTTCTGAAAGATCAGACAATAATCATGGATGATTCTTTGCAGATTGGAGTATAACATATCGCGCTTGCGATTTGCCAGCAGGCCATGCATGTACGTTGACAATAAATCGAGGACTTGCTATTCTACCAGTATGATAGATCGTAAAATCGACGTCCTCTATTTTTACTTCAAGCAGACGGTCCTTTTCTCCTTCCTTCAGGAGGGGAATGAACTAAGGACATATCCGCGACGCGAACAACAGGAGTGTAGCTATGCAAACAGGTACAACGACGAACAACACGGGTTCAAGCGGAGAATCCTCACTCTGGAATGGACAAACCCCAGCCCGACAGAGAAGTCTACTGGGATGGTGGTACAATCTGGCAGCGCCGCAGGAGCCTGAAAAATCCACCTCCCAGGATCGGGAGCGAGTCCGCGCCGGGCGTCTGGCTAGCATTATTTTACTGATAACGTTCTGTTTTGGTCTGTCCCAGTTGCCCGACGCTCTGACCGACAGCACTCATACCTTTCTTTTCATCGTGCTGATCGCTATGGCCATTAATATCGGGGTGCTGATCCTCAATCGGCGCGGCCAGGTTATAGCTGGAGGAATTATCATTGTCACTACCGTGGAAATCGCCTTTATCCTGGCTGTCCTTACCTCTTCGAGCGGCCTCACGGCGACTTTATTGAGATCCTTCGATTTAATCGTTCTGACCGAATTGATCGCCGTATCGATTCTCCCACCGCGCAGCGTGTTCCTGGTGACGTTATGCAATTGTTTGTTCACCTGGGCAGCCATCACCTTCATGCCACGGGCGGCAAGTTTGCATATTACTAATGCCTCTTCCTACTATAGCATCCTCGCCAGTCCTCTGATCTTGCAGGTGATTGTAGCGCTCGTCACCTATCTCTGGGTCCAGGGAGCCAGAGAGGCCATTGAGAGAGCCGAGAGAATCGCGGCCCTGGAACGCGCGCTCGCAGAACGAGACCGCGCCGCCGCCGAGCAAAAGCAGCAGTTGGAGCTGGGCATCCAGCAGATTCTGCAAGCACAGATTCAGGCGGCGAATGGAAATTTCGAGGTGCGCGCGCCTCTGGCCAGGGAGAATGTGCTCTGGCAGGTGGCCCACAGTCTCAATACGCTATTAGCACGGCTTCAGCGGGCTATCCTCTCCGAGAAGGAACTCCAGCGCACAAGCATGGAAGTGAACCGCCTGATCGAGGCGGTCCGGCAGGCCAGGGCGCGCCGTTATCCCATTCAGGCCCTGAAGAATGGAACGGTGCTGGACCCTCTTGTCCAGGAACTCACAGGCAACTATATTAGCCAGCCGTAGAATCTGTTGTATACTTGTAGAGTACATTGATAGTTTTATATATTAAGTGCGGGTTGTTTCCACATCGCAGCGTAGACAGAGTTTCATCAAGAGTGAGAGGGGAAGCGCTTCTCTCCTCTCACTCCATGGGTCGGTAGGTAGCGGCCACACAGGAAGCAGGCGCGGCTATGCTGAATGCAACATCTCTCAGCGAGGTGAACGGTTCACGATTCTTGCAGCGCTTTGTCAAACCGCTGTATCAATCGTACTGCTTCGCCAACCTGCCCGCGACGGTGCAGTATTTGCTCACCGGCCTGGGACAGAGCGCGCTGCCTGCCGATGTCTTTGGCCCCCTGCCTACCCGCTACAACAAGGTCGTGTTTCTCTTTGTGGATGCCTTCGGCTGGCGCTTCTTTGAACGCTTCTCCGACACCCATCCCCTGCTCAAAACGTTCCGTGAGCAAGGGATGGTCTCGAAACTGACCTCGCAGTTTCCTTCGACCACGCCATCGCACGTGACCTGTATCAATACGGGCTTGAATGTCGCGCAGAGCGGCGTCTACGAATGGAACTACTACGAACCTCTGGTAGATGCGGTGATTACTCCGCTGCGTTTCTCGTATGCGGGCGATGACAGGCAGGACACGCTACGAGCATGCGGAGTGCCTCCCGAAGCTTTTTATCCAACCCGCACATTCCATCAGCTCTTGCGGAGCCTGGGTGTGCAGAGCCACGTCTTCCAACCGGCAGCGTATACCCACTCCACCTATTCCAATATCATCCTTAGAGGAGCCACCTCGCTTTACCCATTCAGGACGCTGGAAGAGGCGCTGGACCAACTGGCCTCGCAGGTCCTGACAAAAGAGGAGAGTCCCGCCTTTTACCTGCTCTACTACGATCTGATCGACGCCGCCAGCCATACGTTCGGCCCTGCTTCACACGAACTGGCGGAGGAAATTGGGTACTTCTTCTCGATCCTGGAGCAGCGTCTCTATCAAAAGCTGCGCCGGCTCACCGGCGATACATTGCTGATCCTCACCGCCGATCATGGGCAGATCGAGGTTTCGCCCTCCACAACCTTCTATCTGAACCGCGAGCTGCCGGAGATCAAAGGCTATCTTCAGACCAATCGCGCGGGTGCGCCGCTCGTTCCCGCCGGTTCGGCCCGCGATCTGTTTCTCCATATAAAAGAAGAGGCGCTCGCCGAGGCCATCGATCTGCTGCAGCGCTCGCTGGCCGGGCGAGCCGAGATCTATCGCACCGCCGACCTGATCGCGCAAAACTTTTTCGGCTCAACCGTCCCTTCGCCAGCTTTTCGCGCGCGCGTAGGCAACGTCGTTATTCTGCCCCATGCCCACGAAACGGTCTGGTGGTTCGAGGATGGGCGTTTCGCGATGCATTTTCAAGGCCACCATGGCGGCCTGACCCCGGAAGAGATGGAAATTCCCTTGCTTCTATTGCCTCTATGATTCCTCGCTCTCTTCAAGAGCATTCTATAGGGAAGGTTTGTTGCCCGTGAAAAGGACGGGACGCTTTTCAAGGGCAACATCCCTTCTCAATCAAGGGGTCATTCGTAGCGCAGCACGGCCAGCGGGCGCACGCGCACAGAACCCCAGGCTACCAGCATGGCCGTGAGCATCGCCAGCAGGGCAGAGCCGAGGATCAGGCCAATCTCGACCAGGCCATTGACCGAGAAGTTGGACTTGAAGACTAATTGGCCCAGCAGGCTGGTGACAAACGTGACCAGCAGCATCGCCAGCAGAGCACCCAGGCCACCGATCACAGCGTTTTCAATCAACACTTCGCCCAGCACCGTGCTGCTGGTATACCCCACGGATTTGAGAATACCCAGCTCACGCCGGCGTTCCAGCATGGCCAGCGCTACGGCGTTGGCGATGATGATCACCCCAGCTAGCAGCGAGAGGCTGGCAATCGTGACCAGCACCAGAATGAAGTCGTTGAGGTACTGATCGATAAAATCGCCGATATTGGCCAGACTGAATGATTCAGAGGTAGGCGCGATCTGGGCAATCTTCGCCAGGGCCTGGTTCACCTTAGAGGTATCGACTTTGATGTAGAAAAGCGACTGGATCACGCCGCCTGGGCTGAGCGCCGCGACCGTGCCCTTGACGCCTACGATAGTTCCCGACGAAAGATCAAAGCCCTTTTGCCTGTAAATGCCTACTACTTTGAGCGTCACTGTGCTTTTCCCATCCATGCTGGTTACAGTAATCGTACTGCCCACGCCAAGCTTGCCTTTGAGCGGCGCGAGGTCGGTAAGCGAATAGGGAACCAGTATATCATTGGTGTTGGCATCACTGGCTTGCAGGTTACTGCCGGCTATGATGCTGATACTATTCGGGTCCGGCACCGAGCCGCTCGCCACGTCGTAGCCCTGCATGCTGCTCAGCAGACTCAACACACCCAGCCGCCCCAGATTACCAGCGCTCGGATACTGTGGCGTGCCGCGCAGGATATCTCCGAGTGGCTGCCCATTGATCGCGATGGGAGCCATTGAGGCGGTGTAGCGCTGCACCGACTTCTGTACGCCGGGCACTGTGTTGATTTGCGCCTCTAGCCTGGCGGCATCGGACCCGCTGGCCGAGGTAATGATGTTATAGGTCAGCAGATTCGAGAGGCTGTTGTTAATCAGGTCGCGCACATTCTGGCCGAGCACGAGAATCAGGCCGATAGTGAAGATGCCCACAAAGAGCGCCAGCAGCGTTGTCGTAGTGCGCGCACGCTGGCGACCGATGTTGCGCAGCGCCATCTTCGTGTTCGACTTCCATGTGCGCGGCATGAAAACGATCAGGAAGCCAACAACGGTCAGGGCCAGCAGGAGGTAGCCGAAGGCCGGCAGAACCAGCGAGATCAGGCCAGAAACGATGCCGCAGCCGATGATCAGCCCGATAAACCCGAAATTAAAGCGCTCCGGCACGGGCAAGAGGCTGACCAGCAGCGCCACCAGGGTAAAGAAGCCACTCAGAATGAGCAGGAACACGAACGAGCCATAGACGGCCCCGATGGCCAGGCCAATGTTGTTCAGAATGATCGCCGACATGACGCAGAACAACACCGAGAGGATCAGCAGGAGTAGAATGGTAAGGCCAATGCTGCCCGCGCGATTGCTCTCTGGCAATTCACGAATCACGCTTAACGGGCGAATATTGGCCGACTGCACAATGGGCATCAGGCCAAAGATCAGCGCCGTAGCCAGGCCGATCAGGACGCCGCCACCGATGATGGTCCAGTTGAGCAGGAAAGGAATATTCAGGCTGAAAACCTGCTCCACCAGATTGCGCACCAGGTAGCTCACCCCAATCGCTGCGGCAGAGCCAAGCGCGCCACCAACCAGACCAAGCATGCCAGCCTCCAGGCCAAAGAGCAGGTAGAGATCGAAGCGCCGGTAGCCGGTGGTTTTGAGCATAGCGATCTCGACCCTGCGGCGCGAGAGAAGCACCTGCATGGTATTGACGATGCCCACACCGCCGATCAGCAGGGCCAGCAAACCGGCAATCTCAAGAAATTCATCGATGGTATTACTCTCGCTCTGGACGGTTTTCAGCGCATCAGAGGCGGTTTGCACTGTTGCCAGCGGGTATTGATTTTCAATCTGCTTCACTGCGGCATCGGTCTTTGCTTGATTGGCCGTTGTAATATCAATCGAGGTGAAGACTTGAGGCGTTTGAGGAAAGGTCTGGTAGTAATATGCCTGCGAGACCAGTATCACGCCTGATTCTTGCGCCAGCACTCCCGTGTCGGTCACGATTCCCGCAACTTTGACCGTGAGGAGCTGGGCGTTCTGCTGGCTCAGGGTAATATGGATCCTCAGCGTGTCGCCCACCTGCTTATGATACGTGCTGGCAACCTGCTGATCGATAATCGCGCTGTTGCCGGTGAGCAGCGAAGCAATGCTGCCGTTCGAGGGCGCGGTAAAAGTAGGAGGCGTCACGATGGGGAACGTGGCCGGATCGACCAGCAGCACGGCAAAACTATTGGTTGCGCTCAGCGTGTTACTAAACGTGCCGGTCAGGCGATTCAGGGCGGTATAGTTGGTAATCGTCCCGTTCCTTTTCAACCCCGCGAAGTAGTTGAGGTCGCTCTGCGTAAAGGCCCTGGAGCCTACGCCAGAGGAGACATTGATATCGCCTCCATTGGCATCGCGCACATTGGCAGTCAGAGCGTTATTGACCATCAGCCCTACCAGCTGCAGCGCTACGATAGCCATCACGCCAACGCCAACGCAGAAGAAGGCCAGCACGGTGCGCTGCCCTCCGCGCAAGAGCGAACGCGAGGTGTAGTTGAAGTACATCGACGTTTTCATTGCGCGTTTCCTTTACGAACTTCTACGGACGTCTTCAATCGCTGCGATCCTGCCATCGATGATGCGAATGGCGCGGTCGGCGTGCGAAGCCACGACGGGATCATGCGTGGCGATGATAAAGGTTTTACCGGTCTGCTCGCGCAGGTAGGCGATCAGCTTGAGCACGTTTTCGCCGTTGGCCGCGTCCAGGTTGCCGGTTGGCTCGTCGGCGATCACAAAGGCCGGATCGGTAGCCAGCGCCCTGGCGATTGCCACGCGCTGCTGCTCGCCGCCTGAGAGCTGGTTGGGCCGGTGATTGAGACGATGGGAGAGACCGACCAGGCCAAGCAGCTCCTGCGCCCGCGCCGAAGGCGATCCCTTGTGCTTGCCTACGTAGAGCGGCACCTCAACATTCTCCTGCGCGGTTAGCGTGGGGATGAGGTTGAACGCCTGGAAGACCATGCCGATTTTGTTATTGCGTACCGCAGCCAGTTTGCCCTCGCTCATCCTGGTAATATCCACTCCATCAATGAACACCTGGCCGGTGGTGGGATTGTCCAGTCCGGCGATAATGCCCAGCAGCGTGCTCTTGCCAGAGCCTGAGGGACCAACAATCGAGATGAATTCGCCGCTGGTGATGGCGAAGCTGATGCCCTTGAGTATATCGATATGTTCACGCCCAAGCGGAAGCACTTTCGTAATTTCACGGACATCCATGACCACGCGACGTTCGGAGCTTTGCGTGGCGACCGCTCGCTGCTGCTCCACTATCGTATTTTCTTCCATTCACATCTCCATTTTCTGAAATCGAGTCACAACATAAATGAGAGTTTTTGTCTTCTTTTCTACGCCCGCCCGCCAGCAAAGGTTCCGAGCGCAAACACCGTTCCCTTTTATTATAAACGGCCTACTCTGCCCGAAACCAATTGCCACAATGATCTTCGATTGGCTTCTCTCAAGCCTCTCTCATAGTCCTTTTCTCCTTTGCTCATCCAGACGGCCATCGTTCAGACTCCCCTCCGTTTCTCGTCTGGGAAAGGTGACCGTTATATAGCAATCAGTTATATAGATAATAGCATATTGCTATTTCTCTTGTCAAGGGAAGAAGCCCAATCACGTTTCAGCCATTCTGTGTTGAGCGAAACTTCAAAGCGCTCGTTCGCATTATGTATGCTAAACACAAAGATACCCGATTCTTCGGGAAAGAAGGGAGTGCCGAGGGACCTGTCTGGCTCCATGACTTTCGTCATGGAGAAAGCCCGGCAAACGAAACCGGGATAGGCAAGCAAAGGCAACTATGTTATACTGCGTGCAAATATCAGCGCAATCATGGAACCTATGTCTCAATAGAGATATTTAGTGAGGGGAAACAACACCTATGCGTCGAGGAACACCTTTACTCCTCTTCTTAATCATCCTCCTGGCAGCGGCCGCGGGCTATGTTCTGTGGCCCAATAACCCCGGGGTGCATATTCCGTTCCTGGGCATCAATACCTCCTTGCAATTCCAGGAGGGCCTCGATCTCCAGGGTGGCATCAGCGTGCAGCTCGCGCCGACCGGCTATGGCAATATGAGCCAGTCGGATCTGGCGGCGAGCGTTGCGACTGCTGAGGGCCAGATCGCAGAGCGCGTGAGCGGCGGCCTGGGTGTGACCGATGCCACCATTCGTCAGCAGACGGTGAACGGCCTGCCGGGCCTGCTGGTTGAGTTGCCCGGTCTGAACAGCGGCGACCAGCAAGCGGCCATCCAGTCGATCACCAATAGCGGCATTCTGGAGTTCTGGAATACAGGCTCCAGCCAGTTAACAGAGGGCACTACGTTTGATCCCAGCCAGTATACCCAGTACAACGCTGGCGGCAAGCCGCTGTTCACCGGTAAAGACCTGAACCCCAGCTCAATCTCTGTAGGCACAGACGAGGCCGGGCGACCTGATATCAACTTCGCCATGCAGGGATCCGCAATCTCGAAGTTCTACACTTTCACCGAGAGTAACGTCGGCTCCTACCTGACGGTCACACTCGACCGCAAGGTGATCCAGTCGGCGGTAATTCAGAGCGGCATCAATGGCCCCGGTGAGATCACCGGCCAGTTTACTCCGGAGGAAGCGCAGAGCATTGTGAGCCTGCTGAAATATGGCGCGCTGCCGGTCGGGTTTACAGTGGCGAGCCAGCAGACGATTGGCGCGACGCTTGGCGTAGACTCGCTCCAGAAGAGCCTGTTCGCAGGTGTGACCGGCCTGATCATCGTCATGCTTTTTATGATGCTCTTCTATCGCCTGCCGGGCCTGCTGGCCGACGTGGCTCTGTTGCTCTACGCGGGCGTGACTCTCGCCATTTTTAAGGTAGGCGCGTTTACGCTCTCGCTGGCAGGTATCGCGGGTTTCATTCTCTCGGTCGGTATGGCCGTAGACGCCAATGTGCTGATTTTTGAACGCATCAAGGAGGAGCTGCGGGCCGGCAGGCTGCTGGCTTCGGCCATCGATATTGGCTGGAAACGCGCCTGGCCGTCGATCCGCGACTCAAATGCCTCAACTATGATGACCTGCGCCGTGCTCTACTTCTTCGGGAGCAACTTTGGCGCGACGATGATTGTCGGCTTTGCCACTACGCTCTTCCTGGGTGTTCTGATCAGTCTGTTTACCGCTGTGGTGGTGACACGGACCTTCTTGAACCTCCTGGTGCCCACCGGCGTGATCAACCATCCGTGGTTCTTTGGACTGCCCAGAGAAGCCGTAGCCGCGGCTTCCTCCAACCTGGCGCGGCGCAATAGCGCTAGTGTGGAAGGTAATCTTGTGAGAGGAGAGAGCCGTGTTTAATCTCGTAAGTAAACGCTACCTGTTCCTGCTCATTTCGCTGGCCGTGATTGTGCCCGGCGTCATTTCGATGATCTTTATGCATTTCGACGTTGGCATCGATTTCGCCGGCGGCAGCTCGCTGGAGTTTCGCCCGTCTAGCAGCGCCAATCTGACCAGTACGCAGCAGATCACCAACCTGCTGGATCAGCTTAATCTGAAAGATGTTCAGGTCACTCTCGGCAACGATACCAGCGTTCCGGCCAACCACTATGCCTGGGTACGTCTGAACACCAATATTAATCTGAACAACAGCACCGATAATAGCGTAGAAAATACGATCAGCAATGATCTAAAAAAAGCTATTAGCGGCGCGACGGTGACGTTCGATCCGTTGCAGATTACCGGCTCGAACGGCAAGACGACCACGGTGACGGTCGTGACCATCACCAGTAAAACGACGACTATTAAAGAGAGCACTATTACCAGCGCCCTGAAAACGCTGCCAAAAGCGGCAAATCCGGCGTCCCAAAGCTCGTCTTCGTCGCCGTCATCGGTCTCGCCAGCAATCACGCCGACACCTACGGCCACGCCAAAGGCTACTGCGACACCAAAGGCTACCGCGACACCCACAGCCACGCCGAAAGCCGGTGCTACGCCTACAGCCACGCCGACGAGCACGCCATCGTCATCCAGCTCGGCGGGGACGATTCAGTTGAAGATTGACGCGATCAAGATAGGCCAGACAACAAGCACGATCAATATTCTGACGACCTCTCAGACCACTATCACAGTGGAGCGCCAGATTAAGTCGCTGATTTTGAACAAGACTGGCAACTACCTGTACACGATGAGCAATACGACGGTCGGCGCGGCGGTGGCGAGCGCGACGATCCGCAACTCGATCCTCGCGGTTGTGGCGGCCTCAGCCCTGATTCTGCTCTACATCTGGTTCGCGTTCCGCAAGGTGCAGAAGCCCTGGCGCTACGGTGCCTGCGCGATTATCGCTCTGCTGCACGACGTGCTGGTTGTCATGGGCGTCTTCTCGATCCTGGGCTGGACGCTGCACATCCAGATCGACTCGCTGTTTGTCACTGCGCTGCTGACGGTGGTTGGCTTCTCGGTACACGATACTATCGTGGTGTTTGACCGCATTCGCGAAAACATGCAGCGCCGCTCTTCGGAAACGTTTGAGCAGATTGTGAACGCCAGTCTGGTGCAGACCATGTCACGTTCACTGAATACCTCCCTGACCGTGCTCTTCACTCTGAGCGCGCTGACGCTCTTCGGCGGAGACAGCACGCGTGTCTTCACGTTTGCCCTGCTGATCGGTATCTTCAGCGGCACCTACTCCTCGATCTTCAACGCCAGCATGCTGCT
>DATGKW010000162.1:0-17347 GCA_035294465.1 Ktedonobacteraceae bacterium | reverse complement strand
TGAGGCGCGTGAACGCGCGAGGCCGGCATCATAGTCCTGGTGGGTCATACGCAAGAGATAAGCGCGCAGGGCGTGAGCGTAGGCATTAGCCGGATCATTTTTGATGGCCGCATCTGTTTGTTGCAATGCCTGGTCGTAGCGCCGGTCGAGCAAGTCGAGCAGGGCCTGGGCAAGATCATGCATAGGGCCATCAGGTGCTAGCTCCTGGGTTTTCCGGCAGGCCATCCTGACAATATCATAAGCGCCAAGTGCGAGGTTAGCCTCGGCCAGTCCTAAATGGACGAGTGGATTATCTGGCTCAATTTGAGCAGCGTGGGCATAAGCGATGGCCGCCTCGCGCCCCTGCCCATGAGCGAGCGCCTGCTTGCCCTGTTCCAGGTAGGTTTGTATATCTGTTTGTGCCAAAGGCATATCCTCCGAAAGATTCTCTGATCTATGTCTGTATCTTTAATAGTGGTTTGTATGCCAGGTTCGCGTGTATTTGCACACGTCTCCTCTAAAAAATACGTTTTGATGATAGCCAAAGTTACCTGCATCATTGAGAATAGGTATTCAAGTGTGATTATAGTCCACATTTCGCTGCTTGCACAGAGCAGATTTTGGGAAGAGATAAGGCACTGCCTGCGTGACTTCTTAAAGAAGGGAGAGAAATTGTGTTCAAGAAGATATCTCTATGATGCTTTTCCTGATGGGCTTCGTTAATATATATTGGAGATGGTTAACTTAAAATCGTCAGTGCCTTTGATCTCTTCAATTTGTTTATCAGCAGCGCTCTGTTTCTTTAAGGAAGAGGAGAATACATTCATGTCATATGACCCGACGCAGCAATCCTCCGGATCGCCGCCTTACGGACAACCTCAGCCGCCGGCGCAGCCGCCTCAGCAACCAGCAGGGACTCCGCCTCCATATCCACCAACACAGCTAGCAGGGACGCCACCCTATGGGCAGCCGCCTCAGCCGCCAACAGCTTATGGGCAGCCACCCCAGACACCGGCCGGGACTCCGCCCCCATATCAGCCAACACAGATGGCCGGGACTCCGCCCTCCTATGGGCAGAGCAATCCATCTTTGCCGCCATATGGGCAGCCACCCAGCTCGCCATATGGACAGAGCAGCCCTTCTTTACCGTCTTACGGGCAGCCCGCGAGCACGCCGTATGGGCAAAGCAATCCATCTTTGCCGCCGTATGGGCAGTCAGCAAGTTCACCAGGTTATGGACAGAGCAGCCCATCCCTGTCGCCGTATGAGCAGGGAACGCCTTCGTCACCATCCTATCCGCCGTATTCAGCTTCCACGCCTGTAGATCCATACGCAGCGCAGAGGCCGGCAGATCCATATGCCGCGATGCAACCGGGGCAGGCATATCAACCGGAGCAGCCCTGGGTGGGAATACCCCCTGCCTATCCGCCTCCTGCGCCAAAGAAGGGCAAGGGTGGATTGATCGCAATTGTCATAGTACTGATACTGGCTCTGATTGGCGGTGGGGTTGCCGTTTACATTGTAACCCGCCCGCAGCCGGTGATTAGCGTGACGAGTAGCTATAAGGTTGGTTCTACTTACGCCGGAGCCACCAACACGGTATTCAAAGTGAGCGGGCAGAAGTTCTCCGGCAGCTCGCAAATTACTTTCTTGCTTGATGGTAATCCTGTCCCTGGCAATCAGCCGGTCCAGAGCGACAGCAATGGCAATGTAACCGCGAACCTGACGGTGACTGCTGATTGGACGACGGGCAACCATACGCTCACGGCCAAGGATGCTGGTGGCTACACTACCAAAACCGGAGTGCCAATCACGATTGTAACTCCTGGCCAGGCCAACACCCCTGGACCCAATGGCGCGCCTCCAGACGATGCCAGCGGAACAGTAGATGCAACTGTCACGGCCAACGGCACAAGCGATACTTTCCAGCTAACCGTTACTGGCTCTCCCGATGGGGGAAAGGTCTGTAGAGATCGTGACAATGGCCAGCCGCAATCTCAGCAAGGGACCACCACTGACGGTGTTGCTTATACAGCAACCGTTGCGTATACCTGTAGCGGCACTTATAAAGGTGGTCAGCTCTCCTATACCGAGACAGCGACCAGCGCTAAGGTTGTGTATGCGAATGGTCTCTCCTGCACAGCAAATGTGCCTTTTGTGAATATGCACTTGCAAGGCTCGTTTAGCAGCAATACTGCTATTAGTGGGAATTATTCGCAGGACGCAGTTACTTTTAACTGTAACATGAACGTTGGAGCTGTCACAACCAATGCCGAGACGGGTACCTGGACCGGCATTGCAGCTATGCAATAGTGCCTGTCCTCAAGAGAAGAAAAGAGGCCATCTGCGCGGAAGAGCTTCACGCGGATGGCCTTTCTGTCGTGGTGTGACTGATCTGGCTGGCAAAGCAAAAAGAGCGCTCCGAGGCTCTATGATGCTGCGGTAGAGCGGCGACTACTACCACGGAAGAGGCCGCCGAAGAGAAAATGCCAGATGGCAATCAGAATGATCGCGCCAACCAGCGAGCGAATGAGGGGAATCGGTGGCGTGGTGGGAATATTATAATCCCCGACCCCTGAGATGATGATGACTTGCGTCATCAACCAGATGCCTACCAGCGCCGCGACTATCGCCCCAATGATGCCCAGAGGCGCGCGCCAGCCAAGAATGATCTCAGCTACAGAGCCTATAATGGCTGCCATAAGCAAGTAGACGAGAAAGTTCAAACTGAAAGACCAGACATGACCACCAATATTGATGGTGACTCCAGATGCCAGAATGAGAGAGAACATCGTTTTTCCTCCTTGTTTCTTCCTACATATAGCACGTATTGGAGTATTTCAGCGTTTCCCCTGCACATCTGTTTGAGTGTTTATTCAGAACATGCCTGAATTCGGTTGTGATGTGTATACGCGCCTGCAGCTCTCGCTCGTTTCACAATCTCATGAAACCAATGCATGGCAAAGCCGCGTGCAAATCTCAGGCGAGAGATGACGCGGGTTGTGAGAGGCAGACTCACTTTTATCGCAAGCCAGTAAGGCAAAGTGGGTAGAACTCTTTAGCCCTGTAGGCTATAATCCAAGTAGCGGCGAAAAAATTATTGAGAGGTGTTCTATGCGACGTGCGTTGCGCTATGCAGAAATCATAGGGGCTATCTTGCTCTTTATACTGGTGGGGGGCCTGATCGTTGCGGGCATTTTCGGACGTCTTTTGACCGTGCTCTACATTATCTTGATCATTCTGGCCTTTTTCTCGTTATTTGCAACCGCCCTGCTAATCTACGCTGTGGTAATGTTGATACGAACGATAGCAGTTATGCGCAACGAAATGAAGCCGCTGCTCAGTTCAGCTACGGAGACAGTTGAGGTGGCGAAAGAGACCGCCGAGAAGGTGAAAGAGACAGCGCATCATGCCGGCAGGACTGCCGGGGTAGTAGCCACGGCCGCACATCTGACTACGGAGTATGCGCTCGCTCCAGGGATACGGGCCACCGCTTTGATACTGGCGAGTCGGCAGATGCTCAAAGTCTTTCTGGGCAGAGGACACGCGCGAACACGTGCCGAGGAACGCAGGCGGCAGCAGATGCAGATGATTGAAGCTGCCGGCGGAGGTGAATAAGATGAACCATACGCTACTCGGCGCTGTGGCGCCCTGGGGGCAGGCAGCGGCAATTATCCTGGCATGCTATCTTTTTATCTCAATGCTTCTGAATCTGGTTCTGGCCGCAGCTTTGATGTTCGGCTTTTCCTGGGTGCGCGAGAAGGCAGAACTGATCAAACGAATTCGCCCATTGGTCAATCAGCTCAATGAAGCACTAACTGCTTCGCAGCGTGGCGAGACCCTGCCGCAGGGAATAGCCGATAACAAGATTATCTCGGTCGTGAGCCGGGTGCCCGGCATGGTTGACGGGCTGTCTGCCAGAGCCGGCACCATCGAAGAGAAAGTTGAGCAGGGCAGCAATCGCGTAGCGAACGTTGCCATCGAGGTTCGCGCGCGCAGCGAGATGGTGAAAGCTATGGCCAGAGCTTTCTTCCTGCCCGGTCGGAGGAGGAAATCTCCCATTTTCCCCGAATATGCTACTCTGGTTGAGCGCGCGCCGTCCGAAGTCGCAGAGGGGAGAGACGCCGGGGATGTAGAGAGGAGAGAAGAGGAACGGCCCCTGGAACAAGAGATCGTCATTACCCAATCGGCTCGCTGAACCTCGCCCGTCTTATGCAGCGTGGCATCGAATATCTACGACAATTTGGCCGTTTTCAGCGCAATGCCCGCCTCTACCTGTTGAGCAACGCTCTCAGTGGCATGACCACCGGCATCTTCCTGGTGTTATATAACCTCTACCTGACCTCGCTGGGTTACAAGGCGGATTTTGTCGGAGCGATTCTTTTTGTTGGCACCATTGGGGCGGGCCTGGCGATCTTCCCGGCCGGTGTCTGCATTGATCGCTGGAGTGGAAAAGGGATCTTGATTGGCTCCAGCTTGCTAATCGGCGTGGCGGGAATCGGAGCGATTCTCTTCCGCCAGCCGGGGCCTTTATTTGTGTGTGCTTTTCTTACCGGTGTAGGCACAGCCTTTTCCCTGGTGATCAACGCACCTTTTTTGACTCGCAACAGTTTGCCCCTCGAACGCCCGGATCTGTTCAGCCTGAATATCGCGCTCACCCAGATTGCAGTGGTGCTGGGTGAGGTCCTGGGAGGGGCTTTGCCCATCTGGTTCGCGCACAGCTTATGGTGGATGGCTCCGCTCTCTCCTCGGGTCAACTGGCTGCTGGCTGGCCAGGCGGAGCCACGTTCATACCAGCTCTCCATGTTGGTTGCTGGGCTGATTGCCATTCCGAGTTTTATTCCCCTGTTCTTGCTCAGCAACGACCGTCCGCAAGTGATTCGTGAGAGAAGACCTTTTGCGCGTGGTCGGAGGTCGCTGCCCTGGCGTATATGGCTAGCCTCCACGCGCCGCTGGATACGGCCGGCCTATCTACGTATGCTGATACTCAGCCCTTTTGTAGCCCTGATCCTGGTGCAGACGCTGACAGGTCTGGGAGCCGGCCTGATCATTCCGTATTTCAATCTCTTCTTTGTGCGTCACCTCAACGCCTCGTCGGAGCTTTTCGGTCTGGCGGATGGAGCTGCCAACGGCCTCACCGCGCTGACTACTCTATGCGCGCCCTGGCTTGCTCGCCGGCTGGGTCGCGTCAATTCGATTATCCTGACACGCCTCTCCAGCCTGCCTCTTCTGCTCACAATTGGCCTCACCGGTTCTCTACCTCTGGCAACCGGCCTCTACCCATTGCGTGAGGGCCTGATGGACATGTCTCAAGGCGTGCTGCAGGTCTTTTCAATGGAAGAAGTTGAAGAACAACATCGGGGGATTGCCAACAGCGCCTATCAGGCGAGCTATCAAGTAGCCTGGGCAATTACCTCCTCGCTGGGAGGATTGATTATTGTGTATGCTGGTTACGGGCCACTGTTTATTGGCGCGGCCGCCTGTTACCTGGCGACAATTGTGTTGCTCTGGGGTCGATTCGGCAGGAAGAGGTCAAAACTTCCCCTCACATACATGACTGAGGACAATCATAAGGCTGTTTTGCCTTGATTGCCCTCAATCTATCTTGTGAACAAACGTAACAGGGACTATGCAGCGGCCTCGTTGCGTTCGCGCATGCGCTGGCTAACCTTGATAAAGATGATGGATAGCTCGAACAGGAAGGACATGGCCGCGCCCAGGATCACCGGGCTATAGGGGTCTGCGCCAGGCGTAAGGACCGTCGCAGCAATCCACATACTCACGTGTACGACCGCGCGTTTTCTGGTCAACGTTTCCGCCGTGATCATCCCAATGATCGAGAGAAAGGTTAAGACCAGCGGGATCTCAAACACAATCCCGAACGCCAGCATGAAGTATGCGATAAACGTAAAGTAGTTGCCTGCCGAGATCAGGGTGGTAAAATTGTCGGATGCAAAATTGATCAGCCAGTGGATTGGATATTGTAAAACGACGTAACCCAGGGCCAGACCGGCCACAAAAAGAACCAGGCCGGCAATGATGAACGGGACGGCGTGCTTCTTCTCATGGGCGTAGAGGCCGGGGGAGATAAAGGCCCAGAGCTGGTACAGAATCACCGGGAGAGCTCCAAGAAAGCCGAAGGCGAGAGATACCAGCAGATACGTAGTAAAACCCTCCCCGACGCCGGTAACGACCAGCTTGTCACCTGTATGTCCCGCCAGAACGTTTGAGCCCGGGGGCAGAGGCCAGGTAAGAAAATTCATGAGCTGCACATGGAAGATGAAGGCTACAATCGAGAAAACCACAATGGCGATCAACGATTTGAAGATGCGCCAGCGCAATTCTTCCAGGTGTTCCACCAGCGTCATGGCTGAGGGATCATCGGGGTCTGTGTTTTCGTCACCACCGGAGAAGAGGTTGCCCAGTGCCTCCAGTGGATCTTCCTCTACATTTCTGGTTGCCATATCTTCTCTCCAAGCCAGTGCAGGCGGCAGGCCCTAATCGTTCGGGGCCTGCGCGCTGGCTTCTTCGCTGGTATAAGATGGACTGGTTTCGCCAGGAGTGTCCTTGCTGGCAGAGAATGTGCTGGTTTCACTATGCATCTCTTTGGGAGCGCTCAGTTCGCTCTTTCTGGGGATGTCGGGGTTAGAAAGCTCGTTCATGCCCTTACGGAACTCCTTGATGCTCTTACCGATAGCCGACCCCATCTCTGGGAGCTTTTTCGGGCCAAAAATCAGCAGAGCGATAACGAGAACGATGATCAGGTCCCAGGCGTGAAATCCTCCAAACATGATGGACGGTCCTTTCTGAACACTGTAGAATATACAGCTTTGTATTTTTTGCAAGCGTCAGCATAGACAGATGCCTTCGCAGTAATCTACCTACAAAGAATATGCTGGTCTTCTGACGGTATGTGCCGTGAGCGTATTGTGCAGGGTGTTGATGCCAACAGCCACTGCGGCGCCCACGCTTGCACCGCTAAACGTTACCAGTTGGAGAACTCTGCGGCGGCTGATGCGGCGCTGGTTCCAGTTGCTTACGGTTTGCTGCCGGGCAGCTTCTCTGTGAACCATCATTTTCAGCTGCTGTTCCAGGTTCACAGGAACCGGAGCTGCGCTACCGTAGTGGCGTAACAGCAGGGTTTCGATAGAGTCGTTCCGCATGATTCCTCCAATTCGCTGAGGGGTGAGCCTGCCTGGATGTGTGCAGTTCACGGCTCTCAACGCGTTCAGTACGATACTGCTGATTTTCTGCATTGGCCTCCGCAGGCCGGGCTACAGACGTTTCCGAGGTCAAATCGTAGACCTCCTCACCATTTTCCAACCGATATAACTCTTGAAATTGCTTGCGCGCTCGCACCAGGCGCTGGCGAACCGCGGTCTCCGCCAGATTAAGCATCGAGGCGATCTCACTGTTAGAGAACTGCCCAATGATCGAGAGTATGAGGCAGACGCGCAGTGGCTCACTCAAGCGGGCCAGGGTGCGCCTGACCGCGTCCTGTTCGGCGACCAGGGTTGCCAGATCCTCGCTCTCCGTGATTCCGTAGCCAGTGGGCTGAACCACTGCCGCGCGTTCATGCAGGCCATCGAGCGTCGAGGCATATGCCTCAGCCTGCTCACCCACCTGTTTCTGTTTAGATAAGCGTGAAAAAGGAATAAAATGGAACAGGCCATGCCGGCGGCGCTGCATCAGCACCGTATTGAGAGCAATACGCAGCAGCCAGGCTTTGTCGGAAAAATGCTCGCCGCTTTTTGCGCGCGCCGCATCAATCGCTTTCAGAGCCTGGTGGAATGTATCCTGGGTCAGATCCTGGCTCTCTTCCCAATCGCCGGTCAGGCCATAGATTGTATGGAAGACCAGCTTGCCGTATTTAGAAATGAGTACTTCCACCGCCTGCGCGGCTGGCAATGTGTCCACGACCTACTCTTTAGCTCTTCGCGCATCTATGAGATTGCGCTTCCAATTACTAAGATGCACGACCAGTGAAGATTGTGACATGGAAAAACGGAAGAACAACAAAACGAGAGGAACGTCTTTTTCTCATTGGTGAGGTATTGCGCCGGGCAAGATAGAAAGAACCTGCCCGGCAGAATATCCCACCACGTATGCAGTTCAGGATGTGTGGAAAAGAATAATGAATTACTTCAGGTGCTCTTCTATATAATCTTCAGCCTCCTGAACAGTTGTGATCTTTTCGGCGTCTTCATCTGAGATTTGCAGCTTGAATTCCTCTTCCAGGGACATAATCAGCTCGACCAGGTCCAGGGAATCTGCGTTGAGATCTTCAACAAAAGAAGCGCTGGGAACGACCTCGCTCTCATCAACGCCAAGCTGATCCACAATAATCTTTTTGAGACGCTCAGAAACGGTTGCCACTATTTCACCTCGCTTTCAGCAATAGGGGTGGGCTGTTGTTGTGCCCGGTTAAATATTGTACCAAGGACGCCATTGATAAACCGGCTGGAAGTGTTACTGCCAAAGAGCTTGGCGAGTTCCACAGCTTCATTGATGGCCGCCTTCGCTGGTACCGTATTATTAAACAGAATTTCGTAGATTGCAAGCCTGAGAATGTTCTTGTCCACGCGCGCCATTTGTTGTAATGGCCATTCACGGGCCGCACTCTGGATATGGGCATCGATATCTGCCAGATGGTTGCAAACACCCACGACCAGTTCATTCGCGTATTCCACCACTTTAGGTTGCAGGTGGCGCTCCTCAATGTGACGCTGCAAGACCTCCTCAGGTGCGTGGTGCGCGGTATCATATTCGTAGAGTGTTTGCAGCGCGATCATCCGCGCCTGTCTGCGTATCCCTATTGGCATACTTTCCTCGTGTGGTTATCTTCTCTGAACTGTCGAAAAGCTCTCCGGTAGTTTGTATGAATTGGTGTGTTTGTTACGCTATCCAGTATACACTCGTACATTGTCTGGTCGGCCACTCAAATGCTGAGTGGTCAGGCAGAGCTTATGTTACATCCTGGATGTAGACATTCACTTCCTGGACCTGCATGCCTACGATATGCTCAAGGGCAGCGGCGACTTCTTCCTGGACGGCGGTACCCACGCTGACGATGTCGGTTCCCATTTTTACTACGAGATAGAGGTCAGCCGAGACGGTATTCTCCTTTACGGTCAAAGAAACGCCCTGGTGGGGTACATTGTGTCCCAGCCAGCGTATCCATTGGTCTTGAGGTTGGGCCATCCGCACTACGCCTGGGATCTCCAGCGCTGCGTTTGTAACGATGGTTGAGAGTACTTGCGGTGCAATCCGCACGACTCCCAGCGTTTCATTTGCCATCAGGTGCCCTTTCCAGAGAGTTGAGTGTTGTCCAGATAGCCCCATATCCGGCAATTGACGGGATGAACTGATTCTCTTCTCTGCATCGCATTGTCGCTCTTGCGTAGAAGGTTGTCAAGTATATTCTAGCACGATCTACATAGTCGCGGCTCAGGAGTGGGGTACCTGACCAAGAGTACTAGCCACCCTGGAAATGTCAGCTTCACTGCTGACGTTTATCAGCGCAGCGCCTCTGGCAATGCGTTTGACCATGCCGGTCAAAGCCTGGCCCGGACCGATCTCGATAAACGTGGTCACGCCCTCGCTCACCAGGTATTCGACGCTGCGAGTCCATTGCACCGATGCAGCAATCTGCTGAGATAGCTCCTCGCGAATATCCTGAGCATTCGTCAGAGGCATACCCAGGATATTGCCGATCAGCGGAATCTGCGCGTCGCCGACAGGTGTAGCTGCGATTGCTTGTGCCAGCCCGGCTATCGCCGGCTGCATGACGGGCGAGTGGAACGCTCCGCTCACCGAGAGGGGCATGACCCGTTTGGCTCCCCGTTCTTTAGCCAGCGCTATCGCCAGATTGAGAGCTTTCGACTCGCCCGAAATTACCAACTGGCCGGGGGCATTGTAGTTGGCGATAGTTACCTGACCCTCGCCGGGATGCAAACCATTTTTGTGTGTACTGGCCTGAACTGTGGCCTCTTCGCAAATTTTCTGCACGGTGGCCTCATCCATGGCGATGATCGCGGCCATACTGCCGGGGCAGAGCGTGCCTTCGTGATGCATCAGGCGTCCGCGTTCGCGCACGAGGCGAGCTGCGTCGGCCAGCGCGAGCGAGCCGGAGACTACCAGGGCGGCATACTCCCCCACGCTATGACCGGCCGTAAAAGCGGGGGTAAGTGGATGCGTCCAGGAAGGAAGAGCAGCCGGCGCTTGTTCGGCAAGGGCCTCCTGCAGCGCTGCGAGAAGAGCCAGGCTTACAGTGACGATTGCGGGCTGCGCGTTAATCGTCTCGCGCAAAGTATCTTCGGGTCCAGTGAAACAGATCTGGCTGAGTGAGAAACCCAGCGCCTCGTCAACACTCTCAAAGACGCGACGAGCCGCCGGCGAAGACGCAAAAATATCAGCCCCCATACCTACTACCTGACTGCCCTGCCCAGGAAAAAGAAAGGCAATTCTGGTCGTCATTCTTATTGTCTCTTGTATAAAAAAGAGGCTGGGAATGTTTGGTATCCCGCCTCTTTACAGAACATTACTGCTTTTTCTCTTTCGGATAAAACACCCTGTGCCCGCGATACATACCGCAGTGTGGGCAGGCGTGATGTGCCCGGCGAGGCTTGCGGCAGTTTGGGCATGCCACCAGCTGGGGCAGGGTCAGATGATGGTGCGCGCGCCGCTCGCCCTGCCGAGCGTGTGAAACGCGCTGCTTAGGTAACGCTCCCATTCGTTCAATTCTCCTGTTCCGCCAGTATGCCATGTGGTGGAGTGACCAGGCATACCAGATGTTACTATAACATGCTCATGTCGGTGCGCCGACTATGGCTGTAATCCGTTTTGCAACAGCTTTTCCAGCGCGTGCCAGCGAATATCCGTCTCTGGTTTGCAATCGCAAGGGCCAAAGTTGAGATCCTTGCCACACTGTGGACAGAGGCCCTTGCAGTCCTCCTGACAAATTGTCACCATCGGCAGTGCGGTGAGAACGTTCTGGCGCACCGCTTCGGTCAGATCCACCTGGTGGTGGTCGTCGATAGGAAAGATCTCTTCCTCATCAAAGGCTGGTAATGGCATGCCAGTTACTACATCGACGGTTGGATAAAACTGCTCTTCAAAAGTCACATGCATCGGCTGCTGGAAATCTTTCAAACAGCGCGTGCAAGAGAGTTCAAGTGTCAGATCCACCCAGCCATCAACAAGCAAGCCCTGGTTAGTGCGGCGCATACGTGTGTGCCCTGAGATCGGTCCCGCCACCTTGAGATCGTTGTCGAGTGTTATCTCGCCACTTTCTTGAAAGTCCGTCACGAACGAAGATCCAACAGGGGACTTCATAAGTTGCGCCACGTTAAAAAGCATTGCATCCATCTCAAATCCTCTCAATGTTTCTACAGGTCGAGCGAATTGTTGCCTATCGAAATAGTGCGGCGCAATCGTGGGCAGCTTTCGGTGCATGCCCAACTATTATAGGGGAGGTTTGACCAAAAATCAAGCCTTGTTGTCGTAGCCGCGTCCTTGCCGTGACGACACATCCCGGCTTCCGCTCATATGCTCGTCCCTGTTCTCGATCCAATCCTCTTCTTCCTGAGCATAGAATGGTCCACCTACAGTATCGGCGGCCAGGGAGGCACGCCGGGGCACAGGATTCATAGCCACGTCTTGCTCCTCGTCTCCGGTCACATTCTCCGGCCCGCTTTCCAGGCTGGCCAGACCCTTCTCGATGCTGAGTATCGAGCGCCCGATGTCGGTCTCGATACTGCTCAAATGGTCGCGCAGGGCGCGCAGTGTCTCAATAACATAGCCATCGGCTTCATTCTTTAACTGTTCTGCTGCTTCTTCGGCTCGCCTGACCAGCTCCTGCGAGCGTGCTTCGGCGGCTTTGAGCAACCCTTCGCGGTTAACCGCCTGTTCCGATTCGTTGCGAGCACGGGCAAGCAGCGCGTTGGCCTCTGCCTGCGCCTGGGCCAGGATACGCTCTTTATCCTGAATGATGCGCCTGGCCTGTTTGATCTCTTCAGGAATCGTGGTGCGCAGCTGGTCAATGATATTCAGTATGTCCGGCTCTTTAATGATGATCTGATTCATCAGCGGCATCCGGCGGCTGCTCGCGATCAGGTTTTCCAGACGATCAACCAGGTACAATATATCCACGCTCTGGCTCCATCCCACCTGTTTCTACAAAAAACGCGCTACTTCCCAAATTTTTCCTGCAATGCCTGTATCACAACAGGGGGCAACATATCGTCTACTTTGCCGCCCAGTCTGGTGACCTCTTTGAGCAGCGAAGAGCTAATAAAGAGCTGCTCTAGATTGGTGAAGAGGCAAACGATCTCGATCTCGGGGGCCAGTTTGTGATACATCAATGCTTGATTAAACTCCACATCAAAATCATTATGCGAACGCAATCCTCTGACAATCACCTGTCCGTCCAGCGCGCGTACATGATCTGTAAGCAGGCCGGTAAACATATCTATGCGCACGTTGGGTAAATGCTCGTCGGCGATCACCTTATGCCAGAGATCCAGGCGCTCTTCGACGGTAAAGAGCACATTTTTCTCTGGGAAAGCATAGACCGAAATAACCAGCGTGTCAAAGAGCCGCGCTGCTCTCCGCGCGATATCGAGATGCCCATTGGTTAGTGGATCGAAACTTCCCGGATACACCGCGATTCGCTGCGGTCGCCCCTGAGTACTCAACGTTTTTCTCCTCCAAGCTGGAGCGACACTCCCATTGTGCTGCCCAGAATCTGCTGATGTTTTCCGTTATTAAACCATAACGATTCATTTTCGACAAGGGAATGGTGCTGGCAGAAGCTCCCATCTAGCACCAATGGACCCTCCAGACAGATGTCTCTGTACCATGCTCGTGATATAATGACAGGGTAATGTGTCTACCATCCATGCTTGAAGGAGAGAAGGAGCCACAGCGTGAGCACACTGCGCTTACAGGGCAAGACCATCGGCTACCTGGTCGGCCCGGAAGTTGAGGATCTGGAATACTGGGTGCCCCTGATGCGTTTGCAGGAAGAGGGTGCGCGTGTAATTTCAATTGGCATTACGAACGAGACGCTCCACGGCAAACATGGCCTGGAGATTACACCGGATGTAGGCGTGGAAGAGGCCCCATCGGCCAGCGAGCTTGATGGATTGGTCATTCCTGGCGGCTGGGCGCCCGATAAGTTGCGCCGCAATCCTCGCGTTCTACAATTGGTGCGCGAGATGGACGCGCAGGGCAAGATTATCGGTGCGATCTGCCACGCTGGCTGGGTGCCGATCTCCGCCGGCATCATGCGCGGGCGCAGGGCCACCGGCACCACAGCAATCAAAGACGATATCAACAATGCCGGTGGTACGTGGATTGATGTGCCGGCTTTCCGCGAGGGTAATATGGTTTGGGGTCGCGTTGTCGCCGATATTCCTGATTTCTGTCGCGAACTGGTAAACGCGTTGGCAGAATAGGCGAGTAGTCTCTTCTCGCAAATAGTGAAGGATCAAGGTGGATAAGTAGTAGAGTGAAAGGACGCGATAGAATGAAGGCTATTGAAGCAGATGGCTAGTGCCTGGTAAGGATAAAGGGTGATCATCGCAGTACAAGCATTCCGGGAAATGAAGAAGGGTAACTCTACCCGGCCATCCAGGCCAGGGGATGCCCCCCGGAACGTGATTTAGCGTCTGCTAGAAAGCCTGGTGCAACTAATGGAAGTCTCAATTCCTGATTCCGCCGCTTGAACAATCATTTTGCTGTCACATACACATAAATATAGCCCTGACGTTCAGCCAGACTAGCATTTCATTCAGGCCCATGAACACTCCTCAGGGGATAGATTGGAGGATAGATCCATGAGCAGATTCCTTGACGCCCTCGCTCAACGTGTCATTATCTACGATGGAGCCATGGGCACGAATATCCAGCGCTATCAGCTCACTGCAGAGGATTATGGAGGGCAGGCCACTGAAGGATGCAATGAGTATCTTCTTATAAGCAAGCCCTCAGTGATTGAGGAGATTCAGGCTGGCTTTCTGGAGGTTGGCTGCGATGTGTTGGAGGCGAATTCGTTCATGGGCAGCCGCTTGAAGCTGGAAGAGTACGGGCTGGGCAAGTATACGCATGAGATCAATTTGAAGGCGGCGCAACTGGCTCGCCGCCTGGCCGATCGCTATAGCACACCCGAACAGCCCCGCTTTGTGGCTGGTTCGACCGGCCCTACTGGCATGCTGCCCTCGGCCGATGATCCTGCCCTGAGCAATATCACCTATCAGCAGCTCGCCGAGGTCTTCCGCGAGCAGGCTGCGGCCTTGCTAGAGGGCGGCGTGGATCTACTGCTTATTGAGACCAGCCAGGATATTCTGGAGGTGCGTGCCGCAATTACCGGTATGCGCCGCGCGATGCGCGAGACGGGTATCACGGTGCCAATTCAGGCGCAAGTGTCGCTGGATACAAGCGGGCGTATGCTGCTAGGCACAGATATCGCTGCGGTCATGAATACTCTGCTCGGCCTGCGCGTGGATATCATCGGCCTGAACTGCTCAACCGGCCCGGAGCATATGCGCGAGCCGGTGCGCTATCTTTCCGAAAACTGCCCGTTGCCCATTTCAACGCTGCCTAACGCAGGCATTCCACTGAATGAGAATGGCCGTGCGGTCTATCCCATGACGCCGGAGGCGATGGCCGCAGCCCTGCGCGAGTTTGTTACCGAGTTTGGTGTGAATATCATTGGCGGTTGCTGTGGCAATAGCCACGAGCATATGCGCGAGATCGTGAAAGCCTGCCGTAATGCGCCGCGCAAGCCGCGACCGCAGGCAGAGGAAAACATTGCTCAGAAGGACTTCAAACGTATCTCTCTGCCTTTTGTTACCAGCGGGATTCGCGCAACCTCGCTTGTGCAGAATCCAGCGCCGTTGCTGATCGGTGAGCGCGTCAACGCCACGGGCAGCCGCAAAGCAAAGCAGGCTTTGCTAAACGATGATTACGACACCTTGCTGGCAATCGCCCGCGAACAGGTAGAGGGCGGCGCGCACGCGCTCGATATCTCTGTGGCTCTGACTGAGCGCACCGATGAGGCTGAGCAGATGGCCAGAACCGTCAAGAAGCTTTCTATGGGCATCGAAGCACCTCTAGTGATCGATTCAACCGAGCCGGATGTGATCAAAGCTGCGCTGGAGATCTATCCTGGGCGCGCGCTGATCAATTCGATCAATATGGAGAATGGCCGCCAGCGCATCGAGAGCGTCGTTCCCCTGGCTATCGAACATGGCGCAGCCCTGGTGGCGCTGACGATTGATGAAGTTGGCATGGGCAAGACCTGCGAACGTAAGGTGGAGATCGCGCATAAAATCTACGATATCTGCGTCAACGAGTATGGTCTGGCTCCTAATGCGTTGATCTTCGATACGCTGACCTTTCCGATTACTACGGGCCAGGAGGATCTGCAAACTGCGGCTATCGAGACGCTGGAGGCGATCAAACGCATCAAGGCCGAATTGCCGGGTGTGCTGACGATCCTGGGTGTGAGCAATATCTCGTTTGGCCTCAAGCCGCACGCCCGCGCGGTCCTGAACAGCGTTTTTCTCTACCACGCGGTCAAGGCCGGATTGGACACCGCGATTGTCAATCCGACGCACATTACCCCCTACGCCGAAATCGATGCGGAGCAACGTCGGCTGGCTGAGGACCTGATCTACAATCGTCCCGAGGCTCTGCCGCGCTATATCTCTTATTTTGAGGCCCACGAGCCGCAGAGTGGCGAGGCCGGAGCGAAAGCCGATCCTACCGAGGGGCTGAACACCTTTGAGCGTCTGCACTGGCAGATCCTGCATCGACGCAAAGAAGGTATTGAGGATCTCATTGACCAGGCCATTGCCGAGCGAGCCACCGAACAGCATATCTCGAAGGGCGAGGCGGCGGTGAGCGTGCTCAATACGGTCTTGCTGCCAGCTATGAAGGACGTGGGTGATCGCTTCGGAGCCGGGGAGCTGATCCTGCCCTTTGTGCTGCAATCGGCGGAGGTGATGAAGCGCGCGGTAGCTCGTCTGGAGGGCTACCTGGAGCGTAAGGCGGGCTATACCAAGGGCAAGGTTGTGCTGGCGACGGTCTTCGGCGATGTCCACGACATCGGCAAAAACCTGGTCAATACTATCCTGAGCAACAATGGCTACACGGTCTACGATCTTGGCAAGCAGGTGCCCCTGAACACTATTCTGGACAAGGCCATTGAGGTCAAAGCCGATGCTATCGGCCTCTCGGCGTTGCTAGTTAGCACGTCGAAGCAGATGCCGCTGTGTGTGAAAGAGCTGCATAAACGCGGCCTGAACTTCCCAGTGATTGTAGGCGGCGCGGCCATCAATCGCTCCTATGGGCGGCGCATCCTTTTTGTCGATGAGCAGACTCCCGACTCGACACCCCTGCCTTACGCGCCCGGTGTCTTCTACGCACGCGATGCCTTCGAGGGGCTGGAGATCGTTGATAAACTGACAGGCACTCCTGAGCAGCGCGCAGCCTTTGTGGCAAAGATCAGCGAAGAGGCGTTACACGAGCGCCTGAAGCTGGCCAGAGCAGCAAAAGCTGGATCAGAAGTTTCCAGAGACGAGGACACGCGTCCATCGGACGCAATCAGGCGCGACGTGCCGATTCCCACCCCGCCATTCTGGGGACCGCGCGTGCTGGAACGCATCGGCCTGGAGGATGTAGCGGAGTGCATCGATCTCAACACCCTCTATCGCCTGCATTGGGGCGGCAAGGCTCACGGTGAAGAATTCCGGCGTCTGGCCGAAGAAGAATTTCAGCCGCGCCTGGAGCGTATGCTGCGCACGGCTCGCCAGCAACGCTACTTGCAGCCGCGCGTCGTTTACGGCTACTTCCCCTGCCAGTCGAGCGGCAACGAACTGATCATCTACGATCACCAGGCATGGAAAGAGAATGGTGTGCTGCAAGAGGCCACGCGTCTGCGCTGTCCCAGACAGCGTGAACGCGACCGCCTCTGCCTGGCTGACTACTTTGCCTCGGTTGAAAGCGGCAAAATCGATGTGGTAGCTCTGCAAGTGGTCACGATGGGCCAGGCAGCCAGCGAGGCCATTCAGCAGTTACAAGATGCCGCCAACTATTCGGAGGCTTACTATATGCATGGCCTCGCGGTCGAGATGGCCGAGGCTTTGGCCGAGTATACTAACCGCTTGGTGCGGCGGGAGTTGGGATTGAGCGGCGAGCAGGGCCGGCGCTATAGCTGGGGCTATCCAGCGATCCCTGACCTGGAAGATCACGCGAAGGTCTTTCAAGTGCTGCCTGCCAGCACAACCATCGGCGTCGAGTTGACAGATGCCTACCAGCTGATGCCCGAACAATCCACGGCTGCGATTATTGTCCATCACCCGCA
>DATGKW010000161.1:0-7146 GCA_035294465.1 Ktedonobacteraceae bacterium | reverse complement strand
GTCCAGGTGTCCCTCACCTCTTTCTTCAATAACAAAGGCATTGGGAGCTTTCCTGGGCAGGCGAACTTTGATGGCTCAGGATACTCCTACCCGGCGAACGAACTCCCGTCCGGCGGCCTGATTACTGTACAGGGCGTAGTGTACCTATTTCCGAACAACGCGCCGAGGACCAACGACAATGTTATCGCCTCAGGACAGACCATCCCGTTGACGCCGGGCAATTATCGCCAGGCGTTTCTTCTTGTGGCCTCAAGCTGGGGGTCGGTCAGCAGCTCGATCACTGTTCGCTACACGGATGGTTCTACAACAGTGTCAGATGTGACCGTGCCAGACTGGTACGATGGTCCATTAAACGGCTTGAGCGCAAGCTACCGCTATAGCCCGTATGGGATAGATCGACACGCTGTCTATATCTACGTTCTTTCCATCACGCTCGACTCAGCGCGCACGGCCAGCGCCTTGATCTTGCCCGCTTTACCGTATGGACCCTATTACATGAGCCGTATACATCTCTTTTCCCTGACCCTGCTACATTAGCGGCTCGCGTGTCATGATAGGTGCGTGGTTGATGCACGGACCATCGACGCGAGCATCTGTCACAAGCGCTGTAGGCGCGGGGCGCGATGACGAAGGATGACTCCTCAATGGCTCTGAAACAGAGAAAAGAGGGGTAGCAGATGAGCATAGATGTGATATAATTGTAATATCTGAGTATAGAGGTCGGATTTATTTTTCTGAAACCTGTTTTAACTCATTTAGCTCTACAAGGAGAGAGACAGGCGCCTGGGCAAGCGCCCGGCACCTTGCTTGAGGATAAGGGATATGGCGGAAATGGACACGATTACGTCCGAGATGATTATCCATGATGTGGTGACGAAGCACCCGGAGACGGTAAAGGTTTTTCATGGGCACGGCTTGCCCTGCACAGCCTGCGCAGTCGGTTCACGCGAAAGCATCGCGGGTGGTGCGCGCACCCATCGTTTTACCCCGGAGAAGCAGGAACTACTGCTCAAGGATCTGAACGCGGTTATCCGGGGCGAGCCGATATCGGTTACTCCCAAAAAAGCGCCGGTTGGTCGTGGCATTCCTCTGACTATGGCTTCAGCAAGTCCTGACCGGAAAATCAAACAGGTGATCGCGATCATGAGCGGAAAAGGGGGCGTCGGCAAGTCGCTGGTCACTGGCTTGCTGGCCGTTTCACTGCGCCGCCAGGGCTTGAAAGTGGGCATCCTGGATGGCGACATCACCGGCCCTAGCATCGCACGCATGTTTGGCACAAAGGGTCAGCCAATGAAGTCACCTAGCGGAGGAATCGATCCCTTGCGCAGTCTGGGCGGCATAAAGATCATGTCGATGAATATGTTCCTGGAAAACGAGAGCGATCCTGTAGTCTGGCGCGGCCCTATGGTTTCCAGCGCGTTGAAGCAATTTTACAGCGATGTCGATTGGGGCGACCTTGACTATTTGCTGATCGACCTGCCGCCCGGCACATCCGACGCGCCGATGACCGTGCTCCAGGCTCTGCCAGTTGATGGCATTATTATCGTCTCGTCGCCGCAGCTGCTGGCCACGATGGTTGTCAAGAAGTGCATTAATATGGTACGCCAGCTCAAGGGCGTGATCGTTGGCGTGGTGGAGAATATGGCTTACTTCCAGGCGCCTGATGGCGAACGCTACGAGATCTTCGGTCCCAGCAACGGCCCCGACCTGGTGAACATGACCGGCTCGCCCCTGCTGGCTCAACTACCTATCGATCCCGTTCTGACCTCGCTCTGCGACGCTGGCAAGGTTGAGGAGTATCAATCAGAAGCCTACGAGCTGCTGGCCGCAAACTTTGTGAATACGCTGAAGATCAAGCGACAGTAAACATCATTTCTACGGCAGCTTTGCAACCCTCGATAGTGAAGCTGCCGTAGAATGGAACAGACCTCATGGGACGCGCCAGGCAATTACCCTCGCCGCCGTTCTCTGCATATCTCTAGACGTGTTTCCTGGATCGAAGCACCGTATAGACCTGCATCGAGATAAGCCAGGCACCGCTCACCATCATGAGAAACTCCAAAAAGAGCGAAGGCTGTTTCAGCCCGGCGAAAGCAAAGGCCAGGCATTCTATACCAAGAAGAATCACCCATGCCGTTGCCTTCACCGCAGGCACTTGCCGCAGCGCTTTGAACACAGGGCTGGTAAAGAAGAACGCCATGCCGATGAGGCCGACGACGATCCCTTCTTGTAAGGGGCTGAGGGCAGAAGAAATCAAAGGCGCGAGCAAGGTAAGACAGAGCAGAACCAGCAGAAAACCGTGCCAGAAGATGGAGAATATTCTTCTGTGCCGTGGATTATCGAATGTGAACGTATAGGTCACGAAGCGATATTTCTCTTTGGGCATCAAATGCTCCTTTGTTCAGCACCGCACTTGTTCTTAGTAAGAGTATACCATAGGCACAACGCTATTGAAAAGGAAAATTTACCGCTTATCCCCATCGCCGTGAATCTGGCCGCGTGCCAGGCGAGAAGCCAACTTTTCAATATTCGCTGCAGCCACTTCTTGCAAGGTGAGATCCAGCTCTGTGCAGATCTGGGTAAGATACCAGAGCACATCGCCCAGTTCGTACTTGAGCGCTTCGCGATCCTCCGGGGAGATTTTTCCGCCTTTATCGCGGAAGATCTTCTTGATTTTGCCCGCCACTTCGCCAGCTTCGTTGGTAAGCCCCAGCGTCGGATAGACGATAGGGCTATCCGTTGGGATTTCGTTCCAGGTTCTGCGCGATGCTTGCTGATAGGCTTGGAAATCTGGAATATCCATCTATCTCTTTCTCCCGCTTATGCATTCCGGGCGAACGAGCCCAGGACTTTGCAGAAAGTAGTGTGCTCTGCCAACTCCGCCAGGGCTTTGCGCACCGGTGGATCGTCGCGGTGTCCCTCGAAGTCCAGGTAAAAGACGTATTCCCAGGCACGCTGGCGCGAGGGGCGCGATTCTAGCTTCAGCAGGTTGATGTTATTGGCTGCCAGAAAGCCCAGGCATTTGTAGAGCGAGCCGGGCTGGTGGGAGGTGGCCATGACCAGCATGGTTTTGGCTGGACCCTCCTCGCGGGGCGCGGGTTCGCGTCCCAACGCGATAAAACGCGTGTAGTTGCCTTTAATAGTCTGGATATCGCGCGCGAGAACTTCCAGGTCGTAGATCTCAGCAGCCCCGGCCGCTGCAATAGCTGCGACGCCCATGAGCTGTTCGTCGCGCAGCATTTTCGCGCTTCCCGCTGTATCGTATGTTGCCACAACCTCTACATTCAGTTCGCGCAAAAAGACATCGCTTTGCGCCAGCGCCTGGGGATGCGAGATGACGCGTTTGATATCCTCCAGCTTCTGCCCTTTCAGACAGAGCAGGCACTGATTGACCTCGTGACTGAACTCACCGATCACGAAAAGGTCGTGCTGGCGCAGCAAGTCGTAGACGTCATTAATACTGCCTGCCTGCGAATTCTCGACCGGCACCAGCCCGTAGTCAACTTCACCTCCGGCAACCGCGCGGAAAACATCGGCGAAACTTTTGTAGGGTACTGGATTGACTTGCCGCCTGGCACCGTGCTCCTCTCGCTGTTGAAAATAGATGCGCGCGGCTTCATCGCCAAACGCTCCGCGCTCTCCCTGAAAAGCTACATCGATCACCTGTCTCCCCTGTCCTGCGCTTTCTATGAGCGTGGTCTGAGCATCTGGTGAATACGCCATGATTTATCTCCTTTAGAAAAACGGTCTACAAGCCTTTTTATTGGACTCGATTGTGCCAGCTTCCGCGCGCACTGTCAAGCGTGTGCTGCCGGAAATTTCCAACAGGAACCGGAGGCAAGCAGCATCGCTGCCAATTTCGTTGGCAGCGATGCTGCTTGCCTCCGGTTCCTGTTGCGCACGCGTTCCACACTCGTTTGCGAGTAAACTCCTGCTGATTGGTGGAAACGCCGGTGGCTATTTATTGCACCTTAAAGTGTTCTTTGTGATAATACTTCATTCCCTGACCCATTACTTTAACGGGCTGCAGATCTTTTAGCATGATCGCTTCGCCACACTGGGCGCAGATGCGGCTGGTCATATGGTTAAGCTCTTCGCGGTTGGCCAGCGACGCGCGTGCGGTCTTTGAGAGTTCGCCTTTCTTTGGCATGAGTTATGAATCCCCTTTCGCCTATCTTCTCTCTTGATTATTCGGAGCCAATCGTGTATACAGGTTCACCAACCTGGCAATGCTGGCCAGGCCGGGCGATGGCCTGCTCACATTCTACGCGCTCTAGTATAGCATATTTCCCGTCGCGCGTCTATGGATGAGATACCTTTACCCTGCTTCCTCTGGCAATCCCTGCCCAAGCCTGTATGCCAGTTCAATCCCTTCCTCCAGCGTGAGTTCATGTCCGGCGCTCCAGGCTGCTTCCCACTCTTGCTCTGACACCCGCGAGCGGATATGCTGGCGGACTGCTTGCGCAAATGGGTCTGTTTCGGTCCAGGGATTCAAGCCAATCATTTCCATGACGTGATTGGCGGCCCCTTGTATTTTGGCCGAGTGCAGGCTCGCGGTAATCGGATCTGGCTTTTCTCTCAGACCGACCGCGAGGCTTACGAAGTCCAGCCCGGTTGTCAGATATTCTTTCTGGCTCAGCTCGTAACAGAGACGCATGCTTTTTAGCAGGCAGTCGATAGACTCATCCCATCTGCTCTCCAGCATCAGGAGGCCGCCATGATCTTTCCAGACATCGGCGACGGCGCTTCGGTCGCCAATTTGCTCAAAGATTTCCCGGCAGCGCGCGTGGCAGGCATGCATCTGTTCATGGTCGGAGAGAAAGGCTGCGGCATCGCCCACGTGAAGGAGCAGTTGACCATAGAGCCAGGGGTCCTCGTTTAACGGAAGGATTTCCATGCCTTCAAAATAAGCCTGTTGCGCGACTTCATACTCGGCCATGCCATGTGCTACCCAACCGCGATGGAGCAGCGCCCCTGCTAGCCCATGCTTGTCGTCGAGCTGTCTCCAGAGCGCCATACTTTGTTCCACCAGTTTCAGGGCGGCCTCTTTCTGATTTTGCAAAAAGATCAGGCGGCCAGTTTCGCTCAGCGCCCTGGCTCGCGCGGCCAGGACCGTCCTCTCGGCGCTTTCCTCAAACGGAATGGCCAGCGCCGCGTTGAGCCAGTGGCGAGCCTCTGGCATGTGTCCCTGCCATTCCCAGTAGTGGCGCAGAGCCGCTGCCAGGCGCAGGCAGAGTTCCAGGGCAGATAATCCCGCACTGCTCACCTCCTGTGCAGATAGAATCCGGCTGTTCGCGACTTTCCAGTTTGGAGTGGTAGAAACAAAGCCGCGTATGCGCCGGCCCTCTCTGGCCCGCTGCAGCGACCATTCCAGCGCCGCGCGAAAATTGTCCCGTTCAGCCATCACCCTGTCCCGCCAGTTAAGCTGCTGAGGGCCTCGCAAACCCAGCTCGGCTTTTTCTGCCTGCCTGAGATAATAGAAGGCATGCCAATCGCGCACCAGTTCCAGTTCATCGTGGGCTGCCAGTTGTTCCAGCGCATATTCTCTCAGGGTACTCAGCATGCCAAAGTACATCTGCCCATGCTCGACCGGTGAGCGGATGAGCAGGCTCTTATCCACCAGGCGTTCCAGCAGATCCACCGGAGTCAGGGCGTCAGATGTACGTTCCTCGCAGGCGTCCAGCTCCAGCATCATCGTTGCGACGACCTCAAGCGTCCAGTTTCCGGTGAGCACACCCAGGCGGCGAAACCACTTTTGCTCAACTGGGGTGAGCAGGTTGTAGCTCCATTCGATGGTGTTGAGCAACGTCTGTTGCCGGTCGGGGAGATTGCTAGCTCCCCCGGTCAGGATAGCAAGCCCGCTCTGTGTAAGCTGTTCGAGGAGAGCAGACGATGAGAGCACCTTAATCCGCGCGGCTGCCAGTTCCAGAGCTAGCGGTAAGCCATCGACTCTGGCACAAATCTGCGCGACAGACGCCGCGTTGCTGTCGTCCAGCGTGAAATCGGGGCGTACTGCCTGTGCTCGTTCAAGAAAGAGCCGGACTGACGCGCATTGCGCCAGCCTTGTTACCTTCGGCTCTGCTCTGGGGTCAGGGATTTCCAGAGGAGGAACGCTGAATTCATACTCACCATAGAGGTGCAGCACTTCCCTGCTGGTGATCAACACTTTGAGATCAGGAGCCGCGACCAGCATTTTGTCAACAGCAGTTTTTGCTGCTAATACATGCTCGAAATTATCCAGTAGCAGCAGCATGTGTTTATCGCGTAGGTACGCAATCAAGCCCGCGAGCGGCGTCAGGTCAGGCGTGGGCGTGATATTCAGCGCCTGGAGAATGCTCATCGGCACCAGCTCAGGATCGCTGACGCCCGCAAGAGAGACCAACCACACACCCTGGGAAAAAGCCTCAACCATGCCTGCGGCTGCAAAGAGCGCCAGGCGGGTTTTGCCGCTCCCGCCTGGCCCAAACAGCGTGACCAGGCGGATTTCCCTACGCTCGAATAGCTGCTGGAGCCTTGCAACATCTTTCTTCCTCCCGATCAGCCGCGTCGTTGGCGCTGGCAAATTATGTCGGAGAAGACGCGCATGTCTGCTGGTATTATGAGAGAGGAAAAAGGTCGGAGCTTCTTCTTGAACAAGTTTATTGAGGGGAGGAGCTAGCCATTCGCTGGGATCAAAAATGGTGGCGTCCAGGCCCGCCTCTGTGAGCAGATGCAGCGCTTCGTCTCGCGTAGTGATGGCTTGCCAGCCAGCCAGGATAGTAATGATGTGTTGAACTTCTCGATGGGTCAGGTGAGCCTTCCCGCTGCTGTGCATCTTGCGGCTCAGTACTTTCGGGTGCAGGCCCAGTTCGCTCGCTAGTTGTTGCTGGGTATAGCCGCGATTTCGTAAATACCTTTGTACGCTTTTGCTAAATACTTCGACGCTCATACATCTTCTTTCTCTCGCGTACTCCTCGCAAACCGCAAGTACCTGCTTCTATTTTGGATGGACTTTGAGTAGACTTTGGGTTACCAGAGACCAGGGAAGAGAAGACCGTCCTAAGTATAATTGACTTAATCAATATAATCAAGCCAGACGGTAAATTTAGGAAGGGGCGAGGCAATGTGTCTTTTTCAAATCCATGTGCGGTGTGATGGCTTCTCTGA
>DATGKW010000160.1:0-5629 GCA_035294465.1 Ktedonobacteraceae bacterium | reverse complement strand
AGTCTATACAAACGCGATACTCTGGACACTGTGACCGCTTGATTATTGAAGTCATGCTCTGTATCGTATGACTTCAGTAATCTCTTAAATGAGTTTTCGTTCGCGGGCCAGGTTGGCGGCCTGAGTACGATTCTCCGCGTGCAGCTTGCTGAGGATGTTCGAGACGTGGTTCTTGACCGTGCCTTCGGCCAGGACCAGGCGCTCGGCGATCTCGCGGTTGCTGGCTCCGGCGGCCAGGAGCGTGAGCACTTCCACCTCGCGGCTGCTGAGTTCTTCATCCTGGGGCTGGTGGCTTTGACTGCCGGGCATGCGCCTCTTGCGCCCAAAATCTATGAGCAGCTTGCTGGCGACACTGGGCTGAATAAATGGCTCGCCGGCGTGTACCTTGCGGATGGTTTCGGCCAGCTCGTTAGCCGGGACATCCTTGAGCAGATAGCCCATGGCCCCGGCTTTGACCGCCTCGAAAACGTAGTCTTCGTAGTCGAAGGTGGTCAGGATGATAATACGCGCGCCAGGGTAGGCGGTAGTTATGGCCGCTGTGGCCTGCACGCCGTTCTGACGTGGCATCTGGATATCCATCAAAACAACGTCTGGCCCCTGACCCTGGCGCTGCAATTCGCCATACACTTTGACCGCCTCCTCGCCATCGCTAGCTTCGGCTACAACTTGGAAGCCCGGTTCCAGATCCAGCACAGTATGAAGACCCTGGCGCATCAGCGTCTGATCCTCGCACAGCAGAATACGGATGAAACTGATCGGGAACCTTCCTTTCTTCAATAAATGTTCATCCATCTAGTACCATTATCATGAAGGATCACGTCCTCTGTCAATATCCCTGCTTCCTGATCCTGCTGTTCATGATCGGTGAGACGCGCACCGGACCCCTTAGCTTGGACGATCCTGTTCCGTATATTCATTCTGCTCAGCCACGACCGTTCCCCAGACAGTCAGCAGACCCCCGGTTGCCATAAAGTCCGGCTGCTGCGTCTCGCTGAGCATTTGCTGGTAGATTGCTTCATAATCTTCGGGTACTCGCGTCCACTTATGCAGGAAAGGTACGATTGTCCGAAAGAGGAGCCGCATATCCTCTGCCCAGAGTTGCCCTTCGGTGGTTCCTGTACGGTAGGGAGTGGTAGAGGCTCGCGTTTGCACCTGGTCCAGACCATGCTGCCGCAGCAGGCGGGCCAGCTCGCTCGTCAGGCCATCACTGGTTGGAGCAAAAAGGTGCCCGGCCTGATAAGAGGCTTGCAGGAATAGTTCAAAGAGGCGCGTGAGCGCGGGGCTGGTACTCTTTGGCACCCATTCCGGTTCGGTGATGCGAATCACGCCCCCAGAGCGCGCCACGCGCTGGTACTCTTGCAGGAGTTTGCGCCAATCCCAGGTGCGCAGCCAGCTTGCCGCCAGGCGCTGATTGACCAGGTCAAAGAAGCCGTTGGGAAATTCAAGGGTGAGTAATGCGTCGGCAACGTGAAATTCCACGCGATCGCTGACTCGCTCGGTTGCGGCCTGTTCACGAGCATACTCGATGTAGGTAGAACTCGCGTCCACACCGATAAGCAGTGTGCAGGTCGGCACCGTTTTCGCCAGGTCGATAAGCCAGCCTCCAGTGCCGCAGCCCACATCGAGTACCCGTTGGAACACGGTCAGGTCGGGTTGCTCTGGCAGTACTCCTCCCATTGCTGCGGTAACCATGTGATCCTGGATACGTATCCGGTTCAGTTCCTCCTGGTTGGAACGGTCTGAGACAAAGTAGGTACTGGGTCGCTCTGGCTGCGATGACATAGCCCTGGCCTCCTTTCTGGCTATCCAGCGTGAAAGAGATGCTGGCCATCGGTGATGGCCGAATAGTAGTTTCTTTTGCTGCCCAGTATACCTGGGCAGAGGACACTTGTCGAGTATCTCGCGACCCTCTGGTTTGCAAGGCTCTGGCCGGTTTGCGCGATCCCCTATTGAGGGAGTATAATACGAACGTCAGCGATATACTCTATTCCTTCATTTCTCCCGCGACGCGAGCAGAGCAGTCTGGTGTCGGGTATGGTCAGGAGTAGAGGCTGTTGATGGATTTTTTTGCGGGCGAGACAGCTTGCGCCGGCCAGGGGCGACCACGACGCCGTGGAGGCACATCCCGGCAACGTTTCACTGCTTTTCCCATTTGTCGCCCGCCTGCCTGGGCCCGCCTGCTTCTCGCCACAGAATCGAGGGAAGGTATGTATAAAGGTCAATCGGGTATGTGGTCCTGGCTGTTTCATCGCATTGCCGGGCTTGGCGTACTCCTGTTCCTGCTCGTCCATATCGTAGACATTGGCCTGCTCAATTTCGGCCCCACCGTATACAATGAAGGCATTAGCCTCTTCGCTACCGGCATTGTTCGCGTCATTACCCTGGCCCTGGTCGCGGGCCTGTTCTATCATTCGTTTAATGGCATTCGGATTATCCTGATTGATTTCTGGTCAAAGGCATCGCGTTTCCAGGCGACGATGTTTGCGATTGTGATGATCCTGACCGTTCTGTGCTTCCTGGTCACAGGCTGGTATATCATCGCGCCGATCTTCGGCATAAATCTGGGCAATATGGCCGCCGGCATGTAGTCTTCATAGGCGTTTGTTTAGAGGAGTTTCGTCATGCGTATTTCGAGCGGATATGGTCCTCGCCCGGCAGGCGGTGGCTTTGAGACGTTCTCGTGGTATTTTTTCCGTATCTCAGGAGTGGCGCTGGTCTTTCTGGCGCTAATCCATTTGTTTATCAATCATGTATCGACAGATGTATCTTGCACCAGCTATCAACTGGTCCAGATTCGCTACGCCAATCCGTTCTGGCGCGTATACGACTGGCTGCTTCTGACGCTGGCTCTGCTGCATGGTATGAATGGACTGCGCGTGGTGATCGATGACTATGTGCATACAAACGGCTGGCGGCTTTCTCTGCAATCGGCAGTGGCTCTCGTGACGCTGATTTTCTTTATGCTAGGCACAATCACCATCGTGACGTTCCACGCAGCAGCCAACCCCGGTCTGCCCTGCCAGTCTCCGCATTTCTAGAGAGAACCGAGGGAAACCTATGTACTATAAATTCGACGTGGTAATCGTTGGCGCGGGCGGCGCTGGCCTGATGGCCGCAATGCAGTTGCCCCAGGCCAGCGTAGCGGTGCTGAGTAAGGTCTACCCCACGCGCTCGCACACCGGCGCGGCTCAAGGCGGTGTGGCTGCGGCCCTGGGCAACCTGGAGGAAGATCACTGGAAATGGCATATGTATGATACCGTCAAGGGCGGCGACTATCTGGTGGACCAGCCGGCGGCGGAGATCCTTGCCCGTGATGCCATCGATGCCATTTACGAACTGGAGCATCGCGGCCTGCCCTTCGACCGCACGCCCGATGGGCGCATTGACCAGCGGCGTTTCGGCGGCCATACCCGCAACTATGGCGAGGCGCCCGTTCGCCGCTCGTGCAAAGCTGCTGACCGCACCGGGCATATGCTCCTCCAGACTATGTATCAAAATGCGATCAAGAATGAGGTGCGTTTCTTCAACGAATACCTGGTGCTCGATTTGCTGATCAACGAGGGGCGCGTCTGCGGCGTGGTAGCTATGGAGATTCGCACGGGCGAGATTCACACGTTCCACGCCAAAGCCGTGCTCTTTGCCACTGGCGGCTATGGACGTGCCTGGAAAGTTACCAGCAACGCTTTCGCCTGTATGGGCGACGGCATGTCAATTGCCTATCGCCGTGGCATTCCTTTGCAGGACATGGAGATGTATCAATTCCATCCCACCGGCCTCTACAAAGTTGGCGTGCTGTTGAGTGAAGGTGCGCGCGGTGAGGGCGCGAAGATCCTGAATGGCAAAGGCGAGTACTTCATGGAACGCTACATGCCAACGCTCAAAGACCTGGCTCCGCGCGATATCGTCTCGCGCTGCATCATCAAAGAGATTAGTGAGGGCAACGGCGTCGATGGCAAGGATTACGTCTACCTTGACCTGCGGCACCTGGGCGCGCAAGTGCTGGAAGAGAAGCTGCCGGATATCACCGACTTTGCGCGCAATTACCTGGGCGTCGAGCCGATCAACGAGCCGGTGCCGATCCAGCCAACCGCGCACTACGCTATGGGCGGCATCCCGACGGATCTGGATGGGCGCGTGGTGATCGATCCGCAGTGGACGCCAATGCCGGGCTTCTACGCTGCCGGGGAGGCGGCTTGCGTCTCTGTACATGGCGCGAACCGCCTGGGCACGAATTCGCTGGTCGATCTGATCGTCTTTGGGCGGCGCGCGGGTAAGCACATGGCGAGATTTATCGCCGAAAATGACATGGCAACCCTACCACCGCAGCCGGAGGATCAGGCCCGCCAGCTCGTTGAGAGACTCATGACCTCGACCGGTCACGAATCGTCGGCGCGTGTCCGTAGCACTTTACAGCAGGAAATGATGGACAGAGTTTTCGTGGAGCGCGATGAAAAGGGCTTGACGCAAGCACTGGATGCCGTAGCCGGGTTGCAGGAGGCGTACCAGAAGGTTGAGCTGCAGGATAAAGGCAAGACGTTCAACACCGAGCTGGTCGAGGCTATTGAGCTGGGCTTCCTGCTGGATTGCGCCGAGGCTACCGTTCACGGCGCGCTGGCTCGCAAAGAGAGCCGAGGCGCGCACTATCGCACCGACTACGAGAAGCGTGACGACGCCAACTGGCTCAAGCATACCCTGATCTACAAGGGCGCGACCAGCCGCGACGCGCGCCTGGACTATAAAGATGTAATTCTGATCGACGACCCGATCTTCAAGCCTAAAGAGCGCAAGTATTAAGGTGGAGCGCCCAGACAGGAGATAGTGCTATGAACATCTTGATGCGTATCAAACGCTTCGATCCAGAGAAGGACAGCAAGCCTTACTGGGATGAGTTCCGCGTCGAGGCCGATCCAATTGACCGCCTGCTCGACGCGCTCAACACAATCAAGTGGACTATGGATGGCACGCTGACCTACCGGCGTTCCTGCGCCCATGGCGTGTGCGGCTCCGACGCCATGCGTATTAACGGGCGCAATCGCCTGGCGTGCAAAGTGCTGATCCGCGACGTAGGTAAGAAGGTGACAATCGAGCCAATGCTGGGCTATCCGGTGATCAAGGACCTGGTCGTCGATATGGACCCCTTTATGGAGAAGTATAAGTCCATCAAGCCCTACCTGATCACCCATGATCCCGATCCCGGTACCGAGCGCCTGCAAAGCCAGGAGGACCGCGCGCGCTACGACGAAGGCACCAAGTGTATTCTCTGCGGTGCCTGTACCGGCTCCTGCCCCTCGATCTGGGGTAATCCCGATTGGGTCGGACCCGCTGCCATCGTCAACGCCCACCGCTTCATCTTCGATAGCCGCGACCAGGGAGCTGCCGAGCGTCTGAAGATTCTGAGCGACCGCAACGGCGTCTGGCGCTGCCGCACCATTTTCAACTGCTCCGATGCCTGCCCGCGCGGTATTCCTGTCACCGATCTGATCGAGCAGGTCAAACGCGCGATCATCTATGGCGATCCCAAAACTAAATAATGCTGGCCTCTCTTTAGAGGTTTTAAGTGTAGTAGCTGAAAAATTTGCCTCGCAAATTTTTCAGCTACTACACTTAAAACCTCTATTTTGTTGTGAGC
>DATGKW010000159.1:0-4824 GCA_035294465.1 Ktedonobacteraceae bacterium | reverse complement strand
CCTGTTTCAGCTTCAATGAGCAAAAAACGGTTTTGCTCTGTTATAAAGAAACCCGGTGAAACAGCGTTCACGCGGATCTGAGGACTATATTCCTGGGCCATATGCACGGCCAGCCATTGCGTAAAGTTCGCCACAGATGCTTTCGCCGCGCTATAGGCGGGTATTCTGGTCAGGGGACGATGTGCATTCATCGAGGCAATATTGACGATACTGCCATGCCCCTGCTCAACCATGCTTTTCCCAAAAACCTGACTGGCCAGTAGTGTGCCGGTGAAGTTGAGATTGAAAACTTCTGTGAGCGCCTGCACATCCAGATCAAAAAAGGTGCGCTCGTCGGAGGTAGTCGCGGCTGGCCGGTTGCCGCCCGCTCCGTTGATCAGGATATCGATGGAGGAGAAGCGCTGCAAGATGACTGCTCGCGCTTCTTCGAGAGCCGCCCTGTCCGTGACATCGCAGGCCAGACCAAACGCCTCTCCGCCCTTCGCCTGGATGGTCTCGGCAGCTTTTGCCGCTGAAGCTTCGTGCAAGCTAATCACAGCCACACGGACGCCGGCTTGAGCCAGCGCGCTAGCAATGGCGCTGCCGAGCACTCCACCCCCCCCGGTGATTATAGCTGTTTGTCCCTGTACATTGAAAAGCGTGTCATGATTTGGCATAGTTCCACACTCTCATTCCGCTCTATCGGAGCGAAAAGCCGCCAGATGCCTGTCGAAATGCGCCTGGATCAAACCGTAATAATCTTCCAGATTTACGCGCAAAACGCGATGCAGATCAGCTCCGAACGTATCCAGCACTGAACCAAAGGTGACGTGCAGGACCTGGCGCGCGTCGAATTGACTCAACAGCGCCGGAAGTTGTTCATCGGATAAGGCAGAAGCAGGCAATGTGGCTTCCAGTGTCGCTGAAACATGATAGGTCCGCCGGTCCGTTTCATAGCGAGAGCGGGCGAAATCCCAGATGGCGCGAAAGAGTCCAGGATCCGCAGTGGTAAGCAGGCGCAGGGCCTCCAGATAACTGGTGCCGGCGGTCTTCAGGTGTACCAGCCCGCCGGTAGCCTCCATAGCCAGCGGATAGACCTCGAACTTGTCGGAGCCAGTGTGCAAGCTAAGCTTATAGCTTCCATCAAAGAAACGGATAATGTCGGCGTGCCCCTCAATGTTCGCCTTCAATTGTTCCAGATCCCCGATATACCCCACGCCCTTCTCAAAACGCCCGGTGAAACGCGGCGCGAGGCTGACGAAAGGCACATCGAGTCGTTTCAGTTCGGAGGCGATATAAAAGTGCTCAAGCAGCGTGGTGGTTGTCCCGGTCTCGTCTACCGAAACCTCCATCTCAAATGGGCGCTCGCCGATCAGCTCTTTCAGACGCCGAGTCATACGCGCCGTGTGGGCCACCGCCCCTCCATATTTGGCAAGCGCTTTCGAGAGAGTGTAGTCGTTAAAGACCAGGGGAAAGTGGTCGAGCGAGAATTGCTTCAGGTAGCGCTCGCGCGTTTCGCTGAGCGAGCTTTGTAGATCGTCCCAGGGCAGCGCGGCGGCTTTGGCGGCCAGCGCGGCCTCATCATCAGTTTCGGCGCGATCATCAACGTATTCGCCTGGATCAATCGTGTAGAAAGTATAGCCAGCGGAAACAAACGGCTCAATTTCATTCAGCGTTTTGAGATGGTCAGCATCCGCGCCCCAGGCTGTCTTCCACCCTTCCTGAAATACTCCCCACATCGCGTCGTCCAGCACCCCCTGCGGCGAGCGCCCGGTACGGCTATTCTCACGCACCGATTGCTGCGCGAAGATCGCGGCCACGCCCGTCCCGCGTACCGCTCGCACGTGGCCCGGCGTGGCGAGTCCCAGGCGATCACCAAAGCCCGCCGAGGTTTGCAGACCCAGCGCAGCCGGGCGCAGCCAGGCCAGGCGCTCGCGCAAGATACATGCATGCTCGGCTGTCAGGGCGGCCAGCAGGATAGTATCGCTGACCCTTTCTCCAGAAAACCCCTCGGTATTGCCTGAAATAGCCAGCAATCGCTCGCCGGGCACATTGCCGTTGGCCAGCGCGTAGGTTGTATCATCTATAGTTATCAATGAACTCTCAATCAGTGAGAAAGGGAGCGCTTCAGACACGTTTATGCCTCCAGTCTGTAAGTCTGTTTCGCCAGGCGATAGGCCAGGTCAAGGATCATTTCCTGCGCGTCGTCTTCATCGATTATGCCCTGCACCACCAGCCCGGCCAGCCAGTCGGCGCTGACCCTGCGCCAGAGGTCGTGACGCGCCGGAATCGAGGGATAGGCGCGAGTATCGTCGTTAAAACCTGCCAGGTTCTGGATTCCCGCTGTCTCGACCGTGGCATCAAGGAAACGGCGCATGCCCAGGATGCTATCAAAAAACCACCAGGGCGGCCCCAGGCGCAGCGCTGGATAGTGTCCAGCCAGAGGCGCGAGTTCACGGCCATAGGTTGTCTCGTCAAGATTGAAGAGTACCAGCGTCAAACGCTGCTCGCGCCCGAAGCGGTCCAGCAGGGGCTTGAGATTGCGCGTAAACTCGCTGGTGATCGGGATATCCGCGCCCATATCGCGGCCAAAGCGCGCGACAATCTCAGGATTATGGTCGCGTGCGCTGCCAATATGCAGTTGCATGACCAGACCGTCCTCCACGCTCATACGCGCCATTTCAATCAGCATGTGGCCGGTGAAACGCCGGGCCTCATCCGGACCGGCCTCGCCTCGCAAGGCACGCTGGAAAATCGCCTCGGCCTCGCTCTCGTTCAATTGCGCGGTATAGGCGGTGAGCGCGGCGTGATCAGTAGCCGTCGCGCCCATCTCTTTGAAAAAGCTCCGTCGCTGCTCAAGCGCGGCAATATACGAGCGGTACCCGGTGATGTCGATGCCGGATGCCTGGCTCAGTTGTTGAATCTGCCCGGCAAAGCCGGGCTGGATATTGACCACAGCGTCCGGGCGGAAAGTTGGAATCACGCGCCCGGACCAGCCGGAAGCGCGTATACGCCGGTGCTCCTCCAGCAAAGCGGTCGCGGGATCGGTTGTTGCCAGTACTTCGATGTTGAAGCGCTCAAACAGGCGGCGCGGCTGGAATTCGGGCTGACGCAGCCGGGCATCGATGGCGTCATAGATGGCCTGCGCGTTTTCCGCAGTGATTTTCTCTTCAATCCCAAAGATATCACGCAGTTCATCACGAAGCCAGAGGCTGGTTGGCGTCCCGCGAAACAAGGACCAGTGATCGCAGAATGTTTGCCAGATTTTGCGGTGGTCCCGCTCCACCGGCCCGCCATCCAGGCGTGGAATGCCCAGAGCCTCCAGGGGAATCCCCTGCGAATAGAGCATACGAAACACGTAGTGATCGGGGATAATCAACAAATCAACGGGTGTGCCCCATTCATAGTACTCATCTGCCAGCAAACGCGGATCGACATGTCCATGCGGGCAGATCAGGGGCAAGGCTTTGACCTGTCCATACAACTCGCGGGCAAGCTGCCGCTGCGCGGGATCAGGCGAAAAATAACGATCTTCTCTTTGTTGTGGCATCGCCATGCGCGTCTTCTTTCGTTTCTCCTGCTAATGAAAGTGAAGGATACCCTTTATCTGTAAAGCGTGCAGATCTTTGCATGCCTCACAAGATAAAGGGTTTCTGGCAAGTGGAATAGAAAACCAGAACCACTTTAATGTTACCACAGCAAAGGTAATTCAGTTTGTCCCCCGACCCCGATCATTTTCCTCCCTCTCGAAGCCTCCGGCTTGCTGCTCCGCTTCTTCGGCCTGTTTTTTCATCTCTTCTACCTGCCAGGGTGCAATATACTCTTCGTCAGCAGTAACCCACTCTTCTGGCAAGGGAATATCCTTCTCATCCTCCCACAGCCCACGCTTTTCGCTCTGCAAAGTCCGCAGATCTTCTAGCGTGAAGATGCAGCGGGCCAGGCCACTCAAATTATCGAGCACGCATGGCCAGCGTTCAGCGAGCTGGATAGCCAGTCCGAGAGCTAGCTGTTCACTCCTGTCGCTTGAGTTAAGATGGAGGACGATAGTGGTCTGAGGAGAAGCACCCAATTTGCTCTCGATCAGAGCATCGACCTCTGGATCAGGATAATTCTCCAGATCCTCCAGCTCTAGCCAGACAATGGCCTCTCCATGACGCAGGGCATAATCCCAGATGCGATGAGGACTCTTTTCCCGCTCTACGCCAATCTGTAGCAGAAAAGAAATGAGCTCATCCTGTGGAATGTTGCTCTTTGCAAGCAATCGAGCCTCTTTCATTGGCTATCACTCTTCGAGCTATTCTTGCTCCTTATCTGCTGTCGGCCTCTCCAAAAGAGTGTTATGGCCCGGTAATGTCGGCAACTCACCTAGAAATGCCTGGCTATCACGCAAAAACGTTCGCACCTGCTCAAATGTGACTCCGCATTCTCCCCCTACATAGACACGATGTCCCTCCTCTGTTTTCCCTACAATTACCTGACAAGAAATGCTGAACATATCATCCATCGGCGGCTCCACGTTTCCCTCAAAAGCCTGGATTTGAAAGCCCAATTCCTTGTTGACAAATGCATTTGATACTGTATTACCATTTGTTTCTCTCAACTTCTCCATATGCTGCTCAAAGTAGGCAATGAGATCGCGAAAGTCAGACGCGGAGATACTCGTCCTTTCCGAATGTACGACTAGTTCTGGCAAAGGTGGAAGGAGCTCGAATGTAGCTATCATGGGTAGATAGTGCTCGTCACTCTCTACCCATCCATGGCCTACAAAATCCGTTAACTTGTAATCCGCATTGAACGAAAAGCGGAACCCTTCTGTTTCTAAAACTATTTGCTCTATCATAGTAC
>DATGKW010000158.1:0-42604 GCA_035294465.1 Ktedonobacteraceae bacterium | reverse complement strand
CCATGCGACTGGAGGGTTTGGATAGCGATGAGGAGGGCACGCCGGGTCCGGCGCTCCGAAAAACCAAAACGGGTAAACACTGTGCGCAGGCGTCGAGCAAAATTAGCCACGCCTTTTGTCTTGATTGAGAATGAAACCAGGTTCATAACACACTCTCCCTAAACCATGCCCATGCAGTGATAGACCAGCTATTAAGATAGGACCCGTGGTATAGGAAAAAGGTTGTGGGGGAAGTAGTGAATCTGTTTTGATGCCGAGGAGCAAGTATATGTTCCTCACCTAGCCCGCTAAGTGAGGAACATAGTCGTATCCAAAAGAGAAATCTTTAGCTTATACGAGAAAACGCTAGAGATCGCTACACTTTCTGGAGACTATATGTTCAGACACAAGTCCTTGAAAAGAAAATCTTGCTTGTGCAGGCGTTACTGGTGCTGGGATAGCCCGTCATATCTAACGTGATGACCGAAAGGAGAGGATACATGATCGACCCGGAGGCGTATATTCACCCGCTGGCAGAGGTTTCGCCAGAGGCTTCGGTCGGTGCGTGTACGCGTATCTGGCGCCAGGCGCATGTGCGCGAACACGCGGTAATTGGTAAGCACTGTAATATTGGCAAGGGCGTGTATATCGATGCCTATGTGAAGATTGGTTCCAACGTAAAGATCCAGAACCATGTATCTGTTTTCGAGGGAGTCTGTCTGGAGGATGGCGTATTCGTGGGGCCGCATGTGTGCTTCACCAATGATCTTTTTCCGCGTGCGATTACCAGAGATGGTAAATTGAAAAGTGCGGCTGACTGGACGATTACGCCCACGCTGATAAAATACGGGGCCTCGCTAGGGGCTGGATCTGTAATCCGTTGCGGGATCATCATTGGAGAGTTTGCCCTGGTTGGAGCAGGGGCGGTAGTGACACGCGATGTTCCACCGCACGCCCTGATGCTGGGCAATCCTGCTCGTCAGCATGGCTATGTCTGTCATTGTGCGCGCCCTCTAACCGATGTGCGCAAGGAGTATGGTCGAATGCTTGGTATATGCGCGGCGTGTGGCCCGATTGAGATAGCGCTACACGCACGTTAGCCATGCCCCAAAGCAATATTTCTTCTGGCTCAGTACATGGACTGCCTTTCCTACCCTGGAACGACATTGACACGTGCCCAGTTATTCCCGTTTTGTGGGACCAGCTTGATGTAGAGCAGCCCACTTGTTTTGTCATAAAAGTATTGTTGGCCGTGACTGGCATTGAATTCGTCCAGACTTGAGGCTGCGGTAATTGACATATCCTGCTCAGCATCGCGATAAAGATGGCAATTAGCCGAGGAGTAGGGAATGATCAACTCGACCCAATCTGTTGACTGCGCGTCTGTGAGGTCAATCTGCAAGGTCGTAGCTGGCGCGGTGTAGCTCCAGGTATATGTGTGATCAGGCAGCGCCGACGCGGAGAAATAACTATCATTCACGACAGATTTCCAGGTTACGCCATCGTCGCGGGCGATTGTAACCGAGGGGAGGTTTACTCCTCCAGCATCAAGCGAAACGTTCACAAAATGATGCCGGCATACATAGGCATTCCAGGCAGCTCTGAAGGTGCAAGAGCTATCGACCAGCACAGAATTGTTGGCGATCACAAATTGACCTGCCTGGCCGGTAAGGGACCCGTCAGCATCGAGAAAGGCAGAAAAGTCACCACCATTCGCGGTAGGTTGCATGAGATAGACGCCGTTGGCGTTGACGAGGTGAATTTGCTGGACAAAGTTCATGATATGGATGGGATTACGGTCGTTCTCAAAATAGTCCACTGCCGCGGCTGGCCGCTGACTGTTCGATTGGAAGTTGACGAACGTGTCATTTTTCACTCCAAAAGGTCCGTCGTAGAATGAGTAGCCGACAAGAGGCTGACCAGGATTCAGAGGAGCGGTAGTACTGTCGTTTGCGGTTTGTCCCACCAGCAGGGAATTTTCTAACATGCCATTATTGCCGGCAAAGGCTGCTCCATCAGAGTTATCAGCCAGAATTGCGCCGGTGAGATCCAGATTATAACCACGCATCCATACGCCAAGATTACTTTCTTTGTAAGCTGTAAAGTTTTGGAAGGTAACAGTTACCTGAGCTGATGAATCGTTTCCCGGAGATTTGACCGGCTGGTAATATTCGTCAGTCGTTGTGTTGTCGGGATTCGGGCCATTATCAACAAGCAGGCCAGTGTCCTCATCGGAATGGGCCACATCATCTATAAACAGGCCCAGGGGTGTCTGGCGCGGCCAGATAGTGGTGAGATTGCTATCAAGGGCGAGAGGATGTTCTGGCAAGGCGAACCAGAAGCCCTCACCCTCGGAACCGGCGGAGACATTACCGATCAGGTAGTTATCCGGGTTGGTGATCCAGAAGGTCGCGGGCTGGGTATCGCTTGGCAGCAGATTTTCACCGTCTGGCGCGGCGAGTGTTTCGATGCCAAGATTATACTCCAGCAGGTTGCCGGTTTCGCTGCCATCTTCCAGGAAATAGCAATGGCCAATGGTGTCAAAGGCGACATTATCGCGTACCAGCACGTTATCGGTACCGTGAATGGTAATACATCGATTGAAGCTGTGGTCAATCGAACTGTTCTCAATGTAGTCGCCCGCCTCATTACGCGCGAGGTGCCAGTGGACGGGGTAGCGGGCCAGGCTTTTGAACTGGCCCATATGATAGAACTCCACGTCTGCAATATGGACGATACTCCCGCTCATGAACATCGACTGACCGCCGAAGCCATTGTTTACTGAGCTGCTATCGCCCTGCACCACGATATTATGACTGAGCAAGCCAACTTCTGCACGTTCATCGACGGTTTGCCCGGCAAAGGTTTGGAGCTGGCCCCAATGAGTATATTTTAGTGGCTGGCTTAGCGTAACCACTGTACCAGAAACGGCCTTTACCGTGACCTCTTCGGCCTGAAGCGGGTCATACGTAGTCGAAGCAATGGCGATGCGGTCTCCTTTGGTCCAGTTCACCGGCTGATCGAGAACGATCTGCGATGTTCCAGCAGGGGCTGTCTGGGCGAGGTGGACCCAACTGACCTTGCTCTGGCCATGCAATTCTAATCTTCCTCCGACCACTCCCAGGAGTTTTGTTCCCATCCCGGCGACATTCTCGGCCTGGGGATTATTTCCGGTCAAAGTAATTACAAAGTGATGCTGAAACGGCTGCAATTCGCTCCCGCAGAGGAGGAGTCCTCCGCTGGGGATCAGAATCCAATCGGCGCTGAGCGAGAGATCTTTCTCTGCACAAACCAGCGTGCCTTCGATGGTCAGGCTCGTGAGCGGTGGAGGGCTGGTATCGAGCAGAATCGAACGGTTTGCCGGGATGACGACCTGAGCACCAGCTGTGGGAGGATGGCCCTGCCAGGTCACAGGATTGGACCAGTTTAGAAGCCTGGGAAGAGGAACGGTAGGCGTTGCTCCGCTCGCTGCGCTTATTTTGGAGGGGGCAGGACTGGAACTAAAGATATGTGGAATGGCCAGCGCAGAAGCACCAACGATTATCAGTACCGACAACGCGGCAAAAGTTGCGCGCGAGTGTCCTTGCAAGTGGAAAAACGTCTTGAACTTTCCCCAATCCTGCATCGTTTGAATCCTCCCTATCGCTGCTATTTGCTTCTACATCATAGAACATAGATGATGTAGAACGAAAAGAAATCGATGATTTTAGCAAAAAAGTACTGTCTATGGTGGTACATTCTCAATGGAAAATTTTAGAGAAAAAGAGAAACTCTCACTTCTGATCTCTCATCGTTGCGAGCACCACCAGACATTGACAGTCATTCGGCGGAGGGGATACTATGAGGTCGAGTTTAGGCTCTATGAGAAAAATACTGTTGAGAGGAAGCGATTGTGTCAACTGCTTACTGGCTAGCGCGCGCTGGCATTAGCCTTGCAGGCTGGACCCCGCGCTCGGTGAGATATGGCCTGAGTTCAGCTATCAGTTCCGCCAGCTATCTGGGTTGGCGCTCAAAGCGCCTGGTGACTCAGCAGAATATGGCGAGAGTGCTGGGGTTGCCTGTGAGAGATCCCCGTGTAAAGCGCGCGGCCTTTCTGTCGTGGAGCAACTATGGTCGTACAGCTTCGGATTTGATCTATTTCCCGCATATGAATATAGATCGTGTCGAGGAGAAGCTGGAGGATCTGACTCAGGGGTCGAACTGGAGAGAATATGCGCACCAGGCGCTGGCTCCCGGCAAAGGTGCGGTTGTTGCGACTGCGCACTTTGGGAGTTGGGATCTGGCCGGAGCTATTGTCGCGCGCGAATTTCCTCTGTCTGCTATTGCAGAGACATTTAAAGATCCGGGCCTCAATGATCTGCTGCAAGGCCACCGTCGCGACAAGAAAATCGGGATCATTCCATTAGGGAACGCCGGCCGGCCGGTTTTGCAGGAATTACGCCAGAACCACATGGTAGCCATCGTTGTGGATCGACCCATGACCAGAGAAACGGGGGTAGAAGTGAGCTTTTTTGGTCATAAGACCTACGTGCCTGGTGGTCCTGCCGCTCTGGCTCTCAAGGGCGGAGCCACTGTGATTCCTGGCTTTGTCTGGTACGGCCACCATCACAAATTCTATATGCGAGCCTTTCCTCCTGTTTTTCCACAGCCCTGTCAATCGCCGGAAGAACGAACCGCCGAAATTGCGCGCTTAACACAATATATATACAATGCGCTGGAAGAGATGATTCGTGAATGGCCGACGCAATGGTTTATGTTCCGCCCTTTCTGGCCGGCAGGAGAGGCAAGGCAGGAATAGGGGCGAGCATGTATTATCTCTTCCTTTGGGCAACGAAGATTGTGCCACGCCTGCCACGCCGGCTCTTGCGCTGGCTGCCGGCTATACTTGGCCCGCTGACCTGGCTGGTGGCTGTATCGGTGCGCAGGCGGGCAACAATCAACGCGCTGCATGTGCTGGGGCCTGAGATCCGGCAAACGGCTGCGGGGCGGCGCAAACTGAGGCGCGTGGTGCGTGGCATGTTTCGCAGCAGTATCAACAACTACCTGGAAGCGTTTCTCATGCCACGCCTCTCTTCCCAGGAAGTTATGCGTCGTCTCTCTACTGAGCATAATGAGTATCTGGAGGAGGCGCTGGCTCTGGGGAAAGGGGTGATCCTTTTCTCCGCCCATTTTGGCCCGTTTGAGTATATGGCTCGCTGGTTTACCGCCAATAGCTACCGGGTGGTTATTCCGGTTGAAAAACTCAAGGACGAACGCATACTACGCCTGATGATAGAGTTGCGTAGCAGCAGCGGCGTCAATTATGTTCCGCTGGGCGGAAGCGCACCATTGCGTACAATCATCCAGGCGCTGCGCAATAATCAGATTGTCTTGATCACGGCGGATCGTGCGGTGGAGGGTGAGAGCGTTGTCAGAGATTTCTTTGGAGCGCCGGCGTGCTTGCCGATTGGTCCGGTGAACCTCTCCATGCGTACTGGTGCGCCGCTTGTGGGTGCGCTGGGCTGGTATAGCTCCGGCGGGCGTATCAGAGGTGAGTTTATCCGCTTGACGCTCGCGCTCTCCGAAGAAGAACGCAGGCAGCCGGAGATTATAGAGGGTGCGCTGCTTAAAGAGCTGGAACGTGTCATTCGTGCGCATCCTGAGCAATGGGTCGTCTTTTCTAAGGTTTGGGTGGAGTAGGAAGAAGGCCGGGATTAAACCTGGCGCTCCTCGCGTGCTTCGCGTATGCGGCGGGCAACGCGGCGTGGTGGGTCGACAAACCAGCTCCAGGCGCACTGCGCGACATACGCGCCGGGCGAAAGACGGATCGGGGGTTGCTCCTGACCGCCAGCTCGCACACTGCGCTCCAGGATAGCCCGGCGCAGGTCTTCGGGCGTGGTACCGGGGAAGAGCGTGTAGGCAGCGCCAATATGCTGCCAGAAGTGGGCGTCGCTGCCGCCAGTTTCAGCCAGGTGCCAGCCCTGGTTGGCGGCGCGCACAGTCGCGCGCATCGAGGCGTTGGCGGGCGTTGGATTGTATATTTCGATGCCATCGATAGCGTAGCCCTTTTCCAACAATGAGTCGATTTTCTTGCGGCTCAGGCTTGGGACCAGGCGGCCTAGAGGATGCGGCACAATCACCAGACCGCCCTGTTCTTTGATGGCCTCAATACTCTCCTCGACCGGCCGTCCAGGTCTGGGTGCTTTCTTCACAAAGAGGCCCAGCAAATGGCCCTGGCGAGTAGAGACTTCAACACCGGTGATCATTTTAAGCGCGTGATTTTGCTTGTTGAGCAATTCCTCAACCCGTTTCGCTCCCTCGAGGTGGTCATGATCGGTCACGGCAATGAGGGTCAGATTGCGGCGCGTGGCAATCTCGATTACACGAGCCGGGCTGGCCCAGCCGTCACCCAGGTTGGTGTGCATGTGAATGTCGGCGCGGTTATAGCTGCCAGGCGTGGCATCTGTTCGCGCCGGCACAAGTTCTGCTGAGCTATCCATAGATTCTTCTGCCTGAAATCTTTCTGCCGTTTGAACTCTTGAGTTCGTCAATGAGTTCATAATAGTAATCCAATATCTGCGTGGCTACGTGTGGCCACGCATATGTGCGCGCCTTTTGCAAGCCGGCCTGAATGAAGCGCTGGCGCAGCGACTCATGTTTGAGCAACTGCCCGATTGCCGCTGCCAGGTCCTCGCTGCTGCGCGGCGGAGTTAACAGACCATCGACGCCATGAGTAACTACAGTTGCGTAGCCGCTGATATTCGAGGCCACAATTGGCTTGCCGGCAGCCATGGCTTCGAGCAAAACAATGCCCAGACCTTCACCGCCGATAGCCGGCGCGCAGAAGATATGAGCGCTAGCGAAGTAACGTGCCTTGTCCTCTTCCGGGATGTATCCCGTAAAGACCACGTCGTGCCACCCCCGGCGTTCAACGAAGCGCTGAAAACCTGCGCGCAGGCGTCCTTCGCCTACAAAGATAAAACGCGTATTGGGGTGACGCTCGCGAATGGCCGGGATGGCGCGTAGCAGGTATTTAGCTCCCTTGCGCTTCTCGAATCTGCCCAGAAAAAGAATATTTTGTTTGCCGTCCGCGAAGGCCGGGAATGGCTCAGCTATTTGTCCAAAATGCTCTAGATTGATGCCATTGGGAATGATGCGGTAATCGGCCGGAAAATAATGAGTGATGAATTTATGGGTGGCGCTCGAAATAGCAATACGTCCATCCAGCAGGCGCCATATCGGGCGCAGGAATGGCACAAGCGAGGCATACGCCAGATTGAAAGTCGAGGTCAAACTGACCTCTGATGAAGCATGAAAGGTACCAACTGTAATTGTAGGCGAGCAACGTAGCGCGGCCAGAGACAGACCGGGCACCAGCGGCTCGTGGACATGGAGAATATCAAATTTCTCGCGCTGAAGTACCCTGCGCACCCGCAGGGTGAGCGCGGGGTCGAAGGCAGCGACACGCGCAATCGATCCATTGGCCGGGATAGGGGTTGTCCACCCTATTTTGTACACGTGCTTCTCAGGTATTTTTCGCTTGGGGCCGGAAGCCGGGGCGAGAATGCGTACATCGTGTCCCTGAGCCATAAATTCGTTAGCCAGATGCCAGACATGATCGCGCACACCGCCTGGATAACTCCAGTCATACGGTGAGACAAGACCTATTTTCATGGGACGCCGCTCCCTGCGCTCTGCGTAGAGTAGTCCATGACCGGGCTGTCAAAAAGATGCGCGGTCATGGCGAATATGAGAGAGTAGCCACATGGGCAGAAAAAATGAGTACCCATTACTCCTCTCTAGAAAGCCTGCAATGGCATAATGGCTGTGATTATTCCTGACTTATTGTACCACACCGGACGTGGTACTGGTACCTGATCAGGTACTAACGGGAAACAATTTATGCCTGGAGTTTTTTCGCGAAATCCAGGAAAAACTGTACCGCCTGCGGATTTCCCAGAGCGCCCATGCTTACAGCTTTGTCGGGAGGAACGCCCAGAAAAAATTTCTTCACTGGTACCTCCAGCTTTTTTCCGCTCAGCGTGCGAGGCACTTCTGGGATGGCCACAATCTCATCTGGAACGTGGTGGGGCGTCAGATTGGTGCGCAGTTGGGCGCGAATCCTGTTTTTCAGTTCATCATCCAGTTCAACTCCTGGCCTTAGTACTACGAACAAGGGCATGTAATAGTTGCCACCGGGGCGTTCGAGGCCGATGACCAGACTATCCAGGATTTCTGGTATATCTTCAACCACGCGGTAGATCTCGCTGCTACCCATCCGAATGCCCTTGCGATTGATCGTCGAGTCGGACCGCCCGTAGATGACCGCGCCGCCAGTCGGCGTAATTTTGACCCAATCGCCATGCCGCCAGACACCTGGATAGACATCGAAATAGCTATTGAAGTACTTTGTGCCATCGGGATCATTCCAGAAGAAGAGCGGCATCGAGGGCATGGGTTTGGTAATAACCAGCTCGCCTACCTCGTTGATCAGCGGGTTGCCCTGCTCATCGAAAGCTTCAACTTTTGCTCCAAGTGCGCGGCACTGTAATTCTCCGGCGCGAACCGGCAGCAGGGGTGAGCCGCCCAGGAAGGCAGAGCAAACGTCGGTGCCGCCGCTGACCGAGGCCAGCCAGAGGTCATGACGAACGTGTTCGTAGACCCACTGGAAGCCCTCTGGTGGAAGCGGCGAGCCGGTTGAACCCAGGCTGCGCAGCTTGCTCAAATGATAGGTCTTCCCCGGTTCGATCTCGGCCTTCATACAGGCGAGGAGAAAGCCCGCGCTGGTGCCGAAGAGGGTCATGCCCGCCTGCTCGGCAAATTCCCAGAGGCGATTCATGTTGGGGTAAGCCGGGCTACCGTCGTAGAGCAGGATTGTCGTGCCGTTGAGCAGGCCGCCGATGAGCAAGTTCCACATCATCCAGCCGGTAGTAGTATACCAGAAGAAGCGGTCTTCGGGCTTCAGGTCGAGGCTCAGATGAATCTGCTTGAGATGCTCAAGGATGATCCCGCCGTGACCCTGAACAATGGCTTTGGGCAGGCCGGTTGTGCCGGATGAGTAGAGTACCCAGAGCGGGTGATCAAAAGGCACCTGCTCGAATGTCAGTTCGTGCTCTCCACTGGCGATATCTTGCCAGAGCACAGCGTTTGTATAGCGGTCCAGCCGGGTATCGGCGAAGACATAGGGAAGGATCACCGTTTTTTGGAGTGTCGGAAGAGCTGCTTGCAGCTCGCTAAGAATGTCGCGCCGGTCGATAAGTTTGCCGTTATAGCTGTAGCCATCAACCGCGAACAGCACCTTTGGCTCGATTTGCTGGAAGCGATCGATTACGCTCTGTGTGCCGAATTCGGGGGCACAGCTGGACCAGATCGCGCCCAGGCTGGCCGTAGCCAGAAAGGCAATGACTGTCTCCGGGATATTTGGCATATAGTTGACCACGCGATCACCGCGCTGCACTCCCATTGCGCGCAGCGCCACGGCCACAGAGGCCACGCGGTGCGCAAGCTCTTCCCAGGAAAGCTCCGTCAGGGGACGCGTTTCGGATTGGGAGAGAAGCGCAGGGCGCTCGCCGGTCGCGTTGCGAAAAATATGTTCGGCATAGTTCAGTTCTGCGCCGGAGAACCACTGCGCTCCGGGCATGGTGGGATGGGCGAGAACGGTGGTGTAAGGTGTGGAGGCTTTGATCTCGAAATATTCCCATAACGAGGCCCAGAAATCCTCCAGGTGCTCTACGGACCAGACCCATAGTTCCTCGTTCTCTGTAAAATGCAACCCCTTCTTTTGTGCGAGCCAGCGCATGTATCTGGTAAGGTTGGCCTGTTCCTTCATCTGCGTCGATGGTTCCCAGAGCAGCGTTCCTTCTTTGATCGCCATATGTTCCTTTCCCTTCTGGCAGAGCGAACTCATCGCCTGCCCTAAAACGTACTTTGTTCTTCTCTTCTTCTACCGAATTATGCCCCGTGGGAATCTCCATTGCAAGGGTGAGAGCTATTATCTCTATTTTATAAACACATCTATTGTGTTCGCATTTTATCCCATGTTTACATACTGCTTAGAAAAAGCAAGGTGATAGCATATGCGCCAAATTGGACAGTTGCGTATAAATGGCTTGCCTTTTCCTTTTGTCACGTGTATGCTTATCTTATAGAGAATCAATCTATGCGATGGCTTCATGATATAGATAGAAATCACATGAGGCAGAAGAGCAAGTTTTGAGCAATTGGCTTTTTTGTATTCACTGGATCATGGGAAAAACCAGAGACGAGCAAGACATAATCTCTTAGCAAGGTGTATCATTTACGTATGCGTATTGGATTAGTTGAAGACAATTATCAGGTACTCGACTATCTAACTTATGCACTCGAAACTGTCCAGGGCCATACCATCTCTCCCCATCTTACCGGGGCATCGCTTCTGCAGCAGCTCTTTCTCGAGAGAGACGAGAATGATCCGCTGCCCTACGATCTGCTGATTCTTGATTTACAGCTACCCGGCTCGATCTCTGGCCTTGCCGTGCTGGCGCATTTGCACCAGAAAAGCCTTGTTTCCCGGCTTCCAATCATCGTTTGCTCTGCTGCTAGCCCGCAGCAATTACGCGACCTGGTGAAGCAATATCCTACCATCCAAACCCTCCACAAGCCTTTTAAACTGGGTGATGTTTTCAAGCTTGTCAAGCAGGTTCGGCCATACTAGTCGGCGATTCGCCTGTGTTTTGCAATTGCCTGGCGATACAGCTCAAGAATACGTTCCAGGACAACGGAACTTTCCAGGTGGGCGATATCGGCCCTGCCGGTCGTCGGCTCCGCGTGATGGAGCGCCTTTTCAAGTGCGAGAGCAAGCGCGCGGGCGTCGCGAGGGCAAATATAGCAGCCCTCGGTCTGGCCGATTACCTGTGCCACGTCGCCAACATTCGTCGCAACGACAGGAATGTTGCAGGCCATTGCCTCCTTGACGACGTTGGGAGCTCCTTCCGCGAGCGAGGGAAGAATCAGGGCGTTACTGGCGTTCATGTATTGCATCACCATGCTTTGCGGCAGGCCGTTCGCAACCACCAGTTCTGCAGGTATGCCCTTATCGGCAAGTTGCCTGACCGCCTGTTGAGCCAGGGCAAAGTTCTTGACGGGAATCGCCGGATCGTTCGCGAAGAGCACATAGTATTTCTGCTGGTCCCAGCCCAAAGCGGCCCGCGCTTCGCTTCGTGGAATGGGATGAAAAAGCGTAAAATTGATGCCATCAGGAATCACCACCACATTGTCTCTGCCCGATGCCAGCTTCATCTCTTCTGATTTAACGGTCGCTGTGTCCGAAACCCGGCAGAGCCAGCGGCTGATCGCGACGACCAGCCGTGATTTTTTGCTATAGCCTCCGGTCGCAGTAATCGTTCCTAGCAGGTCGTCCCCCAGGAACGCAGAGACGAGCGCAGCTTTCCATTGTAATCGCCCGGCCAGACACCAGAGGCCATAATGGGCGTGGACGATATCATAGCGCCCGCTCAGCGTGCGAAAGAAGACCTGGCAGGCCGCCCAGAGATAGCGCAGAGGCGCTGGCGCGGGGCCTGGATGGACGAGATCAACTTCGTGGCCCGCCGCCCGCAGGCTATCTACGATGGGCTTGATGAACGTTCCTGAGTGCGGTTTCTGTGCGGTAGGATAGATTCCTGTCACCATCAGGATACGATAGGTTGGTGGCCAATTACGCGAGTCAATAATCATATACCCATACCATTCTCTTTTTTTGCTTGTTGCTGTCTGTAAATTTATATGCGCAAAGCATTCTCTCTTCTCAGTTTACCCGCCCCGCCAAATGGATCGGCATCCTGCCCGCGCTGGCTATACATGAGATTGATTTTGGTGTATAGTAGGCACAGATTTTGATGGAAGGAGACCAGCGTGTATGGCACAACCAATGCGTGTATTACAGCATCAGCAGTTACCACCGGAAGCAGAGCAACTGGCGGCGATGTATCAATTAGGCACTCCGCAGGTCGAGTACAGGACGCGTGCGAGAGTAGGGGTCATAATTGCCTGGGGTATTCTGGGAGGCATTCTGGGGTGCATTTTTCTTCTAGCGGGAGTTGGCTCCGCCAGCGATGTTGCTACAATGATTACTTTTTTCATCATTGGGCTTCTCATTCTGGGAGTAGTGCTCTACTGTGCTCTCTTGCCGCTGACCTACCGCTCGTGGCGTGCTTATACCTGTACCGAGGGCTTTGTTATCGTGCGAGGCAGCAGAGTCGATGCTTTCCGCTGGGACCAGATTGGGGCCATGTGGTACGCCGTGACCAGGTATAGCAGCTATGGTGTCTATCGGCGCACTATCCATAAGTACACCATACGCCGCAAGGATGGCGTAAAGGTGATGCTTGACGATCGCTTCGCTGATGTTGAAACGCTGGGCAATACGATTAGCCGCGAGCTGACTCGCTGCCTGTTGCCGCAGGTGATAAACGCCTATAACGCTGGAAGTACCATTACCTTCGGTCCGTTTAGCGTCAGCCTGCAAGGAGTCGGCAATGGGAGGGAATTGCTACCGTGGAACCAGATTAAAGAACTGCGCGTGAATCGAGGCTTTGTCATGGCGCGCAAAGAAGGCAAATGGCTGACCTGGTCTGCTGTTCGGGTAGCGGATGTGCCTAATATATTCGTTTTCATGGCTCTGGTGGATTATGTTCTGAAAGGCCAGAAATAAGTGTCTTTAGCATATTCACTCCTTATTCATCAGCTATAGAGAAAGGATCTACCATGACACAAACTATGCAAACAATGCCAGGCCAGCGGGTGCCCGGCGAAATCTATCAGCAGGCGGCAATGAATGGGTTAGGTGATCTGGTAGCTGCCTATAAGCCTAGATATACTAATCCCTTTTTTATTATCGGTCTGGCCCTGGTGATTCTCGTTGTTGATATTATTGCGGTTGTCGTGATCTATGAGATCGGTTTTATTGTCTATTATCTGGTTGCCGTGCCAATTATAGCGATCATCTGGGCTATCGGCACTCTCAGCTATTGCAATCTGCGCGTCTACATTTTCACCAATGGCTTTATAAGGGCCAGGGGAGTGAAAGGTGATGTCGTGCGTTGGGACCAGGTTCAGGCCATCTGGGAGAGAGTAAGACAGAGCCGCTCTGGTGGGACGTTTATCTATAATGTGCAGCGCAATGACGGTCGGGTCTTTGTGCTGGGCAGTCCCTTGCAAAATAGCAGGGATATGGGCCTGCGTATGATGCGTGAGATTACGAGGCTTCACCTGCCCGCTGCGCAAGCCGCCTATAATGCTGGTCAGACGCTCTCCTTTGGCAAGGTCAATGTAAACGCGCAGGGTTTGAACAATGGGAAGGAACTGGTGCCCTGGGATCAGATCGGCCGGCTAACCACAAAGCAGGGCAAGTTGTGCATCGAAAAAAATGGCAGGCAGATTGTCTGGTCCTCCGTGAAATCATCTGAGGTTCCTAATCTTTCGGTGCTCATAGCCCTGGTTAACTACGTTGTGCAGGGACAAAGATGAAACGTGAGTGCGTTTAAAGCACCTGGCGGAAAGGATGTTTTCTTTCGGGAAGACATCCTGTTTTTTCTTTTGCGTAAGTTGTAAAATAGCCATAACTGGAGCTTTGCCAGTCACAATCGTTGGTAGTTCGCTCATTCAGGTAGGTAGGTAATAGCTCTTGCGCGGCCGGCAATGCTTGCCAGAGGATGGGCAAGCAATTGCCTCTGCAATTGAGGCATGGTATAATCCCATCCAGTTCTTATAAAGAAAAAATTCCGGGAGGGTCGGGAATGGAGTCGTCGCCGACGAGGAAAGATCCGCTCGTGCTGCTCAATCCCGCGGCCAATCGCGGAAATATGCAGCGGCATCGCGAACTGGCGCGCAAGAAGGCCATGGAAGAGCGAGCCGAATACATTGAGACGAGTCGAGCCGGAGAGGCAGGAGAGTTGGCGCGCCAGGCTGCCGGAGAAGGTCGCCCGCTGATTATCGTCGGGGGTGATGGCTCCGTTCACGAGGTGGTGAATGGCTTGCTAGCAGCCGGCTGGCGTGTCCCGCTGGGGATTGTTGCGGCCGGAGCGGGCAATGATTTCGCATGGAACACGCTGCGCTTGCCGCGTGACCCGGTAGCAGCACTTGAGCGTGCATTTCACGGGACATTGACGGATGTAGATGCCGGACGGGTCAACGAGCGCTATTTCGCGAACGCCTTTAGCGTGGGACTCGATGCTGATATCGCTGAAGCGGCGCACCGCCTGAAGAGCTGGCCCCTCATGAGCGGCTCGCGCCTCTACTATAGTGCCGCGCTCAAACAGCTTCTCTCCGGCTATCACCGCTGCCCCTGGCTCGCGTTTAAGCTTGACGAATGCGAGTGGATGGAGGTAAGCCGGTATGTTTTGCTCGCGGTGAGTAATGGGCCAACATACGGCGGCGGCTTCCGTATCAATCCCACGGCCGATCACACTGATGGCTGGTTGAATATATGCGCCATTGATTATACGCCTTTGCTGCGGGCTTTACAGCTTTTACCGGTTGTCCGCAGAGGAGAGCATAGGAACGTGCCGGAAGTCCTGTTCTTTCAGGCGAAAAAGGTGCAAATAAAAGGTCAATCAACAATGAATGTCCAGATGGATGGAGAAACCACCTGCGCGCAAGAGTATCGAGCCGAAGTGCTTCCTGGAGCATTATGGGTAAGAGTCTAACCGATGGTTTATGCGATTCTCAAGCCTGTATTCTGGCTACTTACGCATCTTCTCTGTCGTTATCGCGTCTCCGGTCGTGAGAATATTCCCCAGGATGGACCGGTTTTAATCGTTGCCAATCATTTGATCTGGTATGATCCCCTGCTACTTGGAATTATTTTTCCCCGTCGTCTCTGGTTTATGGCGAAGATTGAGATTTTTCGTTTGCCAATCGTCGGCTTTGCCGCTCGTTTGACCGATCAGATTCCTGTACATCGCGGTGAAAGTGATCGAGCCGCGCTAGAGCAGGCGTTGGGCTATCTGCGCCAGGGGAGAGCGGTCACGATCTTCCCAGAGGGAGCTGTCGCGCAGCACGGGCGATTGCTGGATGCGCATACGGGAGTGGCGATGCTGGCGCTACGCTCAGGCGCGCCGATTCTACCTGTGGCTCATCGGGGCACACGGCGCATCTTTATCGGGCGCGGCGTCTGGCTGCCAAGAGTAGAGGTGCGAATCGGCGAACCGTATATTCCCCAGGTGCCGGCTGGCCTTTCTCGCAAAGCTGCCCTCAAGATGGTGACAGAGGATCTGATGCTACGCATTGCGCGGATGCTTCCCCCTGAGGACCGAGGCGCTTATGCACAGCCTGTGCAGGAATTAGAGCGTGAGTTGATTAGCCGGGTGCAGAGCGAGACGCGGCGTCGGCAGACCACCAGAGATCTCTAGGGATGCCTGACCAGGGCCGCCGGGCAGAGGTGGGTAAGTGTACATTGCTCACAGAGCGGCTTGCGGGCAACGCAGATGGCGCGCCCATGATAGATCAGCAGGTGCGAGAGGTCGAGCCAATCCCGTTGGGGAAGGATGCGCATCAGTTGCTGTTCGATCTTGACCGGGTCCTCGCTAGTGGTCCAGCCAAAACGGCGGGCCAGACGTATATTGTGTGTATCAACCACATAGCCCTCCACGATGCCGAACGCATTTCCCAGGACCACGTTGGCCGTCTTGCGCGCCACGCCGGGCAGGCTGAGCAGCTCTGCCATTGTGCGCGGCACCTCGCCGCCAAAATCGGTGAGAATTTTCTGGCAGGCGGCGCGGATATTTTTCGCCTTGTTGCGGTAGAAGCCGGTCGAGCGGATATCCTCTTCTAGCTCAGCCTGGTCGGCGCTGGCATAGTCGGCAGCCGTCCGATATTTGCTGAAGAGCTTTGGCGTGACCATATTTACGCGCTCGTCGGTACACTGTGCCGCTAACTGCGTGGCGATCAGCAGCTCCAGGGGGTTGGAGAAGTTCAGCGAACATTTTGCGTCCGGGTAGAGGCGGCGTAGCTCAGCAGTAATGGCTCCAACTTGCTCCGGCGAACCAGGCGGAGGTCCATCGTAGGGCGTGAGCGGCAATGCAGCTTCCATCTCTTTCGTTCCTCATTCCATCTCGTAATGGAAAGCATTATATCATATGCAGGCGTCTCAGCGTCTCTCCTGCTGTTCTTTGAGTAGCGCGCGTAGCGCAGCGGCTTGCCCGCGATTCCAGGAAGCTGAACGTACTCCCGGCCCAAAGATGGGAAGAGAACTCTGCTCGCGGATGCGCGCAGCGCGTTCTCGCTGGTAGATCTCATGGACAAGTTGACGATCGCTCAGGTGCCAGCCCTGTTTTTTGGCGCGCCGGGCAAACCACATCACACGCTCATAGCCTTCCTGGTATTCGCGGTCGGTCTCTTCTCTGGCGGGCATTGGTTGACTCATGCGTTTTTAATCCTGCTATCTTTGCAATTTTTTGCGATGATTAGCGGTCTCGCTTGTTCAGATTATGGCAAAAGTTGGGGTCGGATGTCAATGTTGTTTGCCGCCTTAAAAGCGATTAACGCGCCCTTGTCAGAAAGCAATCGCCGTGATATTCTTAGAATAAATGTTTAAGTTCGCTATGCTGCGCCTGGAATAAAATGCAACAGTCTATTTCTTCATCGCCTGATATGCAGTCCTCTCGCTCAAATGATGAGTGGGTCTTTGGATGGGACCCGACGCCAGGTATTGTCTCTGTCTGGGCTAGTCGCGATGGACATGCTCTTATCTGGAGGCGCGAGGGTGCGCAAGTTCTGTGTACCAGGGAGGTCTTTCGTCCCTGGCTCTTTGCAACGACCCTCAACGATCTTGCACACCTTGGGCCTGTAATGGTAGTTACTTCCACGGATCCTGCCATAGAGACTTCGCCGATCAGTTACCGTGTTCTCGATGGGCCAGACGGTTCCTATCGTTACCTCATCAGCGCGCGCGATGGTCGCTTCCTCGAACGTGAGCTGCTGAAAGGAGCATCCCGGCGGCTTGGTCGCCGGGTCAAAAATCTGGGAGAGCTCTCTGAGACTTACTATCAAGTCGGCCCTGTTGAGCAGTATCTTATGCAAACAGGCCGGGTCTATTTTCTTGGCCTGGCTTTTGAGGATATACACCGCCTGCAATTTGATCTAGAAACGACCTCGCTTGATCCCCACCGTGGGCGTATTTTTCTGATTGCTCTTCGTGATAATCGTGGATTTGCTACTACACTAGAGGCTGTCAGCCCTGATGATGAGGCGCGAATGATCACGAAGCTCTGCCAGATCGTTCGCGAGCGCGACCCGGATGTGATAGAGAACCATAACCTGTTCTCATTTGATTTCCAGTTTCTGGAATACCGTGCGCAGGAACTGGGTGTGCCTCTGCGGTTGGGCAGAGAGGGTGGGCCGGAGCGCCTGGAGAGGCGCCAGGAAACGCTGGCAATCGGACCGGAGGTACATCGGCGTGTCCGCTATAGCGTCGCCGGGCGAGAGCTGATCGATACGCTGGATGCTGTGCGCCGCTATGATTTCGTGGTGCGTGACCTGCCCAGTCATGGTCTCAAGGATGTCGCCCGCTACTTTGGCATCGCCACCCCTGACCGCGTCTACCTGGAAGGCGCGGCCATTTTCGAGACCTATCAGAAGGACCCTGACCGCGTGCGCCTCTATGCCCTCGATGATGTAGAAGAGGTCGATGGTCTCTCGCGGCGGCTGCTCGGTGCATCGTTCGCTCTGGCCAGTATGGCGCCGCGCCGGTACGAGCGGCTGGCCTCAGCCGGGCCGGCGATGGGCATTCTGGAGCCAATGCTGGTGCGCGCCTACTTGCGCGCGGGTATGGCTTTGCCTCGTCAGGATGCAGACGCCGCTCATAGCATGCATGAGGGGGGCGCGGTCCATCTGTTTGCCACAGGCATAGCCGAACATGTCGTCAAGGCTGATGTCGCTTCGCTCTATCCTTCCTTAATGCGCTCGTTTCGCATCGGGCCGGCCTGTGATCGCCTCGGAGCTTTGTTGGGCATACTGGATCGCTTGACCGATTTGCGCCTGGCTCATAAAGCAGCAGCCAGGCGCGCGACGCCCGGCTCGTTAGAAGCAGATATGCACGAGGCCACACAGGCGGCGATGAAAATTCTGATTAACGCGGCCTATGGCTATATGGGCGCTGGCTCCATGGCCCTTTTCGCCGACATGCGTGCCGCCGATGAAGTGACGAGGCGTGGTCGTGAAGTTCTGTCCCAGGTGCTTGATGCCCTGCGCGAGCGAGGCATGGCTCTCATCGAGGCTGATACCGATGGCGTCTATTTTGCTGTGCCGGCTGATTGGAGTGAGGAACAGGAGCGCCAACTTGTGGCCGACATTGGGGCAGAACTGCCAGCGGGTATTCGTTTGGAATACGAGGGACGTTACCGTGCCATGTTCAGTCACGAGGTCAAGAATTATGCCCTGCTCACGTATGGTGGTCAGCTTATTGTTCACGGGGTCGCGCTGCGCTCCAGCAGAGCCGAGCCGTTCGGTGATCGCTTTTTGCGCCAGGCGCTCCTCTCAACCATGACGGGGGATGTAGCCAGGGTGCGCCAGGTCTATCTGGAAACAACCGAGTCCCTCCGGCAACGGGTGTTTTCCGCCTCCGATGTCGCCGCGCGGGTTCGCCTCTCAAAATCGCCGGAAGGATACGAGTCCACGCGAGCCAGGCACTCGGAGCAGGCGTATGAGGCGCTGTTAGCTGCGGGACGGACGAAATGGGCACCGGGCGAACGCGTGCGCTTTTATCGCACAGCGGGAGGGGCTGTTGTCTGGCTACCTGACGAGAGCGAAGAGATTGCTTTTGACGAAACCGAGGATGCGGAGGGGCGAGTAGATGGACACAATCCTCCCAAGCCGCTTGCCCCCGGCTATGCCGGCGAGGTGAAGAACCGCCGCGATTATGACGTGGAGCATTATCTTCGTGTACTGGTGACTTCCTATGCCTCGCGCTTGCGCAAAGCCTACGCTTCTGAGGATTTTGAGCAGCTTTTTCGTCTTGAGGAACAGCCTGGTCTGTTTGATCGTCCAATCGAGCATATTCAACCCGTCTGGATTCGTTGCCAGACCATGGGTACTTAACCGTAGTTCGGAAAAGCATTGGCTTTCCTGTCCCTGGCGATTGCCTCTCGACTTTTTCTTTCCCATCGCGTATGGTAGGTAGCAGGCGAGCCTATTTTGTTCGGTGCCATGCGCGGTTTTTTTAAGGAGAGAGAGCCTGCACGATGTCAATACTCTGGGAGCAATGCTATGCACGGCGTGTCCAACAGATGCAGGGGTCAGTGACCCGTGAACTCATGAAAGGGGTCAGGCCACCGGGGACTATTTCTCTGGCCGGGGGCCTACCAGCAGAAGAATTGTTCCCGGTCGAGCAAATTGCCGCAGCCGCTCAACGGATTCTCCAGAACAGCGGTCCGCAGGCATTGCAATACGGCCCGACTGAAGGCTATATGCCTCTACGTGAGCTGCTCGCACACCAACTTAATCAGACCGGCGTCAACGTTTCGCGCGATAATATTTTGATTATCTCCGGCTCGCAACAGGGTCTCGATCTACTAGGGAAAGTGCTCTTGAATCCAGGCGATAGCGTACTTGTCGAGTCACCAACCTATATGGGAGCGCTTCAGGTGTTTCGTCCATATGAACCCGTCTTTGTAGCCATGCGCTCAGACGAGGGGGGAATCGTGACCGAGGAACTGGAGCCAGCTCTGCAGCGGCATCCGAAATGTCTGTATGCCCTGCCTACCTTTCAGAATCCCTCCGGCGTCACATATACGCTGGAGCGCCGCCAGCACTTGATCGAACTGACCGAGCGCTATGGAGTACCCATCATCGAGGATGATCCCTATTCGCCGTTGCGTTTTGAGGGAGAGCCGTTGCCTTCGCTCTTTGCCCTGGAGAGCGCGCGGCAAAATGCAGGAGGCATGCGTGAGCAGCCCTATCAGGGGAACGTCGTATTGCTGAATACATTCTCCAAAGTCCTGGCCCCTGGCCTGCGCGTGGCCTGGATGGTGGGGCCGGCGCCGGTGATCCGCAAGCTGGTATTGGCCAAGCAAGGGGCCGACCTGCACACGGCGACTCTTAACCAGATGATTGCCTACGAATTGCTCAGTTCAGGCTTTCTGGAGGAACATATTCCGCTCATTCGCAAGCTGTATTGCGAGCGGCGCGATGTAATGCTGGCGGCGCTCTCCGCGTACTTCCCCGAAACGGCCCGCTGGACGCGTCCTCAAGGAGGTCTGTTTCTCTGGGTCACTTTGCCGGAGGGCGTCGATACCACTCTCTTATTCAAAGAGGCCCTGGAGCAGCGCGTCACCTTTGTACCAGGCACGGCTTTTCACGCCAACGGAGGTGGTGCCAACATGATGCGCCTGAGCTTCTCGAATGTGACTCCTGGGCAGATTGAGGAGAGTATTGAACGGCTTGGCAAGCTGTTGCGCGCACAGATGCCGTCTGCTTAATCCTATCTCTCAACGTTGAGCAACGTAGGGGAGGGATAAGCTGTACTTTCACCTTTCCTCTTGTCTTTGTGGTAGATCAGGAAATTGCGCTCGGTGAGTTTCTTGATAATAAACCCAGAAGGACCTGAGTATGCTCTGTATCAGCCCGGCGAAGGGCCCGGCCAGGACTGCGCCAATCAAACCAAGCAATTCACTTCCGGCTATGACCGCTAATAACGTAATAGCCGGATGTACTCCGATGGTTCTTCCCATAATACGGGGAACAAGAACATAGCCCTCGATAACATGGATACCGATAAAGTAGCCCAGGACGATCAAAGCGAGAAGCCATCCTTGCGTTAAAGCGAGTAAACAGCAAATTGCACCTGAGATCAGCACTCCAATTACAGGGATAAACTCCAGGAGGGCCGCTAATGCTCCCAGAAAGGCGGGATAGGGCACGCCAAGCCCGAACATACCCAGACCTACTAATGCTCCAATAATTATGCAAATGATGATTTCGCCGCGTATATATCCGCCGGCCACTCTCCTTAAAATCTGCAAGAATCTTCCTGCGCCGGGTCGTATGGACTGCGGGGCAATTCTGAGCAGGTAGTTTATCAACTTTTCTCCATCGGCGAGCAGGTAAATACTTACGACAATCGTGAACAAGATAAGTGCAAGTAGATAGAAGATGTTACTAATGATAGAGATAAAATTGGCTGCAAGACCGGCTGCTATGCCGCCTAACTGGGATTCAAGGTTTCTGCCGAGTGTATTAAGTTGCGCCTGTGAAATGCCAAGTCGGCGCAAAATTTGTTCGAGTGGAGAAGCATGGCCGTGAGGACCCGGCGTTAAGTAGCTTCTGATAGAGCGAGCCAGCGAGGTTATTTCTTCAATGCTGGTTCTGACCAGAAGGTACAGTAAAAAGAGTACAACCCCTACTGCGAGTATGTAGACCAGAAGAATAGCCAGGGGGCGAGGCATAATGCGATGGAAGAGAGCTACCAGTGGCACCAGAGCATAGGCAACCAGTCCGGCTATAACGAGAACCCAGCATGCCACCTGGACCTGGCTTAGCAGATTGATACAGATGAGAAAGAGCGCGAGCCAGATCAGAAACGTCAAAGAAATGAGGAAGCGTCTTCTCCACGTTTCCGTACTGGCGAGAAAGGTCTGCCTGGGTGGATTGGGTGGCGTCTCAGACATCGAAGTACGTGTTTCCTCTCCTTCGCTTGCCCGTCATCCCTGGACTTTCGTTCTCTCTACTCCTTTCAGTATAGAAATATGGGCAAAGATAGCCAGACTTTTATTCTATGTCTTAACCTCCTTTGTCGTCGGGTACTATAGTGTTTGCTGGCGCATCCTAATGAGCCTTTTGTATTCTTTTAGCCGATGGTAGGTCTGACTTTTCAAGGTCTAACTCGTAGCGTATCAGTGGATCGCCAGGATAAACGGTCTCCTGGAAACCGAGCTTGCAGCTAAGTTTGATGCCATCGTCGGTACGTGCAGTGGCGTACAGCTTCTTGCAACTGGTAGAGCAACATGTGGTCAGCAAAGATGATCCACGCTTTGCGGTGATCGATGCCGCTGCCTTTGCTTCCAAGAACCTGTACAATGCGGCGCTTTACGGTTAGTAATAGCCGTCTAAATCCAGCAAAGGATGTGGTATTCATACGTGGACGCCTATTTTGGAACTATAGTTGTGAAGCATATTTCCCTTTTGCGCCGTGAGAGAGAAAAAAGCAGGGAACAAGCAATTTTGCTGGGCTGGTTACACTGGAAAGAAGGATAGAGCGGGATCTGGATAGGTGCGGCCGTGTGGGGCATAGAAAGGGAAGGGAGCGATAGAGCTATGGCTGTTGAACAAACAATGAAGCGCGTTCAACGGGATAGAGAAGGACAGGGCAGACAGATCATTCCCGGTGAAGGGTCAATGCTGGATCGTCTGCCAGGCCCCTGGCCACGAGCTGTTACCCACGAGGGGGCAGTCGTGAAGGGGCATCTGCGCGAGGGGCGCTTTCAGCGCAGCTTGGCGGTAGTCACAGCTATTTCCGGTGTGTTTACCGGCATAGAAGTAGGCTACGAACACTATCGCGGCAGTTATGGGCAGCGCATTATGTACACCCCGCTTGTTCTGAGCTTCGCACTCGCCATAGCGGGTGTCTGGACTGCGTTGAGCAGTGGGGTAGCGCGCACTGTGCTGCGTGTTGTCTCGTATGCCGCCGTAGTTGATGGATTGATAGGCTTCTTTTTTCACATTCGCGGGATTGCACGCAAGCCCGGCGGTTGGCGCATTCCCATCTTTAACCTGATCATGGGGCCCCCACTCTTCGCCCCACTGCTGTTTTCGACGGTTGGTTTCCTGGGAGTGGTCACATCTTACCTGCGGCGTGAGCGCGCGCCGGAACATCCTCTTTCCAGCCTCCCTGGTTTCCGTCGCGGGAGCTTACGCTGGCTGCCACCTACCGTCCAGAGGGATGAGGATCGTTTTCGGCAGGAGGTTCGCGAGGGACGCTTTCAACGGACGCTTGGCGTTGTTGCCGCCCTCTCAACGCTGTTTAGCTGGATCGAAGTGTCGTATTCACATTATAAGAATAATTTCTCGTATCGTGTCCAATGGACCCCAATTATTACGGGGATACCGTTGATGATCGCGGGCGTGGGGACCGTCTGGAGCCGCAGGATAGGGCACGTACTTCTGCCAATCACCTCACTGATTGCTATTGCGAATGGGGCAATTGGCTCTTTGTACCATATACGTGGCGTGCTTCGCCGTCCGGGCGGTAGCAAAAAGCCGCTCTACAACGTCCTCTATGGTCCTCCTGTTTTTGCGCCGCTGCTCTTTGCCGCCTCCGGGCTTCTTGGTTTGATTGCCAGCTTTTTGAGGAGAGAAGGAGAATGAAACAAAACCAGATCAAGAACCGACAGAAGCCCCTTCAACAGGCTCCTTCTAGCGCAGATGATCAGGCCGCCGCGAGCCTTTTGCCCATTGACCCGCAAATCGGGCGGCCAATCAAGCCTACGGCGCAGCCGGGCTACTATCCTGGCTACCATACGTTGAGCCAGCAGGATGTCTGGGATAAAGCCACGCGTGACCTTATACGCAAACGGGTCGAAGAGGTCCCACCGCTGCGTTTCTTTACGCCGGAAGAAGCGAGCTTTCTGGAAGCGATATGTAATCGCTTGCTTCCTCAAGATGATCGAGATGAGGCGCATAAAATTCCTATCATCAATCACATTGACGACCGTCTGTACCATATGCGCCTCTCCGGCTATCGTTACGAGGATATGCCACCGGATAACGAAGCGTATCGCCTGGGCATGCAAGCCATTGAGGCCATTGCGCAGCACATTTTTCGCGCGCCTTTTGTAGATCTGGAGCCAGTAAAACAGGATCAAGTCTTGCTGACTATTCATCAAGGCCAGCCTCCGGCTGCCCACGATATCTGGCAAAGAATGTCTGTGCATCATTTCTGGCTGCTCTTGATGCAAGATGTCGTGACTGTGTACTACGCGCATCCGTATGCCTGGGATGAAATTGGCTATGGAGGGCCGGCGTATCCACGCGGCTATATGCGCCTGTCGCGTGGCCAGCCGGAACCGTGGGAAACGCAGGAACGCCGCTACGAGTGGGAGGCGCCCCCTTCCTCGCTTTCCGATGAGCATCGTATGCGGGGTGGGCCGGGACAGCACAAGCAGCAGGTACCGGGCCAGAGCGGAACCCATTAAAGATCAGCGAGAATACCTGGCGGTAAAAGGAGAGAGAGATGCATAAACCAATTCTTGGCGCCTTTGGTGAGCCTCATCCTGATGAGCACTTCCTGGGACCGATGCAGAGGCTTACTGTTCCGATGCGGCGCTTTCTGCAGAGCCAGGAGGTTGATTTTTGTATTGTTGGGGTTGGATCGGGTGGAGGCGTCGCGCTCCAGCGCCTGGCGCGCGCCGGCTTTCGTGTGCTGGGAATAGAGGCCGGGCCATTCTGGGATACCGAACGCGATTGGGTCAGCGACGAGGCCGGCTCTCACAAACTCTACTGGAACGATCTGCGCATTACGGGCGGGGAAGATCCTATCACGCTAGGGGAAAATAATAGTGGGAAGGGGGTGGGCGGTGGCTCAGTGCATTGGGCCGCCTTTGCGCCGCGTCTTCACCCCTCAGATTTTCGTGTTTTCTCCCTGGACGGAGTGGGCGTGGACTGGCCCATCTCCTATGATGTTCTCAAGCCGTATTACGAAATGCTCGAACGGGAAATTCCTGTCTCCGGTCCCGCCTACTTCCCCTGGGGCGATCCTCATGGATATATCTACGGTTCGCATCCTCTGGGGGGAGTGGGAGAGGTTCTGGTGCGTGGCTGTAGTAAGCTCGACATTCCGGTCGTAGCTGGTGGACCAATCGCCATCCTTGCGGGATCGCACGGGGATCGGCCGCACTGTATCTATCGTGGCTTCTGCTTGCAGGGCTGCAAGGTCGGGGCCAAACAGAGCACCTTGATCAGCCATGTGCCGGATGCCATTCGTCACGGGGCCGAGATTCGCGCTAATTGTATGGTTTCACGTATTCACATGAAAAATGGCCTGGCAACAGGCGTGAGCTATCTGGACCCCGCTGGGAAAGAGCGATTTCAGCCGGCGAAGGTGATCCTGGTTTGTGGCTATGCGATTGAAACGCCGCGCTTGCTCTTCAATTCGGCCTGTTCTGGCTTTGAGCAGGGGCTGGCAAACTCCAGCGGGACGCTGGGCAAATATCTGATGGTCCAGATTGGCAATGTCGTATCGGGTCGGTTTGAGGACCCCATTCGGATGTATAAAGCACCGCCAGCCCATGCCATGACCGAAGAATTCTATGAAACCGATCCGCGCAATGATTTTGCGCGTGGCTTTGCGATTCAGACCGTCGGGCCACTGCCAATCGCGTTTGCGAAGCAAATGGTCGTTGCCAGAGGCGCCTGGGGTTGGGGTTTGCGCAAGGTGATGATGGATTATAACCATTGGTCCTCATTGGGCGTGCTTGGTGAAATTCTCCCCTGGGAAGACAATCGGGTTGAGCTGGCTGAGGAAAAAGATCAGTATGGGTTACGTGTGGCAAAAGTGACCTTTCGCTTGCATGAAAACGATAAAAAGGTTGCCAAAGCTGGTGTACAGAAAGTCTCTGAAGTCCTGTATGCCGCTGGTGCTCAGGAGGTAGCTGAAGAGCCGCGCTACGCGCATCTGGTTGGAGGCGCGCGTATGGGGGATGACCCACGCGCCTCCGTCGTTGATAAGTTTGGGCGCACGCACGACATTCTCAACATTTTTATCTGCGATGGGAGTGTCTTGCCAACGCAGGGTTCGGCCAATCCAGGGTTGACCATCCAGGCTCTGGCCGCGCGCACTGCCGATTACCTGATCTCGAATGCTGGCAATCTGCTCTCGACGCATCCCGAACGAATCTCGCAGCCTGAGCCGCCGGTTCGCCATGATCTTTCACCTGCTGGCACCAGTGGACGTGGAGTGCCGCGCTTGAAATCCGGCGGCCGCTCGTGGCTGCGCCGCAAGGGTCAGAGGACCCATGCGACCTGATTTGCCCGGCCCACTTTTCTAAACATTTCTCTATTGGCAGCTATGCTCCTGAGACGGGGTGTATGCCAGGAGGGTCACAATCTTTTCTGCTTTCTGAGAGTGAAAGGTCGAAAAGAATAGTCTAACGTGAGTTCGATACCGTTGGCTTTCTCGCGTCAGGGCAACCGAAACTTGCAATCTGACTGAGAGTCATTTAGAATTACCGATAAGTTGACGATTCGCGGAGCGTAAGGAGCAGGGCAATGGAGCGTATGGGGCTGAACGGCGCGACGCGGAGCCAGTAAAGGGTGTTTCCTCACATGTTCCGAGGGAGGAGCAAATATGAGTATCGAAACCCATCACGGTTCTTTTCAATTCCCCACTGCGATAGGGAGTGTTGCCTCATCAACACAGGACGAGATGGATGCCGCTATCGCCACACTGCAGAAGCAGAAGCAGGCGTGGGTAAAAGTCTCGGTCAGCGAGCGAATCGCTCTTGTCGAGGCGCTGATCCGCGATTTTGTAGCCATTGCTCCACGCTGGGTAGAAGCAAGTATGCGAGCCAAAGGTATCAAACCCGGCACGCCCGGCGAGGGTGAGGAATGGGCAGCGGGTGCGTGGCCAGTTGCTAAGCAACTGCGCCAGTTGCGCCAGGCGCTGGCCGATATCGAGACACGCGGACGACCACGTGTTCCCGGCCTGGTCACAACGCGATCGGATGGTCAGGTCGTGGCCCAGGTTTTCCCGCAGTCTCTTTACGATAAGCTCTTTTTTACGGGCATCACGGCGGAAGTCTGGATGGAGCCGGGCGTCACAGAGAGCGAGGTTTTCTCGACGCAAGCCGCGATCTATCGCGATAAGAACCACGAAGGCAAAGTGGCGCTGGTCCTGGGTGCTGGCAATGTGGCAAGCATCGGCCCGCTGGATATCGTCTATAAGCTTTTCATGGAAGACCAGGTGGTGCTCTACAAGACGAATCCCGTCAATGCCTACCTCGGTCCATTGATCCAGGAATGTTTCCGTGCCTTGATCGAGCCCGGCTACCTGCGCGTTGTCTATGGAGGAGCAGCTGAGGGCGCGTACCTTTGCAATCATGATGGTATCGAAGAGATCCATATTACCGGTTCTGACAAGACCTTTGATGCAATTGTCTTTGGCCAGGGTGAAGATGGGGTCAGGCGCAAAGCTGAAAGGACGCCGCTCTTGACCAAGCGCGTCACTGGCGAGTTAGGAAATGTCAGTCCGGTGATTATTGTACCCGGCCCCTGGAGCCAGAGCGATTTGAGCTACCAGGCCATGCATATCACCAGTATGCTTATCAACAACGCTGGCTTCAACTGCAACGCCACGCGTGTCATTATCCAGCACGCGGCCTGGTCCCAACGCGGGGCGCTGCTGCGTGAGATCCGCAACACGCTGGCAAAGGTGCCGCTGCGCAATGCGTACTATCCCGGCGCGCACGAGCGCCAGAAAGCCTTTGTCGCGGCTCATCCCGAGGCCGAGGAGTTCGGCACGCCGCAAGGGCAAGAGCTGGCCTGGACCTTTATCGCCAATATCGATGCGAAGCAGACCGACGATATTTGCTTTACAACCGAGGCTTTCTGTGGACTCTTCGGCGAAACCGCACTGGAAGCCAGCAGTACCGTAGAGTATATCGAGCGCGCGGTTGAGTTTGCCAACAACGATATCTGGGGCACGCTCAACGCTACTATTCTGGTTCATCCAGAGTCGCTCAAAGATCCGCGAATCTATCAGGCCGTGGAACGGGCCATTGCAAATCTGCGTTATGGCTCGATTGGTGTCAACTACTGGGCTGGCATCAGCTTCGCACTTGGAACCACAACCTGGGGGGCTTATCCTGGACATCCTATCTACGATATCCAATCAGGCAATGGTGTTGTGCATAATAGCCTGATGTTTGCCCATCCGCAGAAAAGTGTGCTGCGTGCCCCTTTCCGCAGCGTTCCCACGCCCACCTGGTTTGTAGGCGAAGCGGCCAAAGGGGCCGGAGTCTTCCCCAAGCTGGTGCAATTTGAGGCCGCTCCCTCGCTCCTCAAAGTGCCGGGGATTCTCTGGTCTGCCATCAAAGGCTGAATTTTGAAAAGCGGGAGAGTCGGCTATAAAGGCGTCGTCGTCGTTGTGGCCGGTTCTCTTCTTTTTCATTCAAAGGATGGGTCGGGACCAGCCTGCCAATAAGCCTGACTGGCTCGCTGCCGCATTGCAAGCAGAAACGATTCAGCATTCAGGATACCTGTGAATTGTGTAATGTATACAATGTCGGTCAGCGTAATTCGGCTAAATTACCACTTCAAAACCTCATAGCCCTGTGATACGCTGTTACATATAAAGCAAGTTGTATAGTTTATATAAATAAGAGGTTAGGTTCACCACGCTATAGAAGGCATCCAGGCATCGTTGGGCCTGCCATAGCCAGGGGGGTTGCGCTTATAGCGTTGGACGCTTTGTATACATCGCACCGGCCCCAGATGACAATGACGCTGAGGGGAATTTCTCAAAGAGCGTGTATTTATCATACTGGGAGGGACACATGCACATGTCTGCTATACCAGCAGATAGCTCGACTGGTCAACCTGTCGCTACGCATTGTCCATATTGCGGATTTCAGTGTGGCATGCAGATTATCGGCCCGCTTGAGCGGGCAAAGGTGGAGGGGGACCGGGCTTTTCCCGTAAATAAGGGCGGCCTCTGCATCAAAGGCTGGACAGCTCCTCTCACACTCAACCATCCTGAGCGCCTGCGCACACCGCTTGCTCGAACTGCCGAGGGCGATTTGATGCCGGTAAGCTGGGACGAAGCGCTTGAGCGTATCGCTGAGGTATTTCGTACAGTCCAGGCACGCTACGGGCCTGACGCTGTGGGCCTCTTTGGCAGTGGCGCATTGACCAACGAGAAAGCTTATCTCCTGGGCAAGTTTGCGCGCGTAGCTCTGCGTACCTCGCAGATCGATTACAATGGACGCTTCTGTATGTCCTCTGCAGCGGCAGCGGCGATCAGGGCATTCGGCATAGATCGCGGCCTACCTTTTCCTTTGGAAGACATTGCCTTTACTGAAGCTATTCTGCTGGTCGGCAGTAACGTCGCGGAGACGATGCCGCCTATCATGCAGTATTTCGAGGAGCAGCGTGCTCGCGGCGGATGCCTGGTGACGATTGATCCTCGTACCTCTTCTACTGCACAGAACGCCACGCTGCACCTGCGTCTTGTGCCTGGAACAGACATCGCCCTGGCGAACGGCCTGCTCCATATTCTCATCCGAGACAAGCTCATCGATCTTGACTATATCCGCAAGCGCACCAGCGGCTTCGAGCAGGCAAAAGCCATCGCGGCCACCTACTGGCCGGAGCGAGTAGAGCGTATCACTGGCATCGCGGAAAAGCAACTTGTCCAGGCTGCTCATATTCTTGGTATGGCGCGTTCGGCGATGATACTGAGCGGGCGCGGTGCGGAACAGCAGAGTCAGGGCGTGAATAATGTCCTGGCTTATATTAATCTGGCCCTGGCTCTGGGGCTGCCGGGGCGCCCGCGTAGTGGCTATGGCTGCCTGACAGGGCAGGGCAATGGCCAGGGGGGACGCGAACATGGGCAGAAGGCGGATCAGTTGCCCGGCTATCGCAAAATCGACGATCCGGCGGCACGGCAGCATGTTGCGCACGTCTGGGGTATTGACGCGAATGATCTGCCAGGCCCTGGCAAGTCCGCCTATGAGATGCTTGCCAGCATTGGCGAGAAGCAAGGTATTCGCGCCCTGCTGGTGATGGGATCAAACATCGTTGTGTCGGTGCCACACGCCTTACAGATTGAGCAGCGGCTACACAAACTGGATTTCCTGGTGGTTGCCGACTTTTTTCTCTCTGAGACCGCCCGGCTTGCCGATGTCGTCTTGCCGGTAACACAGTGGGCGGAGGAAGAGGGAACGATGACCAACCTGGAGGGGCGGGTTATCCTCCGCCGCCGCGTGTTCGCTCCGCCTGACGATGTACGCTCGGAAATAGAGATCCTGTGTGATCTGGCACAGCGCCTGGGGAAAGGTGAGTACTTCCGTTTTGCCGGAGCCCGCGAGGTGTTCGCGGAACTGCGACGTGCCAGCGCGGGTGGGGTGGCCGACTACTCAGGGATCACCTATGAGAAAATTGAGCAGCAGCAGGGGGTATTCTGGCCCTGCTCTTCAGAAGAACATGGAGGCACGCCGCGCCTTTTCCGGCAGGGATTTCCCACGCCTGATGGCCGCGCCCGCTTTCACGCCGTCCATCACCAGCCGCCGGCCGAGGAACGGGACGATGCCTATCCGCTCTACCTGACCACCGGGCGCTTGCTGGTCCATTACCAATCCGGGACGCAAACAAGACGCATTGCGCGCCTGAACGATCTGGCGAGCGAACCCTGCGCTGAAATGCATCCGGCAACGGCCAGGCGCTATGGTCTTAGCCAGGGTGACCGTTTCAGGCTGATCACAAGGCGCGGCAGTGCGTGCTATAAAGCGAATATTACTACAACCATTCGCGAGGATACCGTCTTTGTGCCATTCCACTGGAGTGGTTCCCTCGCTATCAATCGTCTGACAAACCCCGCGCTTGATCCTATCAGCCGAATGCCCGAATTTAAGGTGTGTGCGGCCAGGATTGAACCGGTAGAAGCTTTGAAGGAGAATGTGAGATGAAACCCAAACAGCATCTCGTCGTTATCGGAAATGGTATGGCCGGAGCACGGCTGGTCGAGGAGGTGAGGGCGCGTGAAGGCAACGCCCACTACGATATCACCGTCTTCGGCGACGAGCCTTACGGCAACTACAATCGCATTCTGCTCTCTGGGGTTCTGGCCGGAACGCACGATTCCCACGATATCTTTATTAACCCGCTTGGCTGGTATGAAGACCAGCACGTGTCTCTGCATGCTGGCTGTCGCGTAACGCACATTGACCCGCTCAACAAAACCGTCCATGCGGAAAATAACCTTGTCCAGCCGTATGATACGCTGGTGATCGCGACCGGCAGCACTCCCTTTGTACCACCGCTAGTGCATCTGCGTGGCGAGGATGGCCGTTTCAAAGCCGGCGTTTTCCTTTTTCGCAGCCTTGATGACTGCGCCAACATCATCAGGTGTGCTCGCGAGTCACGCAAGGCTCTTGTGCTTGGCGGCGGATTGCTTGGACTCGAGGCGGCGCGCGGACTGCTCAATAGGGGATTGGAGGTGCATGTTATTCATCTGCCTTCGTGCTTGATGAACGTCCAGCTTGACGCCCCGGCTGCCAGAGTGCTGCAAAGCACGCTGGAACGCATGGGAGTGCATATTCACCTGGCGCGCAAGGCTACAGCTGTGCTAGGTGAGCAACGCTTTGCAGGCGTTGCTTTCGCTGATGGCACGACGCTAAGTGGTGATATGCTGGTGATCGCAGCCGGAATCCGCCCGAATATCGCGCTGGCCCTGGCGGCGGGGCTAGAGGTTGAGCGCGGTATCGTCGTGCGTGACGACTTGACGACCAGCAATCCGCATATCTATGCCATCGGAGAATGCGCGCAGCATCGTGGGCGCACATACGGATTGGTTGCTCCCCTCTGGGAGCAGGCTCGCTGCCTTGCCGAGCGCCTGAGCGGCCAGAATCCATACGCGGTCTACCAGGGATCGCGTGAATCGACCCGGCTCAAGGTGATGGGTGTAGACCTGGCAGTTATGGGTGAGAAGGCGAGCGCAGGTGATGATGAAGAGGAGGTTGTGTATACAGAAGCGGCGCGCGGCATCTACAAGAAGCTGGTTGTGCGTTCCGGTCGCCTGGCAGGCGCGATCATTATGGGCGACGGCCTGGCGACGCCGAGGTTGCTGCAATTATTTGATCGGGGAGAGGAACTACCAGAAAATCGCGCTGAATTGCTCTTCCCATCAGCGGCAAACAGCCAGGCTTCTTTGAATGTCGCGGACTGGCCGGACGATGCACGCATCTGCAACTGCAATGGTGTGGCGAAAGGTACCATCGTGGCTGCGGTAAAGGCGGGTAAACGCAGCCTGCCCCTTCTGTGCGAAGCAACGCGCGCTGGCACGGGCTGCGGTTCCTGCAAACCGCAAGTCCAGGCCCTGCTGGAAATGGCTGCCGATGGCCTCGTCGTCAACGATCCCGCTCTGCATTATTATGTGCCAGGAGTCCCGCTGACCAAACCGCAACTGATCGAGGCGATCAAAGCGCAGAATCTGCGCAGCGTCTCGGCAGTCTTCAAAGCCCTGGCCGAAGGGAAGGAAGATCCCGCCAGCAAGGCCGGACTGGCCTCGTTGCTCAAGACAATCTGGGGCAAAGAGTACGATGATGAGCGCGACGCGCGCTTTATCAATGATCGCGTCCACGCTAATATTCAGAAGAACGGCACTTTTAGCGTTGTCCCGCGCATCTATGGCGGTGTGACAACGGCTCACCAGCTGAAACGCATCGCCGAGGTCGCAGAGAAGTATCAGGTACCGATGGTAAAACTGACAGGCGGCCAGCGCATCGACCTCCTTGGGGTGCGCAAAGACCAGCTTCCGGCGATCTGGCGCGACCTGGGCATGCCTTCGGGTCACGCGTATACAAAGGCTTTCCGCACCTGTAAGACCTGTGTTGGAACCGACTTCTGCCGCTACGGGCTGGGCGATAGCACCACACTGGGCATTCAGATTGAGAGGCGTTTCCAGGGCATCGAGTCGCCGCATAAAATGAAACTGGCCACAGCAGGCTGCCCGCGCAACTGCTCGGAGGCGACGACGAAAGATATTGGCGCGGTGGCGATTGGCGAAGGGAAATGGGAGATCTATGTGGGAGGTGCAGCAGGCTCGCGTGTGCGCAAGGGTGATGTGCTATGCGTCGTTGCGACACACGATGAGGTGCTCCTGTATATCGGTCGCTTTATGCAGTACTATCGCGAACAGGCGAAATATCAGGAGCGTACCTACGATTTTGTCGAGCGGTTGGGGATCGAGCACTTGCGCCGGGTGCTGGTCGAGGATGCTGAAGGGATCTGCGAGTGCCTCGATCGCGAGATCCAGACGGCGGTGGATGCGTATGTTGATCCATGGGGCGAGGCGCAGCAGCCGGCCACGCCTAACCAGTTTGCCGAGGTTCTGAAGCCGGTCGGAGTCTTGCAGGCGTGATTTCTATTACGAGGAGTCGATGAATGAGCGCGACATTTATATTACACGAAGTGAAATACAACCTGGGGTCTATTGAACATATTCCTCCAGGCGAAGGCCGCCGTTACGAAGTTGAGGGCCTGAGCCTGGCCGTTTTCCGTACACGCGAGAATAGAGTATTCGCCACGCAGGCTGTCTGCCCCCATCGGGAAGGGCCGCTGGCCGACGGCATCATTGGAGCAGGCAAGGTGATCTGCCCTTTGCATGGCTATAAATTCAACCTGGCGACCGGTGAGCCGGTTGGCCATCCCTGTGCCGCGCTCAAAACCTATCCGGTTGTTGTCACATCTGACGGTCACATGATACTTACGCTGGAGCGGGTATGAGGGAGAGTGTGGCCAGTACAGCTCGCTTCCGAGGCGCGCGTATCGCCTTGCTTGAGGCCCGGATGAGCGACGAAATGGAGGCGCTCATCCGCCGCTTTGGAGGTATCCCCTATAGCGTACCAGCGGTGCGCGAAGAGCGGTTAGACAATCGAGAACAGGTTGCGGCCTTTATTGATGCGCTTGATAGCGCGCGCGTGGACACGGTCATTTTTCTGACAGGCGCGGGAGTAACAGCGCTCCTGCTGGAGGCAGAACGCCTGCAGCGCAAGCAGGAGATGCTGGAGAAGCTGCGTCGCCTATGGGTCGTATGTCGCGGCCCCAAGCCCGCAGCTGTGCTCAGGAGTTGTGCTGTGCCGATTACGCTGAACGCTAGCGAACCATATACAACTCAGGCGTTGCTAGCGGCTCTGCAAGAACTGGATCTGCGCGGTAGCGGCGTTGCCGTTGTACATTACGGAGAGCGTAGCGAGATGCTGGTGAAGGTATTGCGAGCGAACGGGGCGCGCTTCGTGGAGGAACTGCTACTTTATGCCTGGCGTTTGCCGCCGGACACGACTGGTCTGGAGAAACTGGTGCAGGAGATCATCGGCGGGTGCGTCGAGGCCGTTGTTTTCACCAGCCAGATTCAGGTGCGCCACCTGTGGCAAATAGCCGGGGAGTTGAAATTGAGCGATGAGTTGTCGCGAGCGTTGCAGGCCCGAACTATTGTCGCCTCCATCGGCCCTACATGTACCGCTGTTCTTGAAAGCTATGGCGTGAGACCTCGTGTGGTCCCCGCGCACCCAAAAATGGGGCATCTCGTCAAAACTCTGGTTGAATATATGGATAGCCTTTCTCATGGAACTTGACAGGCATTTGCACGTCTCGCTATAATCATTACAAGAGCGTTACCCCATATGGGTAGCCAAGTGAATAATAATACTGGATTGATTACTATGCTCAGCAAACAGAAACAGCCACAATTTAGCTTTTATTATTGGTTTAGCCCTCCAGCATGATGGTGGGCCTTTTGGGCTGAGCAAAAATAATCACCAGCATGCTGGAGCAAGCAGAGGAATAAAACCTCTGCTTTTTTGTTTGAGTTTTCGCCCGTTCGTATTAGGAAGGAAGAGTTCGTATGATCATCGTCGTTCGCAAGCAGGCCGGAAGCGAGGAACGTGCCCGTTTAATTGAGATCCTGGGACGCATGCTTGGCACCTTACGCCCTCTCACAGTGACACATATGCGTGAGCGGGAGGTCGTTACGGTAGACAATAGTAATCTTGATGCGCAGGCGCTGGCCACTCTACGCCAGCAGCCAGCAGTGGAAGATATCGTGACAGTGCAGACGCCGTACAAGCTGGTTAGCCGAGCTTTCCAACCCGCCAGTACTGTGATTGAAGTAGGCGATAGTGCGCAGTGCCAGCCGGTAACGATTGGTGGCGGCGTTCCCGTAGTGATGGCTGGTCCCTGCGCGGTTGAAAATCGCGAGCAGTTGCTCACAACAGCGCGCGCGGTGAAGGACGCCGGTGCCCAGGTGCTGCGCGGAGGAGCATTCAAGCCGCGTACTTCACCCTACCAGTTCCAGGGTCTGGGCCTCGAAGGGCTGGAACTGCTGGCTCAGGCGCGTGAAATCACGGGCTTGCCGATTATTACCGAGGTTATGGAGCCAGCTCTGGTGACGACGGTGGCAGAATACGCCGATATTCTCCAGATAGGCGCGCGCAACATGCAGAATTACCCGCTCCTGCTGGCTGCTGGCCGGCAGAGTAGAGGCAAGCCGGTCATGCTCAAACGCGGCCTCTCGTCTACTATTGAGGAATGGCTGCTCGCCGCCGAGTACATTGTGGCTGCCGGCAATCCTAATGTCATCCTCTGTGAGCGCGGCGTGCGCAGTTTCGACCCCCTGACCCGCAACGTTCTTGATCTTACCTGCGTTCCCCTCCTTCACCAGCTTACCCACCTGCCTGTCATCGTTGATCCCAGCCATGCTACCGGTCGCCGCGAACTGGTGCCCACGATGTCGCGCGCTGGCATCGCTGCCGGGGCCAATGGGCTGATTCTGGAGGTGCATCCCGACCCCGATGCAGCTCTCTGTGATGGCAAACAATCGATTACGCCGGAGCAACTCTGGACGGTTGTGCAAGAGACGCAATTGATGGCCCGGCTGATGAATGGAGAATTTTTGCCCGAATACGTGGCCTAGCTCGTGAGACCGTTATTCTTTCTTTTTTCACTCGCGATGTCATCAAACTAACGAGAGCTAGATTTCTGACCGGTTGCCCTGTGCCGGGCAACGCTTGCTGCTCAAAGGCGCGCAGCACTGTATGATAGCTCTCGCGATGAAACGTGTTTGCAAGAAAGAGAATTCTATTTGCTCTACTTTTATATCAATATAGCATGAAACGGGCAGCTCTCCAGCCCGGATTTTCTTCTTATCTCCTCCTATTATTTACCCTCTGCCACGTTATATAATTTGAGTCCTTGAAAAGCATTTCTTTTCGTAGGAGATTACCATAGAAGACTGCTCACGAACGTTATGAATGACCCGGGTGCATATACAACCCTTGGCCGCTATCGCCTGATGCGCAGAATTGGGCGGGGTGGAATGGGCGAGGTCTGGCTGGCTGAAGATCCACGTCTCCAGCGTCGGGTCGCTTTGAAAGTGCTACCGCTGCGCAGGCGGGACGACGAGGGATTTCTTGCGCGTTTTGAACGAGAGGCGCGCACTGCTGCGTCGCTGCATCATCCTCATATCCTTCCTGTGCATGATTTCGGCCAGGAGCATTTGCCAGGCGACCAGATAGTGTCGTATCTGGTCATGTCCTATGTCTCCGGCGGCTCGCTTGATGATCGCCTGGAGCGGCTGGCTCTGACCCACGACGAAGCGCTGGCTTACCTTTTGCAGGTTGCTGAGGCCATCGATTACGCCCACGCCCACAACATTGTCCATCGCGATATCAAACCGGCAAATATGCTGCTGCGCGAGGATAACTGGCTGCTGCTCACCGATTTCGGCATTGCACATATATTGATGGGCGCAGATGAGACGACTACGGGCAAGTTTCTGGGCACGCCTGCGTATATGGCTCCTGAGCAGTCTCAAGGGCATGCCGTACCCGCCAGCGATATCTATAGCCTGGCAGTTATAGCTTACCAGTTTTTCACCGGTCGCGTGCCCTTCCAGGCTGATAACCCCTATGCCCTGGCTTTTCAGCATAGCTTTGCCGCGCCAACCTCGCCGCGTGTCTATAACCCGGCCCTTTCGCCTGAATTTGAGGTCGCTCTGCTGGCCGGCCTGGCCAAAGAGCCAGCTCAACGTCCTCCCTCGGCTCTGGCTTTTGTGACCGAGCTGCGCCAGGCACTGGAAGCGCCCTCGCCTCCCACCATTCGGTCTGAGCAACTGGTAAAACCTTCTCAATCGGAGGAGCCTTCTCAGCAGGTGGCACGTCTCAGCAGACGCAAGTTGCTTCTGGGAGCAGGAGCAGGCGCTCTGCTAATCGGCGGAGGAGCGGCGGCGTATATCGCCACGAGCGCGCATACCGGTCCGGTTGCACTCAAACCGACCGTGACTGCGGTCCATCCCAGGCCGTCGCCAACTGCTTCAGCCTCCGCGCCTCTGACGATCAGCGGCGCTTTTACCGGGCCGGTTGCCTCGATGGTCTGGTCGCCTGTGAAGAATGTGCTGGCTGCCTGGGGAGGTGATAGCCAGGGGCTGCTCGTACTCTGGGATTTTACCTCTGCTGGCCCGTCCTCTGCTCCGGCGCAGCTTGCCCAGCAAGACATTATATATGACGATGTGCTGCTTAGCTGGTCGCCCAACGGCGAGATGCTGGCTGTTGCTAATGGCGGCAGTAGCTCTTCGGGCGCTCGAAGTAGCGTCCCGATCTATGCCGCCAATCTTTCCGGTACACTGCCTGGACTCGATGGCACGACGATTGTTTCTCCAACCTATTATTTCAAGGGGCTGTGCTGGGCTTCAAATAGCTCTCTCATTACGCTTGTGGATGACAAGAATGGCTCCGGGAGCGGGCCTCAGGCGATTCTGGACGTGTGGAATGTGCAGCGACCTGGGCAAGAACTTCTCGCTGTGACTCTTGAAGAGTTGCTAACAGCTACTCAGAGCGTCAATACCAATCTTCTCGCGCTCTCTCCTGATGGCTCTACCCTGGCTGTTGGAACCTCTTCGGGGCTGCTGCTTGGTCAACTGGACATGTCCACCAGACCTCCCGTCTGGAAACAGATCGGCTCGCCGCTCCAGCCGGATAGCGGTGAGGGGAGTGGAGGTGGGGTTGGTCAGGTTGCCTGGTCCCCGGATGGGAGATATGTGGCCGCAGTTCTCGCTTACCCGCCTGATGATGCTATTGTTGGCGTCTGGGACGCGACCCGGCAGTATACGCCGATCATGTCGCAGTTGGATCAGGCCAGCGTTCCCACGACGCTCACCAGCCTGGCCTGGTCTCCTACCTCGCGGCCTCCCCTGCTTGCTCTTGGCGGCAATAATAGCAACGTCTATCTGTGGAGCGTGGGAAGTCGTTCCAACGCGGTGCGTATATTATCAGGGAATGTGCTGGGCGTTGTAATTGCCCTGGCCTGGTCGGTGGATGGTCACTGGCTAGCTGCTAGCTATAACGATCCCGCAGAAACGATTGTAATCTGGAGGATGTGACGTTCTCATGCGACAAAATCCACTCGGCGATTGGCAGGGAAGACTTATTGGCCGCTATCAACTGGTGCATTTGCTGGGGGCCGGCGGCATGAGCGAGGTCTGGCTGGCCACCGATACCCAGCTCCATCGCCAGGTCGCTTTGAAAATGCTCCCTATGGCTGCTAACGATCGGGCATATTTGCAGGCGTTTGCCTACGAGGCGCGGGCAGCAGCCGCGCTGGAGCATCCTCATATTTTGAGTGTTCACGACTTTGGCGAACAAGAGATCGAAGGCGGAGAGATCATTCCCTACCTGGTAATGCCTTATGTGCCTGGCGGTACACTTGCCAACCGCCTTTACAAATCGCCAGGTCCGCTGCCCGTTCAGGAATGCCTGCATTATCTGCGCCAGGCTGCCCAGGCAATTGATTACGCCCATAGCAAGCGCGTCCTGCACCGCGATATCAAGCCGGCGAATATGCTGCTGCGCGAAGATAACTGGCTGCTGCTCACCGATTTTGGCATTGCCAAGGTGCTGAATACCAGCCTGGTGCGTACCCAGACCAATGCGGGCTCCGGCACGCCCGGTTATATGGCTCCCGAACAAGTTATGGGCCAGGCGCAGCCCGCCAGCGATATTTATAGCCTGGCTGTAGTAGCATATCAGCTTTTCACGGGCCGCCAGCCTTTTCATGGGGCAAACGCTGCTGAGACCATTTCTATGCACTTGCAGATGCCTCCGCCTCCGCCGCGCCAGTTCAATCCGCAGATTCCCCCGTCTGTAGAGAATCTGCTGCTCATGGCGCTGGCGAAGGATCCACGCCAGCGTCCTCCCTCCTGTGCTGTTCTGGTCGATTCTTTGCGACAAGCCTGGATGAAAGAAATGCAAACTATCCCTGGACCAGATGCAGATGGTAAGAGACGCGGAACGAGTGCGACTCTCTTGCCTCCTTACAACGCTGCCTCGTCTGTGCAGGTGCCAGTTCGACCGAGCGGGACGCCTGTTCCCGCCAGTGGACCAGATCTGCCGGATCCAACGATTCTCAGCCCCAAGGATGGCTTCCGACCGGGCGAGAATGTTGCCGATCCATCGATCTTCTCTTTTCCCACCACAACCCCGAAGACCGAGCCACCGGTAGGCGTTGGGCCGCTTGAGCGCAGGGTCGGGAGGCGCGCGATCCTGATTGGAGGCGGTGTCGCGGCGGCGCTGACAATCGGCGGTGGCGTTTTCGCCTACGAGCGACTGCATGGTCCTGGCTCGCTTCCAGGGCTACAAACTGGCCTGACTACGCCAACGCCCGGACCTGGCCCACGTCGGCTGGTCGCGGGCATACCGGTTCTGAAGCTGACAGGCCATACCGATGAGGTCTGGACGGCAAGCTGGGACCCCACCGGGCGCTATCTGATGACTGCCGGGAAGGATGCCTATATTATGCTCTGGGATATCGGGGCCGCTCTGCAGAGCAATCTGACTGGCGCAATTCTTACGACCCCCATGTATCGCCGGCAGGTGGCGGGCATCAAGTTTGAGGACCTTGTCGATGCTGTTTGCTGGTCGCCGGATGGTCAGAAGATAGTAGTGGGCAACGATTTTGCCGATAAGGTGTATGTGCTTGATGCCTTTAGCCCTGGTAAGGAAGCGGCTATATACAGTGATGTTGATGCCGCTGCCTCTGGCGGTATCGCGATTTATACCAATGTCTTTCCGGGCCCGCACAAAAACCAGTTCACTGTAATCAATCAGAGCCAGGCCCAGGTTTGGAACTTTGACCAGTTGGATCAACCGGCGGTGAACTATGATACCAGCCCCCAGAATGTGGATATCAATAAAGCCAGCTGGTCCCCAGGCGGAAGTATGCTGGCTGGTGTCTCTGAACCGTTCGGCTCTTCGATTCGCCAGTTGCTTCTCTGGACGGCTGCGGATCATGTGCAGCCTCAATTTACTGCTCTGCCGCAGCGCAACCAGAATCTTACTTCCAACGCTCTGGCCGATACGATTGCCTGGTCTCCGCGTGATCCGCACCTTTTGCTCATTTCTGATGGAGATATTTCCTTTGTCTGGGATATTCAGCAAGAGAAACCGCGCCTGACACTCGGAGCCTCTGTCAGTCCTTTTACCCCGGTGATCGGCCTGGGAAGCTGGTCGCCTAACGGTCGCTATGTCGCTGCCTCGTATGACCGGCTCGGTTTTGGTGGAGACTGGAATAACCCGCTGACCAATCCTCCAATTTTTGTCTGGGATATTCAGATGTTGCTTAGCCGGCCTGGCGCATCGAATGCGGTGCAACAGCCGACACTCACCTTCGCTTCACCGGGGAAGATCCAGCATACAAAGTCGATCCTCGATCTCGAATGGTCGCCCGATGGCCGCTATATAGCCACGTCTTCGGTTGATACAACGGTGATTATCTGGAAGGTTGACGCGAGTTAAGGAGGGTACTGGTTATGCTCTATAATGTTGATGCTCCTGGCGATTGGGGCAGTACACAAACGACTGTCGCGGTTCAATACACGACCGAAATGCTTGCTCTGGCCGATGGTTGCAAGCTATTCTTGCGCTGTTGGAAAACAGAGGGCCGGGGTGTGCTGCTGATTATGCATGGCCTGGGTGCGCACAGTGGCTGGTTCATCGATATGGGTAATGCGCTGGCCAGGCGCGGCCTTACGGTCTACGCGGTGGATCATCGCGGTTTTGGCCGTTCCGAGGGTCTACCCGGACATGTTGAGCGCGCGACGAATTATATCGGCGACCTGGCTGCTGTACTCAAAGAGATACGCGCTCGCCACGCCGCTGAGGGTACGAAGTTTTTTGCCCTGGGGCATAGTATGGGTGGTATCTTTGCTACACATCTGGCGGCGAAACATAGCAGCTTGCTGGATGGTGTGCTTTTCCTCAATCCCTGGGTGCGGGACCAGGTGAAGGTTCCGCTGGGTATGACACTGGGCATCCTGGCCGGTGGCTTGCTGCGTTCCAAGCGCTACTGGCCTGGGCCGGCTGGGACCGAGGTTATGACGACTAACCCCGAGGCGGTTCGCATGCTGGAGGCTGATCCCTACTGGCGGCGCAAATTTACTGCGAATTTTTTTGCAGAGATTTTTCGCCTGCGTTTGCAGGTGCTTAAGCTGGCCCCGCAAATCGCGTTGCCGGCTCTGGTAATGCAGGCCGACGAGGATAAATCGGTCGTGCCGGAAGCTTCGCGCAAACTCTACGAGGCCCTGGGCAGCAGCGATAAGACCTGGAAGACTTATCCTGATTACGCGCACGATAGCGAGTTAGAGGCGGATCGCGCGCAGCTGGATCAGGATATTGTAGAATGGATTCAGACGCACACGGGGGCTTATTAACGAGGACCAGAGTAAAACATGGCTGAGGCACGCGGGCAGACCCTTTTGCAGAGACATACATTATCGGCGTGTGAGCTGGCTGAGGTCGAACAACTGGCATCGGCCTGTAACACGCACGACAATCTGCTAATGCGTCTTGATTATAATATGCTGGCGCTCAAGTCGCTGCCGACTGATGATATCTTTCTCTACTATGCTGGCAGCAAGCTGGCCGGTTGCCTGCTGCTGGATCGTTATCATAGCGATGTGAAGGAGGTGACGGGCATGGTATATCCAGCCTTGCGCCGTCGGGGTCTTTTTACTCGCTTGCTCCTGGCTGCCAGGGATGAATGCCTGAACAGAGGAGTGCGCCACCTGCTTTTTCCCTGCGAAACCACCTCAGCGAGCGGGCGAGCCTTCCTTCACGCTATCAGGGCCGGGCGCGAGTTTGCCGAACATCGCATGGTGCTGCGCGACTTTCGGTCGCGTTTCCAGCACGACAACCGCCTGCTTTTCCGCGAAGCTCTGCGCGCTGACCTGGAAGCTCTGGCCGTTATCCTGATGGCCGACTTCGGAAATAGCGCAGAACAGGCCCGCCAGTATGTCTCGCGCTCCTTCGAGCGTCCCAACCAGTGCATCTATCTGGCCACCTATGAGGAAACAAATGCTGAACGCGCTGATCCGGTAGGAACCCTGCGCGTTGAAGAGATGCCTTCTGAGCAAGGGATCTATGGCTTCTTTGTGCGTCCCAAGTATCGCGGGCGCGGCTACGGTCGCCAGATCTTAGAAGAGACCATCATTGCCGTGCGCCAGCACAGCCAGAAACCGATCATGCTGGAAGTCGATATCAACAACTTTACCGCGCTCAACCTCTACCGCTCCCTCGGCTTCGTAATCGAGCGCACGTATGAGTATTATGGTCTTACACTCTAGCCTGACCCTCTTCTGATCGGCGCACTCCCTGTAACCATTCTTTTCACAAAAATATCATGCATTCATCTTGACAAGCAAGCGAAGTAGCAGGTATATTTATCTACATAAAGTGCTTGTTATCTAAAAGACATATCCATTCTCCGGCTATCTTTTCTTTGGACGATAAGGAGCACCATAAACGAAAGAGGTGCCAGAGATGGTGAGGAGGATGGTACACGATGACACAGGCGAACAAGGAATTTCTCTGAAAGAGTCCTTTCTCTCACATTTGGCGCTCTCTCTGCCATGGTTCGTGTT
>DATGKW010000157.1:0-8492 GCA_035294465.1 Ktedonobacteraceae bacterium | reverse complement strand
CCTTCACGCATATGCGCGTCTTTTTCCATGAGCAGCGTCTTTCCCTCGCTGTAGCGTTTGATCTCGTTAAGATCGAATGGAAGAGTGGCCAGCACCGGTACCGTCTCAACGCCGTACCTGGCGCAGACCTCCAGGAATTCCGGCCAATCCAGGTAGTGCCCATCCAGCAGCAGATCGAAGGCGCGGAAGCCGATCTTGCGGTCGCGTAAGCCGTAGTGGAAGGACTGGATCTTGCTTCCATAGACCTCGCCGAACAGGATCACCTGCCGATGTTCGCGGCCCAGATCCTCTACCAGAGCGCGCACCGGCTCTAGCGAGCATGGGAACCAGTAGATGTTGCCGGCAAAGTGATCGTCCTGCGGGCGCTTGCGACGCAGGCTCTTCGAGCCGGCCATCAGTTCACCCTCGATCATTCCCACGCGGCACTGGGTGCCGTGAATCTTCTCGCTCAGCATCACGCTTTCCCCCTGCTCCAGGATGGTAGGGAAATTGCGCATGTTCTCAATTTCGGTATAGGCTACGAAAAGCGGGTGATCTTTCTCGGCATCGCCAGCAGTGGCGCGCACCGGCGGCTCGTATCTGGTGGCCCCGTAGTAATCAGCCACGTTCTCGCCAACCGGCCAGTCCTTATCCGGGCGCACAGCCAGGCCGAACGATGGTTCGCCACGCAATTTTGCGCAGCGAATGCGCTGTTTGCTGAGGTATTTTGTGACGCCAAAGCGCTCGGATACCTCAAGTGGGAGGAGCGTGTCTATGGGGAAGTAGACGATGCGCTCGCCCACCTGGTATTCACCTTTGCGCACAACGAGTTGCCAGCCCAGCACCTGCGCCAGTTCAAGGCTATCAGCGTTCGTATGCGGTTTGATGGCCTCGATAGTAGCAACCGGAACAATCAAGCTACTCATACGAGTTCCCTCCTTCTTTGTAGAAGCTTGAATGAAATGTATCCATGAAAAACTGCCAGGGAGGACCGCTTCAGCGGACCCTCTCCCGATTGATCGGGGAGCGCCTGCTCTGCACAAACACTGCTATGACCAGGGCATAGCCGGCAAATGTGGCAGATGTTTCCTCGTGAGGGCAGGCATACAGCCAGGTGAGAGGCTCTTGCTGAAGCGGTCCTCTCTGCCGGGTGAACAGAGTTTGCGTCGTTCTGTTAGATATCAAGGATGACGCGCGCTCTGTAGCCCTCGGAGCCGGTCTCTTCTACGGATGCCTCGTGCCAGGTTACGGCTTTGATGGCGCTGCTCAGGTCATGGCGGGCCGGGTCGTATGGTTCGCCGGAGACGCTGGCTTGCAGGTGCGTGCCAGTAAAGTCGCTGATCTCAAAGCGTTTGAGCAGGAGATGCTCGGTATCGAACAGGAAAATCAGTTCGTTCAGCCAGGCGATCAGCAGCGAGACCAGGTCGTGCCCTTCGGCTGTGACCTCGCGGCTGACCCGCGCTTCGACCTGTTCGGGCGCGACCAGCAGGCTCTCCATGCCGGCTGCGGCGTTGGCGAAAAGCTCCGGCAGCGTCCGGCCATAGGCGTGCAGGCCGATATCGGCGGTATGCTCGAATGCTTCATAGGGCACGCGTCTCATGGCTTACGCTCTGCTTCCCAAAACGAGCATTTGCCGCAGAGAGTACGACCTCGGTGTGGAAGAGTAGAGGGAAAGATGAAATGGTGTTTGCATATGGTCGTACCTCCTTCATTTTGCAGAAATTCGCTTTCTCTAAAAGTATTGTATCACTTTGACATAGTACTATATAGTTTGCGAATTGTCAAGTGGTTAATTTTGCTCAGAGGGTACCTGAGCGCCATCCTGCTCGCGTACTCGCGCCTGCGGCGCAGATGATGGTATATGAAAAATGCAAGTATCTCGCCGGGAACCTTTTAGCTCGCGCCTGCATACTACTTGAAAGAAAAGCGCTTTTCAGACGAAATAGTGACCGGGAGACAGACGTTAGATGGAAGAACAGACCATCCACCAGGCGCAGATGGGCGATCAACTGGCTTTTCAGCGACTCATCGAGGCGTATCACACGATAGCCTGGCGAACTGCGCGGGTGTTTCTGCCCGATGCAGCCACCGCCGAAGATGTTTTGCAGGAAGCGTGGCTAGATGTCTGGCGGAGCCTGCCGCGTTTCCAGCGAGGCCGGGAGTTTCGGCCCTGGCTGCTCACCATCGTTGCCAATCGCTGCCGGGTGGTTCTGCGCCGCCGCAAGCTCCCTACCCTGGCACTCGATGGCTCCGGCCTGGAGCAGGCAATGCAAGCCGATGATGTGCTGGAACAAATTCTTCATCTGGAGAATGATATCGAGCTACAGCTTGCCCTGGAAATGCTCTCAGCTGAGCAGCAACGTGTACTTGAACTGCGCTTTTTCGCGGGCCTGGATCTGGCTGAGATTGCTCAGATCACCAATGCTCCACTGGGTACAGTGAAATCGCGCTTGCATCGCGCCCTGGCCAGCTTACGTACACATCTGCAACCGGTGGGGGAATCCCACAAGGAGACAAACCGATGGCAAAGATAGATCGCGATGACAGCAATCTGGGACGGCGCCTACAGGATCACTATCAGCAGCGATACGAACAGCCTCCCGACCCCACAGTAATCTGGGTGCGCCTGCTGCCTCATCTCGACCGGCAGGAAGAGAGCCTGCATGGCCTGGTGCAGCGAGCGAAGTGGCTGCCTGATTTTATCGGGCGCTATCTCGCGAGGCAAAAAGCGGCGCTGAAATACCTGCACGAGGAGCATATTTTTATGCAAGACGAAGTATACATTGATCGAGTGACAACATATAAACCGAGAGTCACCACGCAAGACAAGCAGCCACTGCGCCGTCGTATCCTACACATTGCTGAAGCAAGCATTGCAGCGGTCCTGGTAGCCGGCATGCTTGTGGCCTGGTTTGTCGTGACACGCGCGCAGAGCGGCCAGGGAGCGCAGCCCGCTCCCATATTCAGCTATACCGGCCAGCCCGGAGAGAACGTCTATAACCTTGCGTGGACGTTCGATAATCACTACCTGAGCTTTATGATGTGCAAGCAGGTGCCTTCGGGCGCAGGGTGTCGCTATCTCGTCTGGAACGCCGCCACCGGGAAGGTGAAGCAAACGCTTACGCTTGGTTCTGCTGCTGCCCCCTCCGGCTCTAGTGGCGACGGCACGATAGGCTCGCCCGATGGGCGCTACGCGCTTATCGAGAGCTATGATGCGTCGAAGCAGACGGCAACACTCACTCTGGTAAATATCCTGACCGGGCAGGTCACACAAATATACCAGGGAGATCACTTTTTGAGCTTTCCGGCAGCAGCCTTTTCAAATAATAGCGCTCTGATCGCTTTCGCTGGGGACGACGGGCATATCTATGTCTGGAATATTCTTGCAAGCAGGCTCACGCTGCGCAGCGATCCCAGCGGGGTGACGGTGACACCACAGATGAGCGTGCAGATAGGCTGGTCAACGGATGATACGCGGATCCTCACTGCGTATTCTTTCCAGAGTGGGGGATTTACCCGCCTCCAGGAATGGGATGCGCAAACCGGTCATCGGCTCGCCGATATTGTCCCAACACCCACGATGTCGCCGCCTGCCACTTTCACAACGATACCTGGCTTCTCGCCCGACGGGCAACGGGTCCTGATGGTCAACACACAGACGGGGACCATCGAAGAACGGGATAGCAGTACGCTAAAAGTTCTTCACACCTTTGGTATCCCATCGCAACGACCTGATGGCTCGTATAATGCGTACTGGGTGGCCAATGGAGCGCGCATTTTATGGACTGAAGGCACGCAGATTTATCTCTCGAATAGCACGACCGGCCAGCTTATCACCTCGTTCCCATCTCATGGGGCAATATTACCCGATGCACAAGAGCAGCAGTATATTGCCATCGCGCAGACAAATAAACAATTAACGATCTGGGATGCGCTGACGGGAAAAAGAGTGCAAACGCTTCCTCTGCCCGGCTCAGAGGGTGTGGACTGGTTGCTCGGTAGCAATAGATACCTTGCGATTAGCGAGGAGGGCACCAGTCAGAGGACCTGGCGGATATACGATGTGCTTACCGGGCAGCTTATCGCATCCTACCCTGACGGGCCGGCGGCTCTATCCTGGGATGGCAGGTATCTCGCCATTGACAAGAGCCAGTCGAACCCCCAGACCGAGGTGGTCTGCGACGCGCACAACCAGCATTGTACGAGCCTGACAACAAGCACTTTGCAGGTTCTGGCAATTCGCTGATAGATAAGCATGGGTTCGCGCTTTTACTTCACTTCCTGCTGTTGAAACGCCTGCCAGTTCTCGCGCGCGGCCTCGATCATGGGGCGGCCCTCGGCGTAGCGTTGCTGCGCGGGGCGGATCCGAGTAGGAACGCCCCGCGCGGCCAGCCCTTTCTGGAAAACCTTCTGGATGATATGCATATAGCGGTCCATCTCCGGCGCAAAAAGCAGGGCGACCTCGCCATCCTCCAGATAAAAATAGTGGCCGCGTGCGTGATACCAATCGCGGATATCCTCCTGTTGGGCAACGACGGCGTTATGGATATTACTCGTAATATCGTAGTCAAGGTTGCCCCAGGGGAAACAATGCAGGTGGGCATGAAAGACCGTCTGGCGGAAGACTCCATGCTCCAGGAACACGACGGGCGCGTAGAACTGCTCGTAGAAGCGCCGCAGTTCGTCTTTGAGCGCAAAGAGTTCTTCATCCAGATCTGCCGGCACATCGCCATAGCAGGCGTAATGCTGCCTGGGAATAATCAGCAGATGCCCTTCCACCAGTGGAGCGTGGTCAGCGGCCAGAAAGAAATGGGATGTTTCCTTCAGAATATCGGTGATCTCGCTGCGCTGGCAAAAGGTGCAGCCTGGCTTACCCTGGGGAGAGGAGGCATCAAAGGGTGCCTGGTCATTACCATTCTGCATAAATCATCGTGCCTTCCTGTTCTCGGAATAGATCTCTTGAATATGGTACCATAATCTGTCCTATTTTGTCTCAAGGAGTTACAACAAATGCCAGAGAGAGCCGCTTGAGCGTACACTGCTCCGCGCAAGCTGGGGCCTGTTGCCGTGTGATCAGCCTACTAGCGCGATGAAATGCCTGCCGCTTTCATTCAGCAGATGCAGTTCTAGCGGGATTCGTATAGGGCAGGCGGTCCCCGCTGAAGCGGCCCTCTCTGGCATATTGAATAGTTTAGCGTATTTTGTGCATATCCTGATGTGCTGAAAAAATACTCCTGTTAGCCGGCGTGCCGGAAGCCGGCCTCGTTCATGGTGAGCGGCTGGCCTTCGCCCTGCATACCGGCATCGACCACTTCGGCTACTGCCAGAGTAGAGTCGCCAGCCTCGACGGTATGCTGCACCTCACAGGCGACCCAGGCCAGCGCGTCACGCAGGATTGGCGCTCCTTTGTAGCCGGGGGTGTATGCCACGCCTGCCAGCTTCTCAGGGTGCTTGAGCGCCGATTTGCCCAACTGGCCTGCCAGTTCGCGGTCGCCGCTGCGCAGCACATTGATCACGAAGAAGCGGCTGCGCAGGATCATCGGGAGCGATCTGGTTTCGTTCTCAATCGAGACGGCGATCAGCGGAGGCTCAAACGAAACCTGGCTGAGCCAGTTCGCGGTAAAGGCGTTGACTTCACCCGAATCGGCGCACGAGACAACATAGAGACCATAGGTAAAGGTGCGGAGCGCCTGTTTTTTGATTTGTGGGTCCATAGAAACGAGATTTCCTCTCTCTACTGGAATGCTGTTAGTTCTATTGTATCTCTGGAGGGCGGCTCGTTGCCAGTCTATTCTGGAGATGGAGAGTGCCGCTTACGGCTGCGGTTTCCAGATCTGCACGGTTCCATCGACGCTGGCCGAGGCAATGAGTGTGCCGCCGGGGGGGACCAGGCTACGACAAAAGTGGCATCATATGGAAATGTATGAGATACATTTCCATATGATAACTGAAACTGGTTAGTCATTGAGCAGCAGGGAGAGCGCGGGGGCCGGGATCTGGTGATCCTGGGAGATGCTGATGACGGCGGTACCTACCGCGAAGAATTCGATGACGTGCGAACCCCAGCCATGATTGCGCTCGACGATTTGCGCGCCGACGACGCCTTCGGCTTGCAGGCTGGTGGCCTCATTTTGCATGCGCTCCATAGCCAGCTCGCGGGCGTCGTAGAGGCCCTGGGTGTAGTTGGTCATCTCGACGTTGCGGCCCATGCGGTTGAGCCACTGGCCCAGGCCCTGACGCGAGATGTGATAGACGCAATTGCCCATCACCATGCCGACGGGACGATAGCCGGCGCGCAGCATGGTCCAGAAATCCTGCCCCGAAAGGTCAGAGGTGAACGGCTTATTGTGCGCGTTGCGGTATGATTTGCCGTCGCGCGAGCGGATCGCTGTGCCAATCGCGACGAATTCGGCCAGAGATTCGCCCCATTCGTGGCGGGTGACTTCCAGGCGTACGCCAACGATGCCGTCAGCCTTGAGCGCGTCGGCCTCTTCTTCCATACGCGTCATAGCCAGCTCGCGCGCGTGGTACATGGCCTGCGTCAGCACCGTCATTTCCTGGTTCTGGTTCCAACTGGCCCATTGATAGCCAATATGATAGATCGAGCTTCCCACGACCAGGCCCACCGGATCAAAGCCGGCCTCGCGCACTAAGAGGAATTCGTTGACGCTGAGGTCGCTGGTGAAGAGTCCACGGTGGCCGGAATCGCTGCGCATGCTGGTGAGACGCTCACGCGCATGAACGGGTAAGTCTTCGTTGTGTGAGGTTATCTGGCTCGACATGAATCTGTTCTCCTTCGTCATCTCCTGCGGGCAATTTGCCGGAAGGGCATGGATAGGGCTAGCCCCGGAAAGTCAGTTCCTTGTTCTGCCCGTAGCGGCCTGGGCGTAAGTCGGTCAGGGTCAGACCCGCTTTGGGTGTAGTGATGATGTGATCTTTTTTCACGGCAATGATTGAGGTGCCAAGCACCGCAAAATGGACGTAGAGGTCCATAAAGTTGCGTCTGCCCATCGGGCCACCCTCGGTTTCGTATTCGCTGATCTGGCGGCTATTCTCGATGTGCATGCCGACGATGCCTAGAGCTTGCTGCTTGCGCGCCATATCGATGGCGCGATTCATCGCCAGGTGGCGGGCGGTGTAGAGGCCCTGGGTAAAGGGCTGGATCTCCTGGTTGTAGCTGCCGCCGCTCCACCAGCCCTGGATCTGCTGCGTCAGGTTGCTGCCCAGCGAGACACAGTAGGAGCAGTAGCCGGTGACAACGCCGGCGGGATAGTAGCCGGCCTGAAGCAGCGTCCAGAATTCCTGACCAGAGAGATCGCTGAGAAATGGGTGCGCGGTGGTTGGCAGTTTTGGCAGCTTGATCGCGGTGCCAATGGCGGTATATTCGAGCAGGCTGCCTCCCCATTCGTAGCTGCGCCGGGTGAAACGCACGCCGATGACGCCATGCGCGCCCAGCAGCGTCGCCTCCTGCTCCAGCCGGCGCAGGGCGAGCGAGGCTGCGTGCTGGTGCGCCTGCGAGACGGTGTCCAGTTCCATCGCCTGCGTATTCCAGCTATACTGGCGCACGTATTGCCAGCCTACCTGGTAGATTGAGCTGCCCATGACCTGGCTCAAGGCTTGATAGCCCAGCTCGCGGCTGAGCAGAAATTCGTTGACGCTGAGGTCGCTGGTAAAAAGCGGGTGGCCGGCCTCCATTTCTTCGCTCAGGCGTTGCTTCGCTTTGAGAGGCAGACCGCCGGCTTCCAGCGCCTGGCGGCTCTCTTCCGCCATCTGCTGCTGCTGGCGTCTCTGTTCTACTTCCTCAGGCGAGGGACGTCTCCAAAAAGGCATATATCCTCCGTTTATTCCTTCCCGGTCTGGCAGTAGGCGCGAGATCCACGCTGAAGCGGCCCTCTATGGCGTCAGGTTGGCAGGCGCGTGCCAGAGCGGAACGAAGAAGGCTTATAACAAGAAGCGTTCGAGTGCTGAGCGAGCCTGGAAGCTTTGCGCAGCCTGCTGGGCCAGTCCCTCGGCCAGTTCTTCAATCCACTGGTCCATCGGCAATTGCTCGGTTTTGAGCACGATGCCGCGCACAACTTTCGCCCGCTGAGTAAGCAGCGGCCCTCGTTGTTCGTGCGAAATACGATACTGGTATTCTCCCAGCGTGATCAAAATTTCCCTGACGGGATGCTCGCGAGAAAAAAGCTTGTTCTGGCGTGTTACCACCGTCTGGTCGGGCATCGCACCCTCCAGCTTGACTGCCAGGGCCTCCATAAACGCTTTTAGATCGGTCGTATCGGCGCGAAGCGACGCGGCCAGCAAATCTACCTGCAATGGCTTGTCCAATTCGTCAGACATCCTACGCTTCCTCCTTACACACCGGGTCAGGCATCTCCGGTTTGCTGTTTGCTTTCTTGTGCATAACCGCTTGCCCCTATGCTAGCATAAACGCGGCTCCGAGGAAAATACCAAAAAGAGCTTCTGTCAGAGTCTACCACGTATTTTGGCGGAGGGGGTACTCTGCAATCCTGGTA
>DATGKW010000156.1:0-16797 GCA_035294465.1 Ktedonobacteraceae bacterium | reverse complement strand
AAGAAGAACTGGCTCGTTTACAGGTTCTGGATGCCATGCTCACTGCGGACATGGGGGGTGTGCTGCCAGAGCAACCTGACTCGGCGGCTTTCGCACGCGTGCTTGATGTTGGTTGCGGCACCGGTGGCTGGCTCATCGAGGTCGCGAAAAGCTACCCCAGTGTCAAGGTGCTCATCGGCATTGATATCAGTCAGACGTTCGTGGAGTACGCACGTACACAGGCGGAAGCCGCGCAGGTCAGTGACCGCGTAGAATTTCAGGTGATGGATGCCCTGCGCATGCTCGAATTTCCCAGGAATTTCTTCGATCTGGTGAATCAGCGCGGCGGAATGAGCTGGTTGCGCACCTGGGATTGGCGCAAACTGCTAGAGGAGTACCAGCGCGTCTGTCGTCCGGGGGGGGTGATTCGCATCGTTGAGGGCGCATGGTGGGAAAGCAACAGCCCGGCTCTCGAATGCCATTCCAAGCTGTTCATTCAAGCCCTGCATCGTGCGGGATACTTCTTTACCCCCACTAATGATGGCCTGAGCAGTAAATTGGTGCATCTGCTTCAGCAGCATGGCCTGCGGCAAGTGCAAACGAAACTGTCTCCCCGAACGTATCGGCCTGGGACTCCAGAATGGCAACGGTTCGCTGAGAATGTCAGGCTTACCTTTCGGACGGGCCTGCCATTTTTGCATAAGTGGACGCGTGTGCCGGAGGACTATGAGCAAATCTGCGGGCAAGCACTCAGCGAGATGCAACAACCGAACTTTGTGGCAACCTGGAACTTGCTGACTGCCTGGGGTACAGTGCCGTCCAGGCGTGAACGGTCCGCTGGCACGCTCTGGGGCGATCGGAGTTAAGTCCTGCTCTATTATGGCGAAAACCAGCAAGTGAGAAAGCTCTGATGAGAGAGGGGTATGGATGTGATATGCTATCAAAAAACGGAACAGTAGCTTGCAGAGAGGTCACAGATGCATCAGATTGGTCGTGTCAAACAGGTTCAGGTTCAGCCTACAAGGGTGAAGCAGGGGAAGAAGCCTCACCGTTTTTATGATCCGTCTCCGTTGCTAGTCACAGCAAAGTTGCTATTGACTCGCGAGGGCGTGATTGGCCTGACGGCGGAGAATGAGCAAGTGGTGGATGTACATAACGCGGCTCACCCGGACAGCCGCAATACCGGTATGAATGGTGTTTCTTTCGGTTTTACCAGCCATTACCGGGCTATGCGAGCGAGATTTGGCCGGCATGTGATTGATGGCTGTGCTGGGGAAAATATTTTAATAGAGGCGGAAGAAGAGTTCGCGCTTGAGGCTCTGGGCAGGCGCTTGACTCTCCAATCGCAGGAAAATGGTATGCTGGCCTCTCTCGATTCTCTGGCGGTAGCCGCACCCTGCGTAGAGTTTAGCCATTTTGTCCTCGACGACGTACTTATACCGATGCCCGCCGAAATCCTGCGTGAGACACTGATTTTCCTGGATCATGGCCGGCGTGGATTTTACGCGACCTTTACGAACGAAGAGCCGTTTTTGCTACAAGCTGGGGATAAAGTGTTTGTGGAAGAAAGTTAGGTCCCCCAAAAGTATTGCTATTCCAAGATGCAAATATAGTTGACCCATTTGGGCTACGCTCCATTTTATATCGATATGTGTCAACTCAAATTATGTTATGATACTCTCATCAGTAAGCAAGCTGGCAGTTTTCGGTACCTCTCTTCTAGAGAAAGTGAAGGCTGTGGTCAATTCTCTACCGGACCAGATCAATGCACCCACGTGGCTGCTGCTGCCAGGCTTCTGAGAAAAGAAGCGTTCGGACGTTCAAAATAGCTCATGAGCAGCATAGTGAGATGACATGTCAACATGTTGGTCTTATGTGAAGACAACCTAGATGGAAAACCAGGCATGATATTTCCTACGATCCTTTCTACTCCCGGCATCTCTTCAACTACGGACAGGCTCGCGAACGGCACTCGGCGGACGAGATCTGTTAGTTCCGTCCTTTTGCTTTCTCTTTCCCTTTGCTTGATAACCCCTTTTATCTTTAAGAATATCAGGATACCTGTTGCGCGCAAATACGGGGATACTTATCGTATAGAACTCGGCAGCCCGGAAAGCCCCGGCTATCCTGGAGGTTCCAACGACAAATCGGCGCCCAATCTTACGCCCCAGGCTCTATGGAAACTCTACCATTTACCTGGTGTTAATGGTGGCGCAGGTCAGACAATTGGCGAGGTTATTGATGGAGGTTTGCCAACTGCTGAATCGGATCTGAATGCCTACAGCCGGCGCTTTGGTTTGCCACGATGTACCATCGCGAGTGGCTGTTTGACCATCAAGTACCAGGGTGGCCAGTATATTCCTCCCGGCGAGGATGAGACAGAGGGGCTGTTAGACATAGAGATTATGCATGCTATTGCTCCTAAAGCTCATATCCTGGTGTATCTTACTGGAGAGAGCGATAGTGACCTTGCTAAAGGGCCGGGCGCGATTATCAAAACGCCGGGACTCAAAGCTATCAATATGAGTTACGGAATTGATGGAAGCGGAAAAGCCTTTGAGTATCTCTATCGAGACAATCCCTACCATGTTGCCCTTGTTGCTGCCAGCGGCGATAGCGGTCATACAGCTCTTACCCCTCCGGCAATCTACCCAGAAGTTATTGCCGTAGGCGGCACCGTTATCCAGGGAACAAAAGAGGTGGCGTGGAACGGATCTGGAGGAGGTAGGGTCAGTGCATATGCGGAACCGGCCTACCAGAAAACCTATAAAATCCCACATGCGAACGGGCAACGCGGCGTTCCCGACGTTGCGGCAGTTGCGGGTACTCCTATTGGGGTTATCGACCACGGCCAGTGGGAAGGAGTGATTGGTACCAGCGAGGCAGCGCCAATCTGGACGGGGATCGCAGCTCTGATCAAGAGGCCTCTCTCTAACAGCCTGCTCTATAGCCTGGCCAGGCGCGCACCAGATTCGTTCAATGACATTACTACTGGCACCAACGGACGCTGCGGCTTTATCTGTACTGCTCACTCTGGCTATGATTACGTCACCGGCCTGGGTACGCCGAAGAACTTTGTCACGATTGTGAATGCGATGAGGTAGCCTGCCCGAAAAGCAAAAGCAGGCCGGAATTTTCCGGCCTGCTTTTGCTTTGCTTTCTCGTCGTTTGCGAAACCAATGTGAACGAAGATTGACTCCAAAAGCGCTAGCATTTCGTGTATAAGGCAGAGATATTGAAATGTACCCAAGGAGGGAAATAGATGACCATTACGCTCGGTGAATTCATTGTTATGGGGATTATCGCGGCAATTGTTGGGCTGGTAGGAGAATTTCTGGCTGCCAGGCGTGCGCCTTTCGGTTGCCTGGGTGCGGGAATCCTGGGGTTTATCGCCATTTTCCTGGTGACGGGAGTCCTGCACTGGCATATCGTCGGAGAGCCGTATCTCGATGGTGTACCGCTCATAACCTCGGCACTTGCGGCAGCCGTGCTGGTGGCTCTCTGGAGCGCTTTTGCCTATCGTCGTGTCTATGATCGCTATCGCCGCTACCGCCGCTATCGCTAGACTGAAGTATGAGGAACAATGAGGCGGCCATACAACCAGGTCGCCTCTTTTATTGCTTTGCATGTTGCCGGGAAGAGATACTTATTGAATAGTCAACTGTTTAGAGAGTAAGAAGGCGCTGAAGCTTGCCACGCTCTCCACATCCCCTTCGTTAAGCATGTTGACCATCTTTTTCACGGCAAGGCGGTTAGGCTGGCCCGGCCCGACAGGATGGGTGAAACCGATCACGTTCAGCTTCTCAGGCTCGCGTTCGTAGCGAATCTCCTCTGCGACCAGTTCCAGGAGATCCGCGATGTCAAGCTCTAGCGCCTGGGCAATGCTCTCTAGCACACGCGAGGATGGATACTTTTGTCCTCGTTCGATCTCACCCATGTAGATTTCTGATAAGCCTGCCTTCTCACTCAATTCTTTGATGGTCATACGGCGCTCCTGTCGCTCACGTCTGATCACACGCCCCATGATCTCCTGTAAATCCATACGCTTTTCCCTTTCCTATGCTCATGGCATAGCTGCCCGTTGAAACTATGCTAAAAGCATAGTTTTTCTCTGTCATTATACGCTTTCAGCATGATATATTCAAGGCGAGATCGAAAGTACCCAGGGGAGCGAGAAGTCGATCTAAAGAGTTGGAGGGAGGCAAGGGATCCTCGTCAAGCAAACGAAGGAAGTTTAGTCAACAAGAAGGAGAAAACTCAATACTCATGAGTACACCTTATCGTATTCACTTTGCCGGACAAAATGATGTCCAGCCAAACTTACATATCCCCATGGTCTACGAAACTGTCCCGAGCAGCCCGCTGCATTGGGAGTATCGCGTGCTGAGCGTGGATACGCGCGAGGATGCGCTGCCTGATGGCGCGTACCTGGATGAACTGGGAACACAGGGATGGCTGCTCGTTGGTGTACTGGAGCAGCGCCAAACCGAACGCGGATCGCAGGTCTATTACTACTTTGTTCGTCAGAAAGAAGCATAGAGAGAAGGAGAAGCATCATGTCATCAGTACTTGTTCCAACTGTTATTGAAACCACGGGACGTGGTGAGCGGGCCTATGATCTGTATTCGCGCCTTTTACGCGAGCGCATTATTATGGTCAACGGAATGATCGAGGAACCCATGGCCGGTCTGGTCGTGGCACAGTTGCTCTTCCTGGCTGCTGAGAATAGCGAGCGAGAGATTAATCTCTATATCAGCTCGCATGGTGGCGTTATTGATGCCGGTATGGCGATCTATGATACTATGCGCCATCTGACGTGCCCGATAGCTACCACCTGCGTTGGGTACGCGTCCAGCTTTGGTACAGTGCTGCTAATGGCCGGAGATAAAGGCCTTCGTCGTGCTCTGCCCCACGCACGTATTCATATGCACCAACCACTCATCCAGGGTGGTCTGGGTGGGCAGGCCACAGATATCGATATTCATGCCCGTGAGATCCTGCACACGCGCGATATGCTTAACGAGTTATACGTATATCACACAGGGCAGCCTCTGGAGCGCATCAAGCGGGATACCGAGCGCGATTTCTTTATGAGCGCGCAAGAAGCCGTAGAGTATGGTTTGATTGATGAAGTGATGCAGTTAGCAGAGAAAGAACATTGAAGTTGAAGCGCCCTGGTTAGAAGCTGTTATAGCTTCGGAAGGGGAGAATTTAGTAGCGAAAGGAGAGAGTCTATGAAAGTTGCTGCTCTCTATGATATTCACGGGAATCTCCCTGCATTAGAGGCCGTGCTCGAAGAAATTGACGTCATTCAGCCTGACCGTATTCTTCTTGGAGGAGATGGTGTTTTTGGCCCATTCCCCCGCGCGACCTTAGAGCGGCTTCTCTCTATGGGGGATAAAGCTGTGTTTATTCGGGGGAATTGTGATCGCGAAGCGGTTGCTGCGTTCGATGATCTTCCACTCGATCCGAGTCTTCCTGAGGAGATACGGGCAGTGACAATCTGGAGTGCGAAGCAGCTGGAGCGCAACCAGCGGGATTTTCTTGCAGGACTCCAGGAGCGAGTTGTTCTTGACATTGATGGTGTGGGGGAGGTGCTCTTCTGTCACGGCTCCCCGCGCAGCGACGAGGAGATTATCACGCGCGCAACGCCAGTAGCGCGGTTGGAGGAAATATTGGCTGATGTCAGGCCGAGTGTGGTGGTATGTGGGCACACACACATGCAATTCGACCGCGTGATCAACGGAACACGGCTTGTCAATGCAGGAAGTGTAGGCATGCCCTATGGTGGAACGGGAGCGTACTGGCTCCTGCTTGGGCCAGAGATCATGCTGCGACGGACACCCTACGATCTGGAGCGGGCGGCGGCGCGTATTCGTGCCAGCAGCTACCCGGCAGCGCAGGATTTTGTCGATAATAACGTCCTTCACCCGCCTTCAGAAGCCGAAGCCATCGAGTTGTTTGAGCGTCTGGCAACCGAGCGCTCCTAGCTGCTAAAAAGGCAGAGATAGAAGCAAGCGGATCACCATCAATGGCCGCGCGGAGCCCTCGAGACGAACAATCCGATGAGGCCCATAACGAGAAGGCAAGGATATAGCTCAAGCGTTGGAGATGGCCAGGGATGTTTCGACTGGTAATAAGCAAAGCCAAGAGTAAATAGGGTCAGGAAAATCCCTGAGAGGAGTAATCTCGTCGCAAAACTCATCATACTCTCCTGGTTCATGTAGCTAGTAGCTTCTCTTCACTGAGAACTCTAACACTTTTTGCGGCAGGATGGGCATTTTTGGGACGAAATTCTTATATCTTCCGCAGAAAATGAGGAACGGGAGGAAGCAACACCATGCCAGAAAGTGAGGCACTTACGAGAGCCGTTCGATCCGCAGCCTGGTGATCTCGAACCATTGTGGCCCGCTACTCAGCGTGCCGAAACGCATGTTTCCGCGTGGAGTCGCAATCGCGAACTGATTATCGAGCCAGGCGACAAAGCCAAGTGGACGGTTAGGTGGATCTGGTGCGCGCAGAACCTGTTCTCCATCTACGGAGAAGAGAGCTTCCTGCGTGTGCCACTCCAGGGTGTAGGTATGCCAGCTTGTCATATCCACATCCAGGAGCGCTTCGCGTGCCCCGCTCAGGCGCTGCATCCATCGTGTGGCTGGCCCAATCTTGCCGGTCAGGAGAGCCAGGGTGGCACTGGCGGCCATAGGAGGAACGGCGAGAAGAGCGCCGGGGCGCATCGTGTGTACCACCTGGGCTTTCCAGCCCCAGCCCGGAATGCCGGGGACGAGAGCCATATTGGAGGGAGGCGAGGCATAGAAGAACCAGACCGCTTCTGGCAGCATTAAGATATCCCCGCGCGCGGAGAAAGGATAGTTCCAGAAGCCAAAACCGGCGGTTCCGCGTAAACTATTATTCTCTTTTGTATCGGCTGAGGTTGCGGCTGGTAGGGACGAGCGTGCTTCAACTTCCATACGCAGAGGTGGGCGCCAGGGGAACTGTGTGCGGGCGAGGCTGCCATAATCGTCGATTTGCGCATCGCTATAGCGTCCTTGCTGCGCTTGGGCGAAGCTCATGCGCAGAGCAGAATCGACAATATCCAGCGATCCGCCCCCTATCTCCGTTTTAGTCCAGTAATTGCTTAGCGGTGCGTGAAAGTCTTCAAACATTTTTTACTGGAGCAGTTCCTCTTCAAGCTCTTCCCAGACCACTTGTTCCGCGTCGATATCAAACCTTTTTGCCTCGTACAGCCTGATTCTAGCTCTGATCAGGCGGTTGCGGTAGTCTGCGAAGTGCTTTTTCTGTTCGGGGTGAAGGGGCATGATTCTCAGCTCGATGCGGGAGGGATCGATAAACTCTTCTGGCGCAAAAGCCAGCGATATCAGGTGTGCGTAATCGGCGACCAGGTTCATGCGTGTTGGGGGAAGAAAATGAGCAGGTTCGGTACTGGAAACCAGAAGGCAGCCAGCGATGCGCCCCGCGTAGAGAATTGGATAAGCCACCGCGCTTTGTTCCAATTCAAACTGGTGGCCCACCGGCGCCTCTTTCTCTTCCTGATAGTTCTGAACCTCGGCCAGGTGGCAGGTGGAAACCGCGTGGCCAGCCAGCGACTCGGCTCCCAGAAACAGAGCCTTTTGTTCCAGGTTTCCAGGCCAGGGAGGAGTGGACATCCCGATGCTCTCGCGCAGACTGAGAATAGTTGGGCGGTGGGCAACAACCATACATTTGACAATGGTGATCGCTATGCCCAGGTTATCGGGATCGAGTTGACTCAGGGCCTGGTTAATAACTGCGTTCGAAATTTCCCAGAAACGCTGATTCGAGCCAATTGTGCCGCGTATCTGAAAGATCTGCTTGTAAAATTTGGCTGGGATTTCCTGATGAATTTCATCGAAAGTGAGGTCGGAGAAATCCTCATATTCCTTGGAAAAGAACGCGTGCAATTGCTCACGATGCTCAGGCAGAGCATTCAGCAGGCGGCGAATGTTTTGTGGGCGCGGCTCAGATTCGCCCTTGACCCATCGTTTGATTGTGATATCGCGCACACCAAGGTCTTGCACAAGGCGTTGCAGAACCATCGGGTCGCTGGTAATCCATCCAAGCAACTCGCGCCAGTCCCTCGGTTCTGTTTCAAACATCTGTCAAACCCTTGTTGTAGTGAAGCCAATAAACACGCCCGTGTTCTCCAGCACAGCGGTTGGCGTGGAAATATATAAGACTATAACACAACTCTTACAGCAATGCAATAGTTGCACAAGAAGAGGATAGTGAAGGAAAAATCTGCTTCATGCTTTATAGGCGACTAACTGCAACCAGTTGCGAGGGATATCCGTCAGATGGAGTTCTTCACCGACCTGATAGACCGTTGTGCCGAGGGCAGCGGCCCCAAGAGCGAGTGGGACGCCGGGCAGAGCTCCCTGGATAAAGAGCCAGTACTGGCCGATATCATGGTAGGACTCTACAGTCATGATGGCCTCTTCCTGGACTGCATCGACCTGTTGGAAGCCACCTTCCTTCAGCATCTGGACATACTCGTTGGCGCTTATCCACTGCATAGCCATGGTTTTACCGTCACGAGAAACCTGCACCTCAGGATGTTCTTTACGCAGCCAGCCGATGGCGCGCCTGGTCCAGAGCCGGTAGAAGCGTTCGGTGCCTTCCACATAGGCGCCGTTATAGAAAGCGCTGTTGCAAGCGAAAATGCCTTTGGGGGCCAGAATGCTAGCCATCAGTCGGAAGGCAGCGCGTTTCTCTGCAACGAGGTGGATAGCGTTACAGAAAAAAGCTGCATCCGCATCATGAATAAGCCTGGGCAGATCCTCGGTATCTCCCTGGACGAACTCGGCGCGCTCACCAATCTCGGCCATACCTTTCTGGGCACGTCGGAGTGCTTCAGCGGATGGATCTACACCGATGATCCGCGCCTGCCGTCCCTGATTCTTCATCTCTTCAGCAATCAGCCGTGTCACAGCACCGGTGCCGCAGGCCATATCAACAATAGTGAGCGGCCGATCAGCGGAACGTGTTTTAAAAGAAGCGAGGGCCTGGCGCACCAGAGAGCGATTGACCTTCGTATAGAATGTATGGGCTGCAAATGGCTCAAATGTGAACTGGTTAGTTTCATCGGTTTCAATGAGCATGGATGCCATCTCCTCTTGCTTGATGATTGTGTCGAGCCAGGGTGAGCAATACATTTCTCTGGCTTACGGATTTAGAGAAGGAATGCCTAAGATTTGTTTCACATCCTCTGGAAAAAGAAGTGAGTTTTTCTAGGGGCATTCCAGCCTGCCGATTGATTGAGCAAGATCCCCGTGCTACGCAGTTCTCTCTACTATCCAGGATACCGTGCGGGAAAAAACTGCCAGGCCGACAAGGGATGCGGTACCGAGCAATGTGGTACACATTCTCCTTGTCGGCCTGGCAGCGTCTGTAAATCAGATATGCATTGCCATGCCGCCGTCAACACGAATGACCTGGCCAGTGATATAACCGGCTTCGGGCGAGCAGAGGAAGGCGATAGTCGCGGCTACTTCTTCGGGAGTGCCAAAACGCCCTAACGGAGTAATGTCCAGCATAGCCTTTTTCTGGGCCTCGGTCAGTGTCGAGGTTAGTTCGGTCGGGATAAAGCCGGGGGCCACAGCATTAGCCGTGATATTACGGCTGGCCATTTCGCGCGCTGTACTCAGAGTCAGGGTAATCAGACCAGACTTGGAGGCGCTATAGTTAGCCTGACCGGCGTTCCCCAGCAGACCGGCGACCGAGGAAACATTGATGATCCGTCCCCAGCGAGCCTTCATCATCCCGCGTAACGCGGCTCGGGTGCAGAGAAAGGCCGAATACAGATTCGTTTGCATAATAGAGGCAAAGTCATCCAGCGACATTTGCAGGATCAGCTTGTCACGTGTCGTGCCAGCATTATTGACCAGGATGCTAACTGGGCCAAGCTGCTCACTGGCCGTGGCAAAGAGGCGCGTGACCTCCTCTTCCTGGCTGACATCAGCCTGCACAGCAATGCAGCGTCTGCCCATAGACTCGATGCTGGCCTGCGTTTCACTAGCTGCGCCAGCGTTGCTGCGATAATTAATGATGATATCTGCCCCGGCCAGCGCCAGGCGCTCTGCAGTGGCTCTGCCAATTCCCTGGCTGCTTCCCGTCACCAGCGCGACTTTTCCTGCTAATGATGTCGACTGTTCTGCCATCGTAAAAAAACTCCTTCACGTTTTTGATGTCTTTGCCTTGCTTCCTGGCCATGCCGGAGAGAAATCAATGCGCTCGCGCCTTTTGATTGTATGGATCTCTGGATTTGTTTCCGGCATGGCCGGCCCGGCTCGTCCCGTTGTTACTGCCGCGTTTCTTTATATTGTGCTGTTTCTTCGAGCTTGCTAAAAAAGAGGGGTTGCCCGCCCGTTTCTGCAACTGGATGATTTTGTCGGACGGTTCTTTCTTCTCTTCTGCATGCTCTGCCTCTTGCTTGTCGTCCTCGTGGCTTTCATCTGAGCTTTCCTCAAGTCCAACTGAAAGCATGTGAGCGGGCGCTTCTGGCAGAATCACAGTCTCAACAACCGCAGGTTGATGCGCTTCGCTCTTTTGTTCTTCCTCATCTGTGCCTGTGCTCTCTGCCGTAGGAGTTTCTGGCGCTTTGTTTGTCAAGGACTTGTCTGGCACCGGCACATTGGTTGCAGTTTCATCTCCGCCCTGGGACGTTGCAGTGCCGACCTCCTCTTCTTTCGGTAGAGATCCCGTATCGGGCTGCTGCGCCAGCGCGCTCCGGCCACTGGAGGTAGGCGGCAGAGAGTCTGTGATGGTCATATCGATAAGGGTTGTGCGGTCGTAAATCGCGGTCTGCAACTGCTGCGCGGTGAGATTGCGCACGTTCAGGAGGATAGCTCGGTGCAGGATTGTCCCGTGCAGGTCGGCAACCAGAAAATTAGCGCCGGAGAGGTTGGCATCGCGTAGATCGGCACCAGAAAGGTTAGCGCCGATCAAATTGGCGCCAGAGAGATCGGCACCGGTCAGGCTAGCGCCGGAGAGATCAGCCATGTACAGATTCGCCTCTGCCAACTGCGTATCGCGCAGATCCGCACGCTGCAGGTAGCGATGAGATAGATCACGCCCACGCAGGTCCGCGCCATAGAGCGATGGCGGTTGCCACCGCTCCGGCTGCTGATGCTGGCCTGGCACGTTGGGAGAAAGTTCCAGGGAATCTACGTGGAGCAGGCGTGCAAGTTCTTGTTCGACCGTTGCGCGCTTTTGCCACTCCTGCTGACTTTGCTCGATCTGGAGACTCCACTCGCGCCATTCCCTCTGGATATCTTTGAGCTGATCGGCCAATTTCTTTTCTTCTTCTAAAAGATGCTTGCTTTGTCGAACTTCCCAGGTACGTTGTCGGGCCTCCTGGGCCTGTTGCCAAGCCTCGCGTTCCTGGTACATTTTATCAAGTGTGCGATACTGAAAACGAAGAATAATCAGGGCGCTGCTCGCGCAGACGAGCAGGCAGAAGATTACAATAATCATTATCCATAGTACAATCATCATCTCGTCCTTTTTATGTCCGGGCTACTCTTAATGAAGAAGTGTTCTCAATCCTTGCGTCTTTATATTATCATAGAACGGTAGTTGCTTATAGCAGGATACGACGAAAGTCAGGGGAACGTAGAAGCCAGCTTTCTCCACCATCGAACGTGCAAGTGTAGCACGCTGGGAAGAGAACGGCGGGTATATGCGACCTGCTACGCGCTCTTTTCTTTGACAGGCTTTTCCACGATCTGTTATTCTATTTGTGACGGATATATCCGAATGTGTTATATCTACATTGGATAGAGGTATTGAGAGAAACAGAGGGATTATGAAACAAAAAGAGCAGGCCCCCGAAGCCATGTTGCCGCTGACCCCAGCGGTCTTTCACATCCTGCTGGCGCTGGCTGATGGAGAGAAACATGGGTATGGTATTATGAAAGAGGTAGCTCAGCGCACCGAAGGGGGTATGCGTATGGGGCCTGGCACGCTTTACGGCTCGCTTGGGCGCATGCTCGATAGTGGCTTGATCGAGGTGTCCGAAGAGCGCCCTGATCCTGAGATGGACGACGAGCGCCGCCGCTACTACCGCCTGACCAGCTTTGGCTTGCGTGTGGCAGAGGCCGAGTCTCGGCGCCTGGACCAGCTTTTGCGAGTAGCGCGGGCCAAACATGTACTGGCCTTTTCACAAGGAGGTTTTTAATGGCTGCTGTTCCTGGAGCGCGCCAGCTTGTCCTGGCCGACCGTTGCTATCGCCTCTTGCTCCTTGCCTATCCGGCACGCTTTCGCCGCGCCTATGCTCATGAAATGGCTCAAACCTTCCGTGCTGCCTGCCGCGAAACTTTGCACACCGAAGGCAACTGGGGACTGGCCCGCCTGTGCGGGTACACTCTCTGTGATCTGGTTACTACATCTTTGAAAGAGCATGGCCAGATGCTGTTTTTCCGCCTGAAACGCCTGTTCGGTAAACAGTCTCTCGTGTTCTCCCCTGACGGCCTGGATACGATGCTCCTGACTACGCCTCTGCGGTTGCAGGTTGCTCAGCACACCGATATTGGTTGCAAACGGAGCAGGAATGAAGACAATTTAATCGCTGTCTTGCCTGAAGATCCGCAAACATTGAGAAATAAGGGTGCGCTTTTCGTTGTTGCCGATGGTATGGGAGGCCATTCTCATGGTGAACGAGCCAGTGAGTTAGCAGTCAGCACACTGCGCGAGTCTTACTATCGCAACAAGGAAGAGGATATCGGGCTTTCGTTGGTGCAGGCAATCAGGGAGGCTAATGCACTCATCTATGCCGAAAATATCTCCCGCGTCGATGCCTCAGATCCTACAAGCGGCATGGGTACGACCTGTGTCGCGGCCGTCCTCCAGGAGAAATCTCTCGTCGTTGCCAATGTAGGTGATAGCAGAGTATATGTCGTCCACGACGGCCAGATTCGCCAGGTATCGCAGGATCATTCGCTGGTTGCCGATATGGTGCGCGCCGGACTGCTCACTCCTGATCAGGCCAACTGCCATGAGCAGCGCAATATAATCTATCGCGCGCTGGGCATTGAACCCGATGTGGAAGTTGACGTTTTTGAGGAAGCAGTCGAAGAAGGCGACGCGCTGATTCTCTGCACCGATGGTCTCTCCGGCCTGGTAGCCGAAGAAGAAATGCTGCAAATTGTCGAGACCTATCAGCCGGAGGAGAGCGTGCGGCAACTGATCGCCAGGGCTAACGCTGCTGGCGGACCTGATAATATCACGGCGATTGTGGTGCGCGTGGATGAGCGGGCCTGAAGTGCTACTGTCGTCCACCGTTTTCTAGAAAGCAGAACAAGAACTATGGCTATTGATTTACGTAGCGATACAGTAACACTTCCGACCCAGGCTATGCGCGAGGCCATGTATCGCGCCGAACTGGGCGACGACGTATATGGCGAAGATCCCACGGTCAACCGGCTGCAGGAGATGGCGGCTGGGATTATGGGCAAGGAGGCGGCTCTGCTGGTTCCCAGCGGGAGCATGGGCAATACTGCAGCCGTTATGGCCCACGTGGGACGAGGTGAAGCTTTTATTGTTGGCGATCAGTCGCATATTTACCTCAACGAGCAGGGCAGTGCTTCGACGCTTGGCGGCGCGCCTCGCATGGTGGTAAGGACCGACCAGGGTGGCATGTTCGATCTCCGGGAGGTGCGAGCAGTTATTACCGATGACAGCGACGAACACATTGCTGCCACGAAGCTGCTTTGCCTGGAGAACACGCATAACTATTGCGGCGGCGCAGTCTTGAGTATTGAACAGGTCAGGGCGCTCTCGGATCTGGCGCATGCGCATGGTATGACTGTACATATGGATGGGGCGCGCGTCTTTAACGCGGCTATTGCTCTGGGAGTGCCAGTGCGCGAACTGGTAAGCAGCGTCGATTCGGTGATGTTCTGTCTCTCCAAAGGGCTGAGCGCTCCAGTTGGCTCAATGGTCGTGGGCAGTCGAGCCTTTATCAAACGTGTTCATCGTGTGCGCAAATTGCTGGGCGGCGGCATGCGCCAGGCAGGCGTTTTTGCCGCGGCAGGCGTGGTGGCTCTGCAGGAGATGGTTGAGCGGCTGGCCGAAGACCATGAGAATAGCAAGCTACTGGCCCAGGGTCTGGGCGACTATCCCCAGATTGAGATTGCTCCTGAACGCATTGTTACCAACATCGTCATCTTCTCGCTGCGCGATTCTACGGGCAACATCCTGGGTAAAGATGCAACAGACGTTTTTCTGCGTAAAAGCCAGGAGCAGGGGGTGCTGCTTGGGTCGATCAGCGACGAGAAGATCCGCGCTGTGACTCACTACGGCATCAGCGCCGAGGATGTGAAGACGGCGCTGAGTGGCATACGACGTGCCTTGATCGAAATGGGCATATAGAGAGAAAGCACTGGCTGTATCTCTGTGACTTTCGTCATGCCGAACAATTGTGCTCTCTGGCAGATCTGGCATGAGCAGATCATGGCATAGAATAGAGAAAATACGATAGGATTATCGATGTGGTAAAATCGGGCATTTCGACAAGGAGGATATGCCATGTATGATCCCTTCGAAGACCGCCGTACACAGCGTACGCAGCGTCGTTATTACCGCAATTCGCTGAGTGGGTTGAGCGGAGGAGTTTTTATGCTAGCTCTGCTCTTTGCTTTCCTCTTCGGCCATGTTTTTGGTGGAGCTGGTTTTCTGGTTTGGCTCTTTATCGGCCTGGCTTTTGCTGCCTTGTTTGGCTCGCTCAGCTCAATGAGCCGCGAAGGCATCTATGGTGGGCTGCATGGCTTTGTCTGGATGCTTGGCCTGGCCCTTTGCTTCTGGATCGGCTTCTGGCCCTGGATTTTGCTACCAATGGCGATCTCCGCTATGCTAGGCTCGCTCTTTGTTCCGATCACGGCAGCCCTGGCCGGCATGGGCTTTCTGGCTGCTTCACAAGCCCGGCAGCAGCCTTATCGGCCGCAGGGGCAGCCCGACTATGAACCGTATCAGCAGGGATATCAGGGCGAACTGGCTCGGCCGCTACACCCCACCCTCCAGGAGCAATCCAGCCAGGATCCAAAACAGCAATACGAACAGCCACAGGTGGAATATCCTGAGCAGGAACTACCGCCTATGGAGCAGCATTGAAATCCATGCACGCTCCGCTGCATGCTCGCCAGTAGTACAACAGAAAGCCAGAGGCTAGCTCTGGCTTCCCTGGATGTAGAGACGGAGGCTGGCTCTGACTCTACTTCTTCTCTGTATGATTTCTAAGCTTTACGCAAAGACCAATTTGCTTAGAAATCGCTCGTTCCATCGGGCGATCCCAGACCACCCTGGTACGAGTAGCGCACACCACTCACCTCGAACAGACCAGAGCTATAGTTGCTCCAGGGGAGAGAGGCCGGATTTGTGGTGCTGGATACGTTGCCGGCCAGGGCGAAAACGGCAGCGATGATGGGGGAAGACTCGCTGGTGCCACCTACCTCAAGCCAGCCGCCATAACCGTACGTATCATAGACATACGCGCCCGTGTTGGGATCAGCATCCGCCGAGACATCCGCCACCGCTTTTCTTGAGCATCCCGTCACGCTCGACGATTGCCAGGATGGTTTCGCGATATAAGCGCTACACCCACCGCCTGCGCCTTCGCTTGAGCTGGTATTCCAGTCGGTTTCCGTGCCATTCGAGTTCAGTGTGGTGCCTCCAACTCCAGTAACGTAAGGGCAGACTGCGGGATAGTTTACCCCGAGGCCGCTATCGCCACTGCTGGCAGTGATTGCAACGTTATTATGCTGATAGTAACTGCTGCAAGAGCTGCTCTCGCTGCTGAACTCGCTCTCTCCATAGCTATTGCTTACAGCGACTGCGCCCAGAGCCACGGCCTCGTTGACCGCAGCGCCCAGGTTCGCGTTGCTGGCTGAACTGGCCTCGACCAGCAAGATGTGGCAGTTCTCGCAGATCGCGCTCACCATATCCAGGTCCAGGGATTCTTCAAGGCCCCACCCAGAGTTATTGCGCGGCAGGCTTGAGCCGCCAGTCTGATTGACGATTCTGAGGCAACCGCTGGAGGTTGTGCAGGCAGGCAAGCCAAAATTTGAGCGATAGGTTGCCAGGTTGCTAGCCAGATTGGGGTTGTTGTACGCGTCGACTATTGCTACGGTTGGCGTGCCAGAGGCCGTGGTTGGTAGATTGTACGCGCTATGGAAGTTCGCAGGACCATAAGGAGCGCTTCCACCGGTCGGGTTCGCGAATGGGTTAACCGCTAAAGCTTTTCCCCCTGTCTCCGCGAGCAGGGCATTACAGACAGCGTAACCTGCGGGTGCCGCCGTGCAGGCATGCTTGAAGGTCAGATGAGACGCTTGTGAGGAGGCGGAGGTGTGAGCAGCGAAGGCGGTGCTGCCCCAGGTAAAGAAGGTCAGAGTAACAAGCATCAAGAGCGAAAGTGCCGTTGTCAGGATGTACTTTCTCAAAGGTTCCTCCTTTTGAAAAGCCGGGACAGTTCAAATACACAAGAATGACGGAGCGAAGGCATTTCCTTGTCGCTTCCTACTGGGGACACAGGACAGGATATTACAACAAATGACGCACTACAAGAAACTATAGATCTTGTATAGATAATCGTCTATATATTAGACATATATAGACGAAAGAACAAGGGCAGTGGAGCAGAAGTTTGTAAAATGGTATAGAATCCTTTCTCTATTACCCGGGGTGATTGAGAAACCCGTTTTGGAAAATGGCACGTTTTCCAAGAGTTACACTTACATAAGTATAACTGATTTTGTTCATAAATGCAAGACCTTGCGTCCACAGTCCAGGGCT
>DATGKW010000155.1:0-4544 GCA_035294465.1 Ktedonobacteraceae bacterium | reverse complement strand
CATACCACGTACAAGGCCGAATTTTTTATCATCGATACCGAGATTCGCGCGCTGGAAGGCGAGAATCGCGAGAAAATTCTCGCCCTGCGCGACCACTATGAGCACTTGCTCCAGAGCCTGCTGCAGGAGGGAATAGATCAGGGGATCCTGCGGCCCACCGACGTCAAAGTGACCTCGTATGCTGTCATCGCGATGTGCACCGAGGTCTCGTCCTGGTTTCGCTCGCCTGGCAGGCTCACGGTCCAGCAGGTCATCGATATCTACAGTCAGCTTATCACTCAGGGTTTGCTGCTAAAGTCAGGGTCTGCGCAAACGCGGGAGGAATCAGCGCATACTTGATTCCCTGCTTCCTCTGGAGCAGTGCAAAGACCTCCAGCAGGGACGAGAGCGGATAGCAGGCTGTGACCAGGGCTTCGACCTCTATTTGATGATCGTTGATTAGCTCAAGCGCCTGGGCGAAATAGGCTGGCGTATGATGGAAAACGCCCTTCAGAGTCAGTTCGCTATAGTGGAGGGGACGAGTTGGCAACGTTACCTGGGTCCCGGAGGGGCAGCCGCCGAAGAAGTTGACCAGACCACCAGGACGTACAAGCCGCGCCGCAAGCTCCCAGGTCTCCGACGATCCTACCGCCTCAATCGCCACATCTACCCCTCGATGTTGCTCTGTCTCTTCACGTACCAGTTCATACTGCTCATCGAGCGAGCGCCCGGTGACATCAACGACCACGCTGGCTCCCAGAAGCCGGGCCAGGGCCAGCCGTTCCGAACCGCGGCCCGTTACAATGACATGCGCGCCGCGCCGACTGGCCACAGCAGCCAGCAGAAGACCCAGCGGTCCCGCCCCAAGAATCGCGATTGTGTCACCTGCGTGGATGTTGCTGGCGTCGATTCCATGCAGCGCACAGGCCAGTGGCTCCGTGAGCGCCGCTGCGATGTAGGAGGTGGTGGGCGGCAAGCGATAAAGATTCAGACGCACAATGCGCGCGGGTATGAGCAAATATTCAGCGTATGCACCGTTGAGAAAGAGCAGGTCTTCACACAGACTGAGCTGCCCACGCCGACAGTAGAAACACTGCTGACAAGGGGCAGAATTTGCTACAACGACCGCATCCCCCTCTTTACATACTGTCACCCCTGCCCCGGTGGCGGCTACTATTCCGGCTACCTCGTGACCGAACCGGGCAGGCAACCGTTGGAAGAGAACAGGGTGTCCTCGCCGGAACGCCTTGAGGTCAGTCCCGCAGGTTGTCGCTGCAGCAACTTGTAAGAGAACTTCCCCGGCTTCCGGCTGTGGAACAGGCTGTTCTTCCAAGCGGAGATCCAGCGGCTTAAAAAGCAGAGCTGCAAGCATGTCTCAGTTCCATTCCTTCCAGAAAGAAAGTATGTACATATGCGCCTGTCACGACAGAAGAGTGAATCTAGAGCATGGCTGCTCAGAAAAGTATACTACCGGGAGTGGTTTTTGCAAGCCTCTGGCAGTTTGACAGTCAGGAGCAGCTTGCCATGAGTACATCAACCAGGCGACCGCAAGACCGTCTCCCTCCGCTACCTCCGATGCGCAGCAAAAAGTCGCTGCTGGCCCTTCTCTGCGCGACCGGAGCGCTCATCATTTTATCAGGCGGTAGCATGCTCTGGCTACTACATGGGAACAATGACTCGCCAGGCAAGGCAGCGCAGGCGACCCCTACTCCCACTCCCTACCCGACTCTGGCACCCCCAACGATTACTCCCCCCGCCGGTGCTCTTTTCTATGATACCTTTGTGGACAACAGCCACGGCTGGAGCCTTGCAAGCAACGATGGCTACTTTCGCATTCTGACCGACGATCTCTTGATTCTGGCGGATACTAACCCCGATACGACCTTGACAGAGAGCGTACCTACTGTCAACACCAATCTGGACAACTATGTGATCAGCGTCGATTTCACGGTTCACCAGGGAGACACACATGACAGTAGTGGGCTCTACCTGCGCGGCGATGGTTCCCTCGACCACGACTATCGTGTCGATGTCAACGGGAATAACACGGTTGACATTGCTAAGGAATGGTTGGATGCGGATCAGGTCGAGCAGACAACGATGCTTGTTTCGCCAAAGCACACGAGCTATCTGAACCCTCCGGGCAAGCAGAACACACTCACTGTTATCTTGATTGGTCCCACCATAACAGTTGAGATTAATAGTCTTGTCGTCATTATGGTGAGTGATTCTTCCTATACAAGCGGCCAGGTCGCCTTATTTGTTCACCACAGCAAAAGCCCGAGCGGAGTGACCGTCTCCTACAGCCGCGTGGAGATTGATCGCCCTGCTATGCCCTGGCTACCCCCTGCATCAGCCCCGCTGTCTGAAGGTTTTCGCTGTTGTGCCAAGAACGTACAATGTGTTGACTTTCGAGAACATCATCTGCTATACTAGGGCCTGAGAAGAAAGCAGTGGTATTGCACGAAACGTCGCCTGAGGAGGGTATGGCCATGACAATTTCCTGTAATCTGAGGCTCCTGATCGCCCGCGCGAATGTTGAACGAGCGAAGCTGGGTGAGCCACCACTTAGCCTGCGCCGCCTCGCGGCAGAGAGCGGCGTTTCCTTGAGCGTCCTGGCAGCTCTACACACAGGCAAAAACCAGCGCATCGATTACACAACCATTGACAATTTGCTGGCGTACTTCCACACCTACTTCGAAGTGACCACCAGCGATTTGCTATCCTGGGAGCAAGGGCCAGAGATGGAAAGCAGTCGCCTTGTCGAGGCTTATGGATAACAAAAGCGAAAGACGCGAGCAGGACCACTGAGAGAGGGTAAAAAATATGGCAGTGATCTTAAAATCACGGCAGGAGATTGGGTATTTACGCGAGGCCGGGCGTGTCGTGGCCGAAACTTTTGAAGTGTTGCGCCCCCATGTTGTGCCAGGGACGAGCACAGCGGAACTGGATAAGATTGCAGAAGACTACATTCTAAGCCGGGGAGCGAAACCAATTTATAAGGGATACGGAGCGCGCCCGGCACGGGCCGGGCAGCCAGCAGTGCCGCCGTTTCCGGCAACCATCTGCGCCTCTGTCAACGAGGTCATCTGTCACGGTATCCCCAGTCCCCAGAAGAAGCTGCGCGAGGGCGATATCATCGGGGTAGACATAGGAGTGCTCTATAAGGGCTGGGTCGGCGATTCCTGCATGACGTATGCTGTAGGCAAACTTGACGAAAAAGCCCAACTCCTTATGGATGTTGCTAAAAGATGTATGGAGTTGGGCATTGAGCAGGCACGAGCGAACAAGCGTCTGGGCGATATCGGAGCAGCCATTCAGACGTACGCGGAGAGCCACGGCTTCTCGGTTGTACGTGAACTGGTCGGACACGGCGTTGGGCGCTCGCTGCACGAGGACCCCCAGGTTCTACACTACGGCAAGCCGAATACGGGCGAGCGCTTGCGACCGGGCATGGTCTTTACTGTCGAGCCGATGATCAACGCGGGTAGGCCGGAGACAACCACATTGCCCGATCGCTGGACAATCTGCACCAGGGACGGCTCGCTCTCGGCCCAGTTTGAACACACGCTTGCCATTACCGATGGGGCCGCAGAGATCTTGACTCTCCCCTGATCGCCGGCCTCTTTAGCAGCACGATAGCGAGAAGATCGGCAGGCTGAGCAATCTGACCAACAAGTATCTTCACGGATGCGCCGGCTCTGCCATCGTGCCGCCGGGGCGGCGACGATTCCCATGAGTATCCTCCTCTCTTGAGGGCAGGGCCGCCGCCCCTTTCTCGGATTCATCCGGAGGGAAGGCGGCCTCACCCATCTTGACTCGGCAGTGGTGCGTGATTCGCCTCCACCGCTACTTTACTCCCACAGCGACGAGCATTTCACATGGGCCAACAAATCCATCGGGCGTTTCAAACTTGCGCAGAGCGCTTGCTATCTCCTCCCAGACAGACGCTCGTTCCGTCTCGCTCAGCCCTGTCAGCATCTGGTGCAAAGCTCCAAACGACTCACGCTCGAAGCGCACGCACTCCTCGGCTGAAGACATATAGAGGGGAGCCGCGACAACGCGCGTCTGCACATCGCGGAAACCAGCTTGCCGGTATACCTCTTCCAGCACGCCTGGTGTTCCGAGGCTGAATGGTCCAGGCTGTCCGGGCAATGGAGGTGGCAATTGCGCTCGACGACGGATGATGGAGACGGGCAACGAGAAGAACATATTGTTCTCAGCGGTGGTATAGACAAGAGCGGCCACCCGGCCACCTGGCTTCAGTGCGCGGCGCATACCGCCGAGCGCCCTCTGCTGATCCGGGAAGTAAATCAGGCCAACGCGCGAGATGACCGCGTCGAATGCTTCAGGCTCGACATCAAGATTCTCGCCATCCAGCACGCGGGTCTCCACGTTGCTCAGTCCGGCTGCACGCGCATTATTGGCAGCAAAGTCGAGAATGTTCGAGGAGATGTCGGTTGCCAGGACATACCCGGATGGACCAACACGCTTGGCGGTGGCCAGCGTCTGACCACCCGCTCCTGCCGCAACGTCGAGGACACGACTGCCGGAGTGAATGCCAG
>DATGKW010000154.1:0-11258 GCA_035294465.1 Ktedonobacteraceae bacterium | reverse complement strand
GCCGAAGCGGCTCTGACCTTTTTCGGCGCGACCTACGAGGCCAGCGCGCATGAGCACCTGTGGGTAATGGATCTGGGCGGCGGCAGCCTGGAACTGGTTTTCGCTCGACAGATGCAGATCGTCTGGCGTACCTCCGTCCCGATTGGCTCAGGCTGGCTGCACGATCACTACCTCTCCGGCAATCCTCCTACTTCGGATGAGAGAGAGACTGCCGAGATCTTTCTGCAAACCTACTTCCGCCGGACGCGCATTCCACACAGCGCGCAAGCTCTCATCGTTACCGGAGGCAGCGCAAATTCGCTGCTCTACCTGGTCCAGAGAGCGTTCCACCGCCCAATGGAGAACAAGCAACTTTCGCAGGAGGATCTGGCACGCTGCCAAAACCTCCTGAGCGCGTTGAGCGCCGAGGACATTGCCGATCTCTACGGACAGCCGCAGGCACGAGCCAGAATTTTGCCGGCCGGCGCCTTGATTATTCAGCAGGTAATAAAGCGGCTCCAGGTGCAGGAGATCATGGTCAGCCCGCACGGCATCCGCGAGGGTGTTCTGCTGGCCTACGCACGCTACGGCGAGTCCTGGCTGGAAAAGGTGAGTCAGGAGGAGCAACCAGAGGAGAGCTACGCGCAGACCGCGCACAAGGTGCTACTTGATCGGCTCTATACCATGCTGACCTGGTCCGACGAGGTATTGAAGCACGGCGATATTGAGGCTATCCACAAAATGCGCGTCGCTTCGCGCCGCCTGCGCGCTGCGCTGGACGCCTATCAACCCTGCTGCGATCCACGTTTGTTCGCCAAAGTGTATCGCAAGGTCAAGCGAACAGCCGATGCTCTGGGAGAAGTACGCGATACGGATGTCATGCTTCACTACCTTTTCGAGCAACTGGACAGCCTGACCGAGGAAGAGCAGGAGGGAATTCACCGGTTGGTGGAGTATTTGAAGAGTTACCGTCAGGAAAAGCAAGAGGAATTGACCGTTTTCCTGCGCAACCTGGACGGCGAGAAGCTGGAGCGCCAGTTGAAAGCGAGCCTGCGCGAAAGGATGGACCGTTAATGGCCAGAGCACGACCGATCAGCGAGCTGGACCTGCGGGCACCCACCGGGCGAAACGCGCGGATCATCCTGCGAGAACGCCTGGCGGATATGTACGTTTACGCTCGCTATGTCGCAGATCCCACCTGCATTCAGGAACTGCATGACCTGCGGATCGCTGTCAAACGCGTGCGCTATACTCTGGAAGTGTTCGAGGAATACCTGCCGGAGGCGAGTAAAGACTTCGCGGAAGAACTGGGCAGATTGCAGGACGAGTTAGGAGCGCTACACGACAGCGAGGTCATGCTGGCCCTCTTACGCCTGCTTCTCCACCAGGAACAAGGGGAAATCACAGGTCAGGATAGCTCATCATCTGGCAAAAAGAAGGCACTCCTCCCCCCGGATATGGTGAAGAGCTTCCTGAACACCACCCACGTCGCTGTACTCTCTGAAAAGGAGCAAGCCGGCTTGCAAAGCTTCTTGCACCGGCAGGAACAGCGCCGCGAGCAGGCGTATACATCCTTCCACCGGCACTGGAAAAAGCTTGAACAACGGAATTTCCGCGAAAGGCTTCTGGCTATGCTTGAATCTAAATAGAGCTAATTTGTACATATAGTTACTTTCGGAGCAAGTGGTTCTCATCCGGCATGGAGAGAGCAGGCACAGGCAAAGAGAGAAAAGCAATGACGTCGTTTTCTGTCGAGGAATTGAGCTGGCAACAAAGCCCTGAACCTACGCCGGAAGAACTTTATTTAAGCGGAGGGTTACGGGTAGAAGACTGGCCGCATGCACGCCAGGTGGAGCGGTTGGCGAGCGAACTATTTAGCGCCACTCAGGCTCTCCACCAACTGGACGAGCGAGCCAGGCTACTGCTCGCGCGCGCCTCGTTCTTACATAATACCGGCGTGCTGGTAGAGATGCGTCGTCATCACAAACACAGCTACCGCCTGATTAAAGAGACACCCCTGCCAGGCTTCACCGAACAGGAACGACTCGAGATCGCCTGCATTGCACGCTATCATCGCCGTGCCTTGCCCAGCATGTCTCATGAGGAATTTGCGGCTCTGGGCAAGGCCGCGCGCCGACGCGTCTCGCTGCTGGCTGCGCTGCTGAGAATAGCCGACGCGCTGGATTTCAGCCACGATAGCCGTGTGCTGCACCTCTCCGCTCAGGAAGAGCTTTGCGACGAACACACCTGGACTATCCTTGTGCAATTGCGCCCCCTTGCTGACCTGGACCTGGAGATGGAACACGCCTACGAGAAAGCTGACCTTTTTGAGAAGATCTTCAAACGCCAGTTGCGGCTGGTTGTTCAGGAAAATTAGTCTCGTTCCTGCAAGACAATAGGTGCTCCGCAGCTAGAGCTGGCGTCAATCCAGAGCAACGGTTGTGCGCTGCTTATCTCCACATATGGCACGCCGCGCTCATCAAGATAGCGGCGAGATCGGGCAAGATCGCTTACCTGTAATGTCATGCGGTAAAGACTCTCGCCAAAGCGCTCAAGATGATCGCGCAACGCGCTCGGTCCTTTCTCTTCCAGAGACGGGGTCGCCAGTTCAAAAGCCTGGCCGCTCTGGCCCAGCGAGAAGGAGACGACCTGCGCGCCCAGACCCTGCGAGGCGGCTGAGAATGGGGCCGAGGGCTGAAGGCCGTAAATATGAGCGTAGCGCCGGCCGGCTTCAGCAAGATCCTCGACCGCGAGCGTGACACTGTGTACTTTTATAGCCCCCAACGGATGCCCCGGCGGTGTAGACCAGCCCGCCAGGCGCCGCCGCCGCTCTTCACCTGAGCTATCGTGTTGAATGAGAAAGGGATAGCGCTGAGTAAGGTCAGGACGCTCGATATCGACGCGGGTCCACGAACGCGAACGACCATCTGCTGCTTGCAGGCTGCCCGGCGTTGGCCCGATAAGCTTCATGCCGCGCTGCCGCAGGGCCTGGCTATCGGCCTCGATATCGCTGGAAGAGAGCACAAAATTGAGATACCCTTCACCTTTCTCCAGGCGCTGGCGCAGGCTCTCCTGAGCTTCATCCGGCTTGTAGATGGTGATCAGTTCCAGATAGGTATCGCCAATGACGACAATGCGATTAGCCGTACCGCCAACCGGATGAATACCCCCTCCGCTAGGAACCAGGCCCAGCTTCTCTCCAAACAGCGCGGCAGCCGCGTCGAGGTTGCGCACACCAATGATAATATGGTCAAGCGATGTGAACATAGCTTCTTCTTTCTCCGCTTTTCGTCGTCAACGATCTATGCCCTCATCGTACCACGCTCACCGCATGATGCGCTATTACAAGCCCTGGCGAGCCGCGAATTCGTCGGCATGTTGCAAACGTTTGAGAAGCGTCGGGTGGCTCCCAGGATGCTTGGCGCGTCGAGTCGAGGTCGCGACCACCATATTTATGTTTGTGAGCCTGGTCATCGCATCTTTGAATGCCTGCACTTTGCCGGTTGTTTGCAAGGCAAATTCATCGGCCTGATACTCCTGATAGCGGCGGTAGCGCACACTGAGCAACAAAAAAGAGAGCAGAAGAATAAAGACCACTATGGGAAGAACTGTCCGAATGACCAACATAAGCGTAAAATCTTCTCCCGCCGACAGAAAGCCGAGATAGGTATAGAACAGGTAGAAAAGGCCAAGAAAGGTCAGCCCACCCATAACCAGGCGCGTCCAGATATCGTGCCGGACGAAATGCGCCAGTTCGTGGGCCAGAATAACCTCGATCTCATCGGGCGTGAAATTCTCGATCATAGTATCGGTGAGGATCACCCGGCGTCCCCCACCCCAGCCAGCAAAAAAGGCATTCACCGAAGCGGTTCGGTGACTCACGTTCATCTGCAGGATGCGAATGGGGGGAAGTTGCAGGCGCTGGCTGAGCATCTGGAATCTGGCACGCACCTCTTCTGAGCGCAGAGGTTCCAGCTCGTTTAGATACGGCAGAAAACGCAGTGAACCAATAAGGCGAGCAGCCAGGACAGTAATGAAAAACTGCACCAGCGCGGTCCAGATCCACCACGTCTGGGGTTGCAAGGCAGCGAAGAGAAACATCAGCTCAACGATCACCCAGATCTGACCAAAAAAGACGGCGAGCCCCCTGGCAACCAGTCCTACCCAGTCTCGTATGTTTCTCTTGCGCATATTGTAGCGGCGTGGAAGAACGAAAGAGAGATACCAGGAAAATGGCAGCACGATGGCCAACAGCAAGGTAACCGTCATCACAAAGTAGAGCAGAATCAGCAGGGGCGACCAACCGGCAACCGGCTGCCAGTTCAGCACAGGCACCTGCGCCAGTGCGGCCGAGAGTGTATTGATGAGTGAAAACAATGGGGAGAATTCGAACACCAGAAAAACCATCAGCGCGACCAGCACAATCACGACAAGCTGAAGGACCCGTCGCGCGCGCTGTACATCTCTGGCCAAAGCGACAGCCTGCTGCTGCCGGACAGGATCAAGCTGCACAGCAGGCTGCTGATAGATGCGAGCGACTTCCATCCGCGCTGCTATTAGAGAAATCCCCAGGGTGATGAGAGCATCTCGCGCCCATCCGTTTTCTTCGTGCAATATTCCAAGCAAGAGATGCTCGGCTCCAACAGCCTGCCGATGCAACTCTTTGGCCTCAGCAACAGCAAACTCGATTACCTGCTTTGCCCGTTGCGACAGCTGTAACTCTCCCCCGGCCTGAGCGCCCGGCGGCATTATCTTTTGCACAGCTTCGCGCACCCTCTCTGGCCCGGCACCCAGGGCTTGCAATACTCTGACAGCGTCGCTCTCGGCATTCGAAACCAATCCGAGCAGAAGGTGTTCGGGATCAATCGAGGAGCTTCCAAGTCTCTGTGCTTCCCGCTGTGCCGCTGAGATCGCTGCCAGAGCCTGTCCGGTAAAATGGTTGAGTTCCCTTGCGCTTTCATCCATAAGCAATCCTTACCTGATAAACGAGACAGGAGAAACATCATAGGGTAAGCAACTTGCATCTGCAATTATAGCGCACTGTCGCCTGTCCGGCTAGATTCTCCCGTGAGAACTTTTAAGGCGAGGCTATCAACTATGCAAGCTCTTCTGGGGGCAGTGCATCGAATCAGAACAAAAGAAGTCCTGACCCCATTTTCTCTCATCCTTGACAACCTCGGCTGCACAAGATATGCTTAGTTCACAACCATGACTTCACAGGGGCGCTGATGGAGCTTGCTTTCCATTGGGTACAGGCAGCTAGCACTCGGTTTTTGGCAAAGCCCCGCATCAACTCTTTTTATTTGTGAACAAAAGATGGAGCCAGCGATGCCTCATCAGATAATGCTGCCAGGCATGGAGAAGCAGAGGATGGTGGAGCAGGTTCGGGCGGCCGGTCTGGACGGAGTGCTACTCAGCTCAGCCGAAAATGTCTACTATGCTTCAGGTCTGCCTACCCTGCCAGGCTGTGGCAACCCGATTCTCTTCGCGTTAAAGAATCAACTCCCTTCCTTTGTCTATCTCGACGCAACAGGCCAGACAATTTTGTTGTGCTGGCTAGGAGCCACTTTAGGCTTCGATTTTCCAGTTGATGAAGTACGCAGCTTCTTTAATCGCGAGAGCGCCCTGGATGAGCTGATGGATCTTCTGCGCGCAACGCTTAAACCAGGCGCACAGATTGGTGTCGAAAGTTCCTGTCCACTCGCTGTGCTGCGCAAAATGCAGGAGCTTATCCCAATTGAGTCCCTGATTATAGCCGATGAGCCACTGCTAGCCCTGCGCCTGAGCAAGACCGAGCGTGAGCTGGCCTTGATCCGCAAGGCTACCGAGATCGTTGAGGCAGCTGTCACCGAACTACGCGCGTATCTCAAACCCGGCCTCTCGCGTCTGCACCTGATCCAATTGGCGAAACACCTGATGATCGAGCATGGAGCGAGCGGGATCGATCATACAACCATTGCTTTCGGCACCTCGAACCCGGAAATTGCCTATGACGAGATCTTGCAAGAAAACCAGCTGGTCACGCTGGATCTGGGCGCGGTAGTTGAGGGCTACGTCTCTGATAACCGGCGTCTCTTCTACACAGGACCAGTTCCCGCCGATTTGCAAGCATTGCACACAACCATGTGCGAGATTGTCACCCAGGTGGGTCAGGCCCTCAAGCCCGGCATGTCTTTCGCCGACCTCTATAATCTGGCCAGCGAGCTCTATAGTACACACAGCCTGCCGCCATTTTTCCTCACAGTGGGACACAGCATTGGTCTGCAGACCGAAGAAGCCTGGATCGCGCCCGACAGCTCTTACATCGTTCAACCGGGCATGGTGCTGAATATCGAACTGTATACAGCCTACCAGGACGGCTCCAATATCGGCGATGAAGAGACATTCCTGGTAACAGGGGAGGGCACAATCAGATTAACCCTGAGCGATCCCGCTATACAGAGCGTTTAGTCTGACCGGAAACTATCTCTAGAGAGGACAAGGATCATGAGCAACAGGGTACGGATTGGCATCGTCGGGGCAGGCGGTATTTCCCATATGCACGAGGCCGGCTACACTGAGATCGACGATCTCTGCGAGTTAGCTGCTTTCTGCGACATCGACGAAGAGCTAGCACATGTGCGCGCCAGGCCATACCAGGCCAGGGTTTACACCGCCTATCAAGATCTGCTCGCCGACCCTGCTATTGATATGGTTGATATCACCGTTCCCCACCATCTGCACCATCCTATTGCCCTGGCCGCATTGGAGCAAGGCAAGCATGTGCTGGTAGAGAAACCAATGGCCATGACTTCTGCACAAGCCTGGGATCTGATCGAGACGGCACATCGCATGGATGTGCGTTTCACGGTCGCAGAGAACACCCATTTCGTCGCCGCATACCAGGAGGCAGAGCGCGTTCTGCAAGCTGGCACGCTGGGCGAGATTCGTTTCGTGCGCACCTGCATTGCGGGCAGCGAAGCGGAGCGTATTAAAAATCAAGCGAGCTGGGTAGGCAGCAGCGAAAATCAGGGAGTCTTGCTCGATTCAGGCGTCCATACCTTTTATCTCTTGAAATGGCTTTTTGGCGGCATCACAGACATCCAGGCCATTGCTTACAGATTGCTACCGGAGAGCGAAGTCGATGATCACGTGCTGGCTTTCGGGCACCTGGCTAACGGGGCTGTGTATGCCTCTACTCAGAGCTGCGTCATCGAAACTCCCTGGACCGAACGTCTGGAAATCCACGGCAGCACAGGTTCATTAATTGTCGATCAATTGGCCAATCCACCGGCCATTTACTTCCATGGGTCCGATGACATCGATGGGACGCCGCTGCCGGAAGTACCCTTTGAGCCGCTGGCCTGGAAATACCTCTCTATTGTTGCAGAAGTGCAAGATTTTGTTCAGGCAATTATTGAAGAACGTGCGCCCCGTATCGATCCGCTCTATGGTCACTACGCCATCCAGGTCGTCGAGGCCGCTTACCAATCTATCCGCGAAGGGAAATCTATCTCCCTTTAGGGAGACATTCAGAAAGGCAACTGTATCGATGGCCAACATTCGCCCTTATCTCGAACGCGCGTGCGAGCGCTTCTCTGATCCCAAAAATCAGGAAAGCTTTAAAACCTTCACTAAAACCCTGCTCTTTGAATTCCCCGATACCCAGCAGGCTTTCACCCTTACTGTTGTTCAGGGCAGCGCCAGTCTGGCGGAGAGTACTGCTGAGAATCCGGATGTCAGAGTTACCGCTAATACAGATGTCCTGGCCGGCATTATGGATCGCACAGTCAACCCAATGACGGCCTATATGACTCGAAAAATCAAGGTCCAGGGTGTGCAGAGCGACCTGATGCAACTGCAAAAGTTGCTCTTTTAGGCTCCTCCAACCTGTATCTACTCTCGAAACCTGCGAGCAGCGTGGCTCCAGGGAGGTTTTTTATGTCCGCTGTCCCAGAAATAAAAACGCCAACCCAAAAACTCTCAATGCCAGCTCTCATCATGACAAGCGTCTATGCCCTGGGTGCCAACGCTGTCTGGATCACTTATAATCTTTTCTTGCTGCCCATCCTGATCCAGAACGCGACTTCAGCCCAGACCAAGGGCATCGTGTTAGGCACGCTGGCAGGAATCGCCATCGGGGTTGGCGTCGTCGTGAACATTATCGCGGGTATCATCAGCGATCACACTAGGAGTCGCTTCGGGCGGCGTCGGCCAATCCTGATATGTGGCATGCTGCTCAGCATCCCTTTTCTCCTGCTGCCAGCTCTTTTCCGGCCCACACTCCTGATTGTCTGCCTGACTTTTTTAGGCATACAGATCTTTACGAATATCTCCGCGAGTGGCTTCCAACCAACGCTGGCCGATTTTATCCCGGAGAAGCAGCGCGGCATCAGCGCCGGTCTCAAAGGGTTGTTTACCCTCTTCGGCGCGGCCGTGGGCGTTGGCGCGATTACCGCCCTCTTCGCGGTCAATCTCGATATTCTTGGATATATCTTGCTTCCCGTGATCTTCGCGTTCACCACTTTCCTCAACGCGCTTGCTATGCGACCGTACGATAAACCGGTCCCGAATATTCCGCGCCTGGAGCTGGGTAGCGTCCTGGTCGATATGTTTCGTATTCAGCGACGTATTGGTGGATTTTTCTGGTTCATCTTTGGCAGCTTCTTCATATATATGGGCGTCTCAGGCTTTCAATTCTTTGGTACCTACTATATCGAGAGCATCCTGCACATTACCAGCCCGGACGAGCTGGCCCGCGCCGTCGAAATCGCTGGCCTGCTGAACCTGACTCTTGGCATGGTTTTTGCAGTCGTCGCTGGCTTGCTTTCAGATAAGCTGGGACGCCGCAACATCATTATCGTCTCTGTGCTGATCGCCAGCGGGATCGGCCTGATCTTCCCATTCGCACGCACCTTTGGGATCTTCTTGTTTTTTTCAGCCTTCTACGCAGCCTCAAACGGAGTCATTCTCAGCGTTGATACAGCCCTAACCAGCGATCTGGTGCCGCTTGAGGAGGCCGGGAAATACATGGCCTACGCTAATCTTGCGACCGGTATGGCCAACGCCGTCGCCCCTCCAGTCTTCGGACTAATCTTGAACTTCCAGGGCGCTCCCACACTGTTCAGTTTTATCATATTCTTTGTCGTTTCCGCAATTTTTTTTGTTACCAGCAGCATTATTCTGGCGCTTAAAGTGCCCAATAGATAGACAATGGAGTTTGCTCATGGCTGCAACACATCCCCTGATCATTACCGCGACCCCCAATATCTGCTGGCTCAAGCCAGAGGTTCCCTATCCGCACAGCGTTGACGAGATTGTTGACGAGGCGAAACGCTGCGAGGAAGCCGGGGCCGCTATCTTCCACATCCACGCCGAAGGCCGTTGGGTCCAGGTCATCCAGGCTCTGCGTCAGACCGGCCTGATCATCCAGTGCGGCATGTCAAGCTTGCCGATTTCAGAACGCATGGAAGTCTGGGAACAGCAGGCTGATATGATTTCGATGATTGTCAGCCACCATGACGAAGCTTTCGTCGATCTGGATGTACATGTCCTGCACCCGCGCGAGGAACTGGCCGAGTATATGCGCCTCTGTCACCAATATTATGTCAAGCCGGAACTGGAGATCTGGCATGCTGGATCGATCTGGAATATGCAGTACCTGATCGATAAGGGCCTGCTGCCCGCGCCATATTTTGCCACGCTCTTCTTTGGCTGGCCTGGCGGCTCGTGGTCGCCCCCGACTTTGGAGGAATATCTCTACCGGCGCCGCCTGATGCCTGCGAACAGCATTCTCAATGTCAGCATTATGGGACCGGAGCAGAAAACGATCCTGGCGGCGGCGATCCTCAACGGCGATCATGTACGTGTGGGTACAGAAGATTATCCTTATCTCAATGGTCGCGTCTCCGCAACTCATGAGATGGTAAAAGAGATCGCTGAACTGGCTGAGCGCCTGGGTCGCAAGGTCGCCAAGCCGGCAGAGGTAAGAGCCATTCTAGGAATGGGAGCAACACATGGCTGAAGATATTTCCAAACGACGCGTCGCGCTGCTAACTGGAGCCGCCAGCGGCATTGGCGCGGCCACCGCCAGGCTCTTTGCGGAGCGTGGCTATCGCGTAGCCGCGCTCGACATTCAGGAGAAAGGTCAGCAGATTTGCAATGAAATCTATCAGGCTGGTGGCGACTGCCACTTCTATCGTTGCGACATCACCAACGAGGCGCAGGTTCAGGCTACCGTAACTACCGTACAAGAACACCTTGGACGTATCGATGCCCTGCTTAACATCGCCGGGATAGTGCTGGTCAAGCCCCTGGTCGAGACTGGCTGGATGGAGTTTCTCCGCGTGGTCGAGGTTAACCTGGGCGGGACCTTCCTGCTTTGCAAATATGTGCTGCCGATAATGCGTGCGCAGCAGAGTGGTAGCATTGTGAATATGGCCTCGGTCTCAGGGCACGTTGGCCAAACCGAGCACGTGCTCTACGGGGCAAGCAAAGGCGCGATTATCTCGTTTACGCGGGCGCTGGCCTGGGAGGTCGCTGCAAACGGGATTCGCGTAAACTCAATCAGCCCCGGCTCGGTCGATACGCCAATGCTGCGCGCCGACGTCACAGGTGAGGCCGCACGCACAGGTCGCTCGTTCGAAGAGATCAAACGCGAGCGCGAGAATGAGCAAGCCTTCCGCCGCTGGGCAGACCCGCGCGAGATCGCAGAAGCCGTGTTCTTCCTGGCCGGTGAGGCAGCTTCGTTTATCACAGGCACCGATCTGCTAGTTGACGGCGGTTGGGTAGCTAGATAGAGACTTGCAATGTACACGCAGTCAAACCGATGCTTCGGGACAGTAAGGAGCCTCACCATCGATATCACCTACAAATTCTGGCAGGTTGATGTGTCCTAGCATCTGCCGAATCGCTGCGTTTTCGCCCGTGTGGTACCAGTAATGGTAAAGGGCCAAAAAACGCTACAGAGAGCGAACATGCGAGTAATGTTCGCTCTCTGTAGCGTTTTTAACCTGCTTAAACTCTGAAGAGAGTATTAACCTCAATTTTGCCGAAAGCCTGCTGCGAGTCCGATTGATCTTCGCAATCCAGAGAGAAACAGAGACCAAGCCCGTGCTCCTTCCCCTCCTCTGGCTCCTGGCTCGCAGGGAAGACCTGCTCTCCCCCACCTCTGCTCACAGGTACACAAGCCGTACGGTCATTAGTCCAGCTCAGCTCCACCTGTTACCAGGCTTCCACCTGCCGGCTATCTACCACCTCGTCTCGGTGGGACCTTTCCCCTCCCTCACGGGAGAGCGAGA
>DATGKW010000153.1:0-36678 GCA_035294465.1 Ktedonobacteraceae bacterium | reverse complement strand
AGAATCTGCGAGCCGCTAAAGCCCTGGGCCAGGCCGTTCCAGATCGACAGACCTACGGTCAACGGGTAGAGATTTGGGTCGTTCGTCACCAGCAGGGGCAGGAAATAGTTGTTCCACGTGCCCACAAATGTCAGCAGCAGGACCGTCACGAAACCCGGGCCTAAGATGCGCAGGGCCACGCTCCAGAAAAGACGCCATTCGCTCGCCCCATCGACCCGTCCGGCGTCCAGCAGATCATCCGGTATGGCCTGTTCCGCGTAAACGCGCATCAGGAAGAGGCCAAACGGCGTCACCAGCGAGGGAAGAATGATGGCCCATGGCGTGTTCACCAGGCCGATCTTGCTCATCAGCAGATAGATGGGAAATGCCAGCGCCGTGTTAGGAACCATAATGGCTCCCAGGATGATCGCAAACAGCAGATCGCGCCCCGGAAAACGGAATTTGGCAAACACATAACCGCCCATGGTCGCGATCAATGTAGCACCTATGGCGCTGCACACGGAGTAATAGGCTGAATTCCACAACCACCTCAGAAAGATGCCACCGTCATAGGTAAACACGCCTTGTAGATTACTCCAGAAATTAAAATCAGAGCTGAACCACAGGCCGAAGGTTCCGAACAGGTCCTCGTTGGTCTTGGTTGCCGAAACAATCAGCCAGAACAACGGGATCAGAAAGTAGATCAGCACAATGAACATGAAGACCATTACCAGGCTCTGTATCGTCCAGCGCCCGCCCTGACCGGCCCGCGCTGCTCTCCCTACCCCCTCAGCCCTTTGCCCATTTGCTTCTATCCGTAACGTCGCCATTAGCGTCTCCCTCTGCGGTTACTCGCCAGGATGAAAATATACGAACAGACAAACACGATTGCGCCCAGGACAAAAGAAATTGCCGCCGCATAGTTGTACTGCTGGTCGGTAAAGGCCAGGTTATAGGCGTACAGGTTTGGCGTGTAGTGGTCCTGGATGAGTTGCGGCGCAATCGAGTTCATAATCTGTGGTTCAGTGAATAATTGCAGGGTACCGATAATCGAGAAGATAATCGTGACCCCAATCGCAGGCAGAATCAGCGGGATCTTGACATAGCGTGCCACCTCCCATCCGCTGGCCCCATCGACCCGCGCCGCATCGTAGAGTTCTGCAGGGATGCTCTGCAAGGCCGCGTACATCACAATCATATTATAGCCAGTCCATTCCCATAACAGCATATTGCCAATTGAAGGCAGCAGGCCATTCGCGGTGAGAAAGCCAGGCGCCGGCCAGTGTAGAGCGTCGGAGATCTGGGCGAAAGGACTGAGATGCGCGCTATAGAGATAACCCCAGAGCAGAGCGCCGATCACGGTTGGGACGGCGTAGGGAAGGAAATAGCCCAGGCGAAAGAGCGTTTTCCAGCGCACAATCTGGCTATCGATGAGCAAAGAGAGGATCAGCGACAGAATGAGCATAATGGGCACCTGCACAATAAGCAGCAGAGCAACCCTGCTAATGCCTTCCCAGAAATTCGTATCATGCAGAGCATGGGCATAGTTTTGCAGACCCACAAAGACAGTTCCTCCCACCAGACGCTCGTTAAAGAGGCTGATCCCTAAAGCATACCCCAGTGGGAGAATCAAGAACAGAAGAAATACAAGCAAAAAAGGAGTGAGGAAGAGATAAGGCAGTCCCACACGCCTGTACCAGAATCTCCCGCGTACCAGCGCCCGCGCTCCCCTTGAAGTGGGAGCCAGGTCGCTTATAACCGGCGTGGCCTGCTCCGGCCTGACATCAGATTGCTGCATGCTGCTATCACCCTGACCTTTCTAAAGACCAGACAGAAGAGACAGAGATGCATGGAGGGAGAATAAGATCTCCCTCCATGCGCGCTTCGCTCTCCCCTGTCGCCGGGCCGTCCCCACTGGCCGGGCTGACAAAGGACCAAGCTAGCTATATGTATAGCGCAGGAAGCGCTACACATCAAGAAAAACAGAGCCGTTCCTCTATCCGCTGACCGTAAAACCCTGCGATTGGGCATACGAAACCACTGCGTTCTGCGTGTTCTGCAAGGCTTGCGCAAAGGTGATCTTGCCCTGCACGGCCGAGGAGAGCTGATCCTGCAGCTGCGTATTCACATAGTCCTCGATTGGACTCCACTGGAATGAGGTATTCACCTCTTGAGAGGCTTGCGCAAACACCTGGTTCACCTTCTGCCCACCGAAGAAGCTACTCGCTGTGTTAAACGAGGCGGAGGACAGTTCGCTGGTTTGCGTCGGGAAGAGATACAGTTTCTCGCACAAGGTCGAGACGGATGACGCGTTGGTATTCAGCCACTCAGCAAACTCGGCGGCCTGGGCCGGGTACTTACTCTGGGTTGTCACTGCATCGGTGGAACCGCCCCAGTTAGCCGACACCTGCGCGCCTGGCGTCCATTGTGGCAGAGGAGCTACCCGCCACAAACCGGCCGACTTGGCCGCAAAGCCCGTCAAGTCAGTTGGTGCCCACGCCGCCGTCACCCAGGTTGCAAGCGTGCCATTCTGCAAGTCTGCATACCAGTCATTGGTCCAGTTAGACATGGGTGAGACCGCGCCGGATTTCACCAGAGCATTCCAGTAATCAGCGACTTGCAAAGCAGGGGCGTCGTTGATGTGGACGGTCAGGTTGGTTCCATTGACCTTGAATGGCTGTGAGCCGGCCTGCCAGGCCAGCGCGTTAAACCAGGTCCCATCGGTGGCCGAGAAATTTGTCATGTAGATCTTGGGATTGGCCTGGTGAAGCTGAATCGCTTCTTGCGCGTATTGCGCCCAGGTGGTCGGTACTGCCAGGTGATACCTGCTGAAAATATCTGTCCGGTAAAGCAGCGCGAGGGGACCGCTATCCTGGGGAATCGCGTAGACCTTACTGCCCTGAGAAACCTGCCCCCAGGTCCAGGGCACGAAGTCGTTCTTCAAGCTGCCGGCCCCATATTGCGATAGGTCAACCAGTTTGCCCATTAATTCATATTGCGGCAGATATGAATACTCGATCTGAACAACGTCCGGCGCGCCGGAACCAGCCTTGAGGGCGGTTGTCAGTTTGGTGTACTCCGTCGGACCCGAACCAACATTGTCCAGTTTCACTTTGATGTTGGGATGCGATTTCTCAAACAGATTCACTGCTTGTTGAAGATTGGGCACCCACGACCAGAAGGTGAGGGTAGCCGGCGCATTCGCGTTGGTAGAAGTCTGGGTACTGCTCCCCCCACAGGCTGCTAACAAGCCTGCTATGAGGCAAATCAGAACCAGAGTCGCGCCGGTCCTGGCGTATCGAGATAAGAGGTGGTACGGCATGGAGAACTTCCTCCTTATACTTACTTCTTCGGTGGTAGGATAACGCCAACTGTAAATACATGCGAGGTATACATGAGCTTGCTAGAGGTCAGAGTCGTTCATCACCTCCTCGGGGGCAAATACCGTATGCTGCTGCCACAAAAGGATCTTTGCTCATTACTATAGAGCTTTTCGAGCCATTTATCCGGCTCGCTCGTCTGCGTCCCCGTGTGATACGGATCGGTCCATACCACTCGTGGACCGGTCCAACACACATAGATTATACTGAATGGATCGGTCCATGTCAAGAGTTTGAAGAAGTTATTCATGTGATAGAGAAAACACATTTAATGTGTTTTCTCTATCACATGAATAACTTCTCAATAGCGTGAATACGCGCTCACGCTCTTCAGTACATTGCCGTACTGATCAACCTGCGTCATATTTTCCCAGCCATCTCCCTGGCCGCCGATCCAGCCCGCGCCGGGTACAGCATACCAGCCAGGCTCCCAGTAGAACGCGCCCAGGCCGCCGGTATCCTTGACTGTCGAGAGTTCGTCTTCAATCAGTTGCTGTTGACCCAGAGGGCTTACCGGATAATAGTTGCTCCAGCTTCCCACGCTGGTCACAGAATTAGCAGTCGAGTCAAAATTCTGGAACGTCCAGGGATAGGCATACTCGGCGACGATTACATCGCGACCATACTGAGCCTTGAGCGATGGGATAAGCTGCTCCAGCGTAGAGAGGCCGCCGTGCCAGAAGATATACCAGGAAAGCGCGATGGTATCAAAGCCGGTCACGCCGTTGCTGATCAAGCCGTTGAGCCACCATTGAGGATAGTTCCCGGCGTAGTGCAGCGCAATTCTGATATGTTCTCGCTCCTGCGGCGAGAGCGCGTCATTCACGCCCGCGATTCCGGCATTCACATAGCTGGCAAAATTGGCCCAGTTAGCGCTATTGGTGCAGATGTCGCCCGTAGGCCAGAGCATCCCGCAATTGATCTCGTTGCCGATTTGCACCATATCGGGCAGTGTACCCTGGCTCTTGAGCTGAACAATCACATGCTCGGTATAGTCATGGACCGTTTGCGCCAGTTGGCTCGGCGTCTCGTTAGCCCAGGCTGCCGGAACGGTCTGGTGGCCTGGATCAGCCCAGGTATCGGAGTAATGGAAGTCCAGGTAGAATTGCAGCCCAAAGGCTTTGATCTGCCTGGCCATAGCCATAACATACGGCAGATCATCGACGCCGGGCTGATCCTGCGGAGGATTGGCGGGATTCACCCAGAGACGCACACGCACGTAATTGACGCCGTTCTCCTTGAGAATCTGGAGGAAGTTCTTGCGCACACCGTTCTCGTAATAAACCGCGCCGTTCTCCTCCATTAGCAGCAGGGTAGACACGTCAACGCCTTTCATGAACGGCTGGAAAACTTCAAACTCATCGACACATGGCGCCGACGCGCCGGGCCGCGCGGTGAGTATGAGACGCACATACCTGGCCGAGACCTGCGGAAAAACGTCGTAGCTTACCTGGCGAGAATGGGTATTCTGCGGCTCCAGCCAGGCAGGCTGCCAGTGTATTCCATCAAGAGAAGTCTCGATGATAGAAGGCGAATTCTGAGCTGCGGAGGCCCAGATTACCTCAGCTCCTGTCAGATTGTAGACGTACTGGAGATCAACCTGCAACCAGTGATTGCCCGGCGTGGCGGCGGGGCACCAGCTGCTATCGACCGTGCCATCAACCGCGTTTGATGCTTGCTCGCCACTTTGCGAGCTATCGGCGGTGGCTATTTTATTGACCGCAACATTCTCACCCTGAGAAATAGCATACACTTTGAACTCGGCAAAGCAGGCCCATTGCCCTGCCTGCATGCCGGTAATCGTGATGCGCACATAGCGTTGGGCAACCGCCGTAAACGCATCATACTGGTAGGGGTTCGTATCGGTATTGCTGGTCTGATTGGCTACGACCCGCCAGTGTATAGCATCCTGAGAAACCTGAATAATGTACTGATAGTAGGCATTCACCCCGAAATCGATGCCGGCACCGGTCAGGTTGTTGTAGGTTTGCAGATCAACCATCCACCAGTGGCCGGTGTTACCATCGTTAGCACACCAGAAAGTGGAAGCGTCTCCATCGTCGCCACTGGAAGCGGGCTGAGAAACCTGCTGGCTGTCAGCCATGGCCGGATGGCCCACCGCGATATTATTCCCGGCCGGCTCTGTGATTCCCGCAGAAGCAGTCTGTGGGCGAATTACCGAGGGAAGGAGACCTCCAACAATCAAAGCCAGCATCACCATCAATGCTAGCCGAGCGCCACACTTACGCCGCTCCATGTTTACCCTCCTTGTTTTTGGATGGATAGGTTTACAAATAGCGATGTTACATAGACCGGTTCTATGGATCCTTGAATGAAGCAATATCCCATTGCACGCATTACTCTATTCAAAGATCTATCATTCTGTATTAATCGTGAACTGCTCCTTTCTGCCGAGTAAGCCTGGCATGGTATTCAGGATGAGTGGTAATCGAAAAAATCTCCAGCAGCTCGTTCGCTCCGGCAGTCGAACCGGCTGCTATCTTTTTTTGCAGGTAGCGCCCTGTCGGAGCATCGCGGGCGAGCGGGCTGAAATGCAAGATGAGCTCTCTTTCTTCGCTGGGAAGCAGGAAACGCTTGAGACCGATTTCCCAGGGTAATTCGCTGGCAAAGTTATCACCGATCAAACGCCCATCCAGGTAAGCGCTGCCAACGTCGCCCAGATAGTCTATCTTGAGGAAAACATCGTGCAACCCCTCCAGGATGCTCGCAGCAGGCAAAGTAATACGTATTGTCCGGGAGCTGACCTGCACAATATCCAGAGCAACGCTACGCTCAGGCACAACCAGGGTGTAGCGCGAGAACACGCCTTCAGTTGCCTCAAAATGGAGATCTGCCGAAGTAACAACATCATCCGGCAAGCTGGGATAGGCAGCCAGGCGGATTACTCCCCGGTCCTGCCAGCAAAGCTCCAGGCTCTCATCGTGACTCATTAACGGACCATTCGCGAGGATGAGCCGATCTTCTCCCCAGAGATGGACTTTCCAGAGCGTGAGGGCCTGTTCCTGGGTCAGCACCAGGATCTGGAGATGCGTGCCATCTAGCGCTGTGATATGTATCTGACAATCCAGGCCCGCTTCCACCTTGATAAACTCGCGTTCGTCTCTTACGCTCGACACACCACTAGCAACTTCTGCCCACTGATACGTTGTGCGATCGAAGACAAATTCGGCCTCGATGCCCTCCGGTGCGAAGAAAACGTATGTTGTCTGGTCAACTTCATGCAGCTTCGTGACCGGCTGCGCGGTGGCATATTTAAGCAGAACCTCTCGTTCGAGGCGAAGATTGAACGGAAGAATGGCACTGACATCTTTGCGCAGGGTCAACCCCCAACCTTCTGGCACAACAAGAGACTCGTCGGGCAGTTCCAGACGCAGCTGGATGCCCTCGTGGTCCTGCATTTCGATGTGATCCTGATAATTACTAAGGAAGAGAAAGCCTGAGCCATCTTTGCGGCGAACTGCGTAACGCAGCGTGTGGGTGTTGTCGGGCGTCAATTGTTCGCTTCCCGGCGGGACAGCAACGATCATCGGTGCCAGCGTCTCTCCCCATTCGTGCAGAAAGAGATGGAGCACGCGCAAATGATGGTAGGAGGCGTTTAGCTGGCCATACTCGCGCACCGGTGCTTGAAAATCGTAGGAGACACGTGGGGTTGTGTATTCGTTGAGATGAGCATGCTTGCCTGGCGGGTTGGAGCCACCGTGATACATATAGTAGCCCAACCAGTTCGTGCCGCTGCCCAGAGCCACTATGGCCATAGCTTGCACGCATTCTGGTGAAATGACCGGGCGATGTGCGTAGGTCATTTGGGTACCTCCGCCCAGTTCGGAGTAGGCGTATGGATAACGCGACGTATCGTATTCGATTTTGCCGGCAGACCGTGGTTGTGCGTGGCGATTCAGGAAGAGAAACTCGCCTGTGGGCGCTTGTTCGTGAAGCGGATCAGGTTCCCAGGGAGTGAATGCGTAAGCCGCCTGCGTAGGCAGAAAACCATCTTCAGGCACCGCCGCGCCTCCCCAGGCAGTGCAGGTATAGATGGGAACTTCCAGGCCGGCTTCGACAGCAAGCTGCTTGAGGATCTGAAGATGCGCGCTACCATCGGTTCCCGCGCTCACCCACTCGACTCCTTGTTTGTGCGTTGTTTCCCACGGCGCTCCCGCATGCATATACTCGTTTTCAAGCTGTATTCCCATGATCGCCCCACCATCTTTGAAGAGGAAACCTTTCACCTGTTCCGCGATCTGCGCAAAAAAGCGCCGGACATAGCAAAGATAACGTTCGTCATTAGAGCGCACCGCAATGCCTCTCCCATATAACCAGTCGGGCAGGCCCCCATTGCGGCATTCGCCATGAACAAAGGGGCCTATGCGTAGAATGATTGGCATCCCTAATGCCTGGCATATTTCTACAAAAGACCGCAGGTCGCGCTCCCCCGACCAATCGAACACACCTTCTTCCTCTTCCACATGAATCCAGAAAATATAGGAGGCTACAATCGTAATTCCCCCGGCTTGCATTTTTCGCAACTCTTCTTCCCAGAAGCGGCGCGGAAAGCGAGAATAGTGGAATTCTCCCATGATGGGCAGGCAGGGACGGCCGTTGCGCGTGAGGTAATAGTTCGTAAAAGCAAACGTCTCCCCTCGCGGGCTGGTCCCTCCTGACTGAAAGGAGTAGGAGCCAGCAAACTCTTCTGGCTCTCTTAGATCGAGAGAGTACATCTCCTCAGAAAAACGATCCTGGTCTGTGGGCAAGTGATTTCCTCCTCCTGAATACTGCCTCCCAGCTTGCAGGCGAGTAATAGATCTATATTACGTCCTGTCATACGGAAGTACTGACGTATAGATGCGCAAATAAATTTTAGTTAGACAGGAGCCGGAGGCAAGCTCCTTGACTCCTACTCATTCGTATGTTGAGACAGAAACCGCGCATCATCTACCCGAAACGTGCCATAGAGGGCCGCTTTAGCGTGCCCTGCCCCGCTTCAGCGTGGGCCTCCCACTGCGTGATCAGCCTGCTAGCACGACGAACTGCCCGCTGCATCTGCCAGCAGGAGCAGCGTATAACACGATTCGTGTAGAGCGGGCGCTCCCCGGTAAATCGGGAGAGGGCCGATTGATCGTGCCCTCTATGGCATATTTCGGGCATTTTCATGTATATTTCCACTTCTCTCTTTATATTAAGAGCGCTACTCTTCGACAGGAGCGGCGGTTGATTGGCGTATAACAAGATATGGTTCGACTTGACGCGCAACAATACTTTCTCTCTTCCCATCGATCTGGTTGAGCAGTATCTCGCATGCTTCTTTTGCCAGCCGGGATTTGGGTACGGCAACGGTAGTGAGTGGAGGACGCAGGTGGGCCGAAACGGTAATATCATCCAGCCCGACAATAGAAATATCTTGAGGGATACGCAGCCCTGCATTCAACACGGCCTCCACCGCGCCGAGAGCCATCCAGTCGGTTGTGGCGAAAATCGCGGTTGGACGTACCGGAAGAGCAAGCAGCCTTTGCGCGGCAGCATACCCGCTTTCCAGGGTTGAATCCCCTAGCTCTATCCTCTCCTGGTCGAGGGCGATCCCCGTCGCGTCTAGTATGGATTGGAAGCCTTCCAGGCGCAGGGTTTGTTGTGGCTCATCGACGATCACGGCAACGCGCCGGTGGCCAAGGTCAAGCAAGTGCTGAGCCGCCAGTTGTCCGGCGCGATAAAAATCAACCGTGACCTGTGGTATTCCGTGAGGCGACTCGTTCTCCTGCCAGTCGCAGAGAACGATGGGCAGCCCCTGCTGGAAATAGCGCGTGATATCGGCGATATCCATACTCGACCCCATAATGATATAGCCATCTACCCAGCGACTCACCAGGCGCTCCATCTGCTGTCGCCCAAGCGAGAAATCACCGTGAGTATTGCAAAATAAGGTTTGATATTCATGCTCGCGCACAATCGTCTCAACCGCTTCCATTGTTTCCGGGTAGAAGGGATTCGTGATAGAAGGAAGGATCAGGGCAATCGTAAATGTCTTGTGCTGGCTGAGATTGCGGGCGATCAAATTGGGGCGATAGCCCATCTCTTTGGCATACTGCAAAATACGCTGGCGTGTCTCCTCGCTGACACTGCCCTTTCCCGATAACACATTGGAAACAGTGCTTTTGCCTACTCCAGCCGCCTTCGCGATGTCATAAATAGTGACCATGTGTCTTTTTTTGTCCTTCGGTATGTATTCTCAACTTCTAATCTGGCAAACGTCCTGGCCGGCGTTTTTCTCACCAAATCAACAAGGAAAGATGCTTTTTTGACAAAGGATCAGTAGATGGACCGTTCCATATACCTAGAGTATATCGAATGGATCGGTCCACGTCAAGGGTAGATGCTTCTCCACACGGGGAGAAAATGGTTGATTACATCTGGCCTGCGCCAATGGTTCCCAGGATGCTCAGGTAGCCGCCGGGCGAGGCCAGGAGATCAAGCACACCCGTTTGCACATCCATAGCATAGATTGAGCCATCGCCGTAGAGCGTGATAATGTGACTGTTCAGCCAGGCGCCAAGCTCAAGCAGTTTGGTCGTTGAGATAGTAACCAGGTGAGGCTGGCTCACATGCAGCGAGGAACCTGATCCACTGACCTGGACGGTGTAGATGGCGCTGTGGCGATCATAAGGCGGCTGGGTGTCGCTGGAAAACTCGACATAGACCAGGGTCTGCCCATCGGGCGAGAAACTGGGCGTGGTGATCCAGCGATTCCGCGCGGCATTACTGGCCAGATTCGCCTGTCCCGGCAAGACCACCTGCGAGTCGTTCAGCGTCAGGGGAGAGCCACTCAGCGTAGCAATGCTCAGGCTATTGGGATAGGAGAGAGCTGCGACATCAGAGGGCACGCTGAAATCGGTGGGAGCGGGGACCGCGCCCTCGTAGGGTGAATAGAGCAGGGTATTGCTATACGGGACGAACGTCAGCGGCCCTTGCTGAGAAGTTTCATCCATGATTTGCCGGGGACTTGCCAGAGGCGCGGAAATGTCTAGCGACCACAGGCCATACTGAAGCGCTTCACCGCTGCCATGATCATCAGTCAGCAAAAGCGTATTATCATCTGTAGCCGTCGTACCGTTCAGGAATGAAAAGACGCGGAAACAGGGGCAATTCTGAATCGACTGCTGGAAAACCAGCACCGGACTCGCCAGAGGGCCAGCATAGATACTGATCTGGCCTGTGCCATTGGAGGGTTCGGTGCTCCAGGCAATCATCTTGCCATCCTGACTCAAAGCTAGCGAGGCAATAACCGTATTCGGGCTTGCCTGAGCAATTTCTGTGGGTTGCTGGTCGAAGATATCGGTGATCCAGATGCTATTGCTCCCGGCGTAAATCAACTGGCCGGTAGGCGTCAGAACTGGTTTCACAGCCAGGTTATAGGCATAAGATGGCGTATAAAGCGAGAGCGTAGAGCCATCAGTCGTTGAGACAAGGCGAATATGCGTTGGCGTCTCATAGATGATGTAGTGCCCGCTGGGCAATTGTAGGGTAGACATATTTGTGTTGCTGGGCGCGTAAAAAGGGAGAGGCGCAGTTGGCGTCACTGTCGGTTCGATCCCCTGAGTCACCGTTGGGCTGGCCGAACTCTGCGGAGTCGATGTCCTGTGTGTTTCCTGGGCAATCCCCTGCTGCTCCGTATGGGCAGGGCTTACCTGCGTCAGACCAAGAATAATCTGGCTTGAAAACAGCGCCAGCGACAGGCCAATCAGCACAAAAAGCCCGACAATACCTACTCTGGAGAAGCGCCTTTGCGGATCAGGCACAGGCAGCGGGACGGGTATTACTTTTTCTTCTGGTGGATCACTTACAGCTTGAGACAACGCTTTATTCTTTCTCCCCCACGGACGAGTTCCGTCCTAACAAGACACATGAGTATAAACGAACCAGGCACACACTCCCAAAGCCCCTGGTACTAATTTCAGGGCAGTGCATAAGCCAGGAACAGGCACATGGAGGCACTTCTCTACTCAACCGGAAGATCAGGCTGCTTCACGGAGCGGGCCCCCCTAAAAAGGATAGCGCCGCCGGTTATAGGCGTGACTCAGGATAAAAGCCTCCGTCTTCGCGAGAACTTCTGCACGATCACGTCGACCTTTCATTATAACGTGGGAGGAGTAGCGAAAAGTCACAAGATATTTTTCGGCAGAGCCGATCCGCTGATAGATCTCCCTGCCGTCGCGCGCTGGAACCAGGGGATCGAGGAGTGAAGCCATAATCAGGGCGGGAGCAGTCACTTGAGGCAATTCTTTGTTCAACGTTGGTAGATAGTTAATCAGGCTCTCCAGAGACCATGTAGGCGTATAGCGAGTCGTATCATCGGCAGGACGCTGAGATGCCTGAGCGTTGCCCGTATCTTTCTGTAAAGAAAACACAGAGGGAACCACATAGCCGGCAGCCTTTACCAATGGTCCCAGCCAGGGATAGAGGTTGAGCGGAGCACACATAATTACCAGCCCGGCAACTTCCTCATGTGCCGCCGTATGCAGCGCCAGGGCGCCACCCAATGAGTGGCCAACCAGGAAAACGCGCTGGCACATCAACCTCAACCGCTCATATTCCGCACTCACGGCCCGTTCCCACTCTGGCCACCCTATCGAGAGCATTTCGCGGATAGGTCCGCGCTGGCCCGGCAAAGGCATATTCCTGACAATCAGATCGTGTTTCTTCAGACCAAGCTCTATCTCCTCCATATCCTTCAACGAGCCGTTGAGTCCATGAATGAGCAAAACTCCTGTTCTGGACACGTATTTTTCGCCTTCTTTATTTGGTTTAGGTGCTAGCCAGAAATTTCTCTCTCTATTAAATATATACCATAGCAATAGAGCCTCTACAAGTAGCATTCGCTAAAGGAAAGCTCAATGTTTCGTTGCCTTGCTTATCTTTTCTCACGTTGAATATAATCAGCATAGTGAAAAAAGGATCACATACGTCGGTACATTGAAACAAAGGAGTTTCTCACCATGGCAACGGAACCACGCATCATCAAATTCTACGAAACGACGCTGCGAGACGGCGAACAAACACCCGGCGTCAATTATTTTCCCGAAGAAAAACTGGCAATTGCTCAAGCACTGGCCGATATGGGCTTTGATACGCTGGACTGCGGCTTTCCCATCTCCTCCCCAGGCGAGTTTGAAGCCGTGAGTTTAATTGCCTCGAAGGTCGAGAACGCGGAGATCTGCGCAATTGCCCGCACACATCTCGCGGACATCGACCGCGCATGGGAAGCTGTCAGGATCGCTAATAAATCGGCCGTTCAGCCCTTTGTCAGCGTTTCTCCACTGCACCGCCAGGTCAAGCTCGGCAAGACCCGCGCCGAGGTACTGGAGATGGCGCGAACTGCTGTGGCCCACGCGCGCACCTATACCGAAAACGTTGACTTCGCCCTGGAAGATACGACGCGCACCGAGCACGATTTCATTCTGGAGATATGCGAGGCCATCCTCAAAGAAGGCGTGCGCTTTGTCACCTTATGCGACACGGTCGGCTACGCGCTCCCCTGGGAGTTCGGCCAGCTCGTCGCCGATGTGAGAAAAGAATTCCCTGGTATCCACATCTCGGCCCACTGCCACAATGATCTGGGTCTGGCCGTAGCCAACGCTCTGGAAGGACTGCGCAACGGAGCCGAGCGCGTGGACACCTGCATTAACGGCCTGGGCGAGCGCGTAGGAAACGCTGCCAGCGAGGAGGTGGTGATGGCGGTCCGCACGCGTTCGGCGGATCTCGGCCTGGACACTCGCGTAGATACCACAAAGATTGCAGCCACGAGTAAGCTGGTAACGAAGCTCTCAGGTATGCAGATCGGCTGGAACAAACCTATCGTAGGGAAAAACGCCTTCTCGCACGCGGGTGGTATCCATCAGGACGGCGTACTAAAAGATGCACGCACCTACGAGATCATGACGCCAGAATCCATCGGTTTAACCGCCGCTGACCGCCGCATCCACATGGGCAAGCTCTCAGGGCGAGCCGCCCTCGACGCGCAAATGCGCGAACTCGGCTACACGCTGGAGAAAGAGCAACTGCAAAAAGCCTTCGATATGGCCAAGCTGATGCTTGGTAAGAAGAGAGAACTGGAAGAACTCGATCTGCGCTATATCGCGGAGACTGCTCTTTCGTAGCCCTTATTCCTGTGGATACATCGTCAGCGGCTCTTCATACTGCTGGGTCTGCTGCTGCTCAGGATACTGGTCTGCTGGCAGTTCGCTGGCCTGATAGCTTCTTGCCGGCTGGGTGGGCTGCTGCGGCGTATAGCCCTGCGTATAAGGCTGGTAGACCGGCGAGTCCTCCTGCGGCTGCTGATATGCCTGTGGCGGCTGGTATGTATAGACAGTCTGATCCTGCTGATAAGGCGGGGTATACTGCTGGTTGCTTGTGGCCGCACCGAATAGACCCCTGGCGAGCAGGATACAAAACAGGAAGCACAGGAACGGCAAAGCAAACCAGAACAGGTGATTGGACATAATCGACAGGATTACGATCAGCACGATCAGCCCGCCCAACCCACCGAAAGGACCACGCATTTGCCGGCGATAAGCCCTGCGCTGTGCTCTATAATATTGACGTTGGTCGCGATAATCCATCATGGTAGATGCCTCTTTTCTCCGTTATCGCTTATCTTAACCGGGGTCCTTCTGCGGGGCCTCACTCTATTCTACGATTAGATTGTAACGCAGGTTACGGTCAAAGTCCATGTGGCTATGGAAGTCCATTTCTGGTGTATGTCGAGGGCATGATGGCCTGTACCAAAAACCAGAGGAAGCCCAAGCATAGAAGATGGGACAGGGGCAGGAAAAATGGGATATATTTTTCCTGCCCCTGTCCCACCTTCTATGCCCGAAGAAAATTTACGCGTCAAACCAGCTATACGGATAATTCTCGTCGTCGATGGTTCGCGCGATGGCCGTGTAGCTGAGCGGATAGAACGTATCGATCATCACAGCCAGTTCCTCGGTTCGTTCGGCCCCCAGGCTCTTTTCGACCGCACCGGGGTGCGGGCCATGTGGGATACCGCGCGGATGCAGCGAGATTGAGCAGCGCTCGATGCCGCGCCGGCTGCCGAAGTTACCGTTGACATAGTAGAGCATCTCGTCGCTATCGATGTTGCTATGGTTGTAGGGCACCGGGATCGAGAGCGGATGATAGTCCAGCTTGCGCGGCACAAAAGAACAGACCACAAAGTTTGGCCCCTGGAAGGTTTGATGCACCGGAGGCGGCTGGTGAACACGCCCGGTGATTGGCTCGAAGTCGCTGATGTTGAAGATCCAGGGATATTCACAGCCGTCCCAGCCAACCGTGTTGATGGGATGGAAGTCGTACCAGTAGCTGGATATCACATTGCCGACCTTCACGCGCACCTCAAACTCGCCGCGCTCGGTGTGTGTGACCAGTTCTTCAGGCCGGCGAATATCGCGTTCGCAGTAAGGCGAATGCTCAAGCAACTGGCCGTTGGGACTCAGATAGCGGCGCGGCGGCTCGATGCTGCCGTGCGCCTCGACCACCAGAAAGCGCGAATTCGGGCTATCTTGCGGGATGTCGAAGCGATAGGTTGTGCCGCGTGGAATCAGGATATAGTCACCCTCGTGGTAAGGCAGCAGGCCAAAGTTGGTTTCCAGCACGCCGTGCCCATCGTGGACAAAGTACATGGTGTCCGAGTCGCCATCGCGATAGAAGTAGTTCATTGGCTCGGTGGGTAAAGCGATGCCGATGGTCAGATCCTTGTTGAACATCAGGATCTGGTTGCCCAGAACTGCGTCGCCGCCGGGCTTGAGCTGCGCGGTCCTGAGATGATGATGGCGCTGCACATCTTGCCGCCATTCTTCGATCTGGCGCTTCTGGAACGGCTCAACCTTCTTGACGCGGGTTGGCGGATAGTGGTAGTAGATGTTCGAGTAATTGTTGGAGAAGCCCTCTATGCCGAAGAGTTCTTCGGAATAGAGCGTGCCATCCAGCTTGCGAAACTGCGTGTGCCGTTTTGGTGGGATCTGGCCTAGGCGATGATAGGCTGGCATATCTCTGCTCCTCTTGATCGTTAGATAATCGTATTCCGCAATACACCAATACCATCGATCTCCAGTTCGACTGTCTCGCCGGGCTGGAGCCAGGGATGAACCTCGGTGCCAATTTCCAGCAGGCAGCCGGTGCCGACAGTGCCAGAACCGAGAACATCGCCGGGCCGCAGGCGTGCGTTGCGCGAGGCGTGGGCGATCATCTGCGGGAAACTATAGTAAATTTGCTTGAAGTTGCCGCGCGAGATCTCTTTGCCATCTACGCGCGCCAGCATGGCCATATCGTAGCGCTCGTCTGCCCCACTGCCAGTGCGGCGGGAGGCTAGTTCGTCTGGCGTAACCAGCCACGGACCAAGCGAGGTCGCGAAGTCCTTGCCCTTGCCGGGACCCAGGTTGAGCTTCATATCCAGACGCTGGAAGTCGCGCGCGCTCCAGTCGTTCATAATTGTATAGCCCGCGATGTAAGCTCCAGCCTCTTCGACGGCGATATCCCTGCCTTCGCGCCCGATCACGCAGGCAATCTCCAGTTCAATATCCAGCTCTTCGCTGCCCACAGGATAGGGCACAGACTCATCGGGACCGTAGACCTCGCTGGTGTTGGTGAAGTAGAACGTGGGGATCTCGTACCATTCGGGAATCATGCCCAGGCCGCGTTTGGCCCTCGCCGTCGCAACATGCTGCTCAAAAGCATAAAAATCGCGCATGGTCGGAGGGTCGGGTATGGGCGCAAGCAGCTTCACTTCACTCAACATCAGCCCCTGTTCGTTACTTTCCAGGATCTGGCGTGCTCTAGCCATTCCTTCGGGGTCCTGCAGCAATTCCAGCAGGGTTGGATAGTTTAAGGGCAGCACGCGTTCGCCCTGCAAAACCCCGGCGCAGGTCGTATTATTCATGGTTTTGAAGGTAACGAGTCTCATCTCTACAGATTCCCCCGCAACTCCTGCTCGCGTTCCAGAGCCTCGAACAGAGCCTTGAAATTGCCCTCGCCGAAGCCACGTGCGCCTTTGCGCTGGATCACCTCAAAGAAGACAGTCGGGCGAGTCACAACGGGCTTGGAAAAAATTTGCAGCAGGTAGCCGTCATCGTCGTGGTCCACCAGGATGCCCAGTTCAGCCAGTTGCTTGATATCCTCGTCGATACGGCCAACGCGCTCCAACACTTTCTCATAATAGCTCATTGGCGTGTGCAGAAACTCCACACCACGTTCGGTCAGATTGCGTACACTGGTAACGATATCGTCGGTGATCAGGGCCAGGTGCTGCACGCCGGGGGTGCGGTAGAAGTCCAGGTACTCCTCAATCTGCGACTTCTTGCGGCCTGGCGCTGGCTCGTTGATCGGCAGTTTGATGCGCCCACTGCCATTTTGCATTACCTTGGACATCAGCGCCGAGTATTCTGTGCTGATCTGGCGATCATCGAAATGGATCATCTGCGTAAAGCCCATGACTTTTTCGTAGAAAGCCACCCACTCGTTCATCTTGCCCAGCTCGACGTTGCCCACCACGTGATCGATTCCGGCCAGTCCGGCAGGACGTGAGCGGCGCGGCGCGGCACCTTCCAGCGCGCGGAAACCCGGCAGAAACGCGCCCCGGTAATCCTGGCGCTCGACAAAGGTATGAATTGTTTCCCCGTAGGTCGCTATCGAGGCAAGCTTCACCGAGCCGTAGCTATCGCGTCGCTCGGTGGGCGGCATGACGCCGGTAGCACCCCGGCTGGTTGCCTCGCGATAGGCCCGCTCAGCATTCTCTACACGAAAGGCTACGTCCTTCACGCCATCACCGTGTAAATGCACGTGCTCGGAAATCGCGCTTTCGGGACCCAGCGCCGAAGTTACAATCAGGCGAATGTTCCCCTGCTCCAGGACGTAGCTGGCACGGTCACGCACACCAGTTTCCAGGCCGGCGTAGGCAATGGGCACAAAACCCCAGCCGTGAGTAAAGTAATAGGCACTATGTTTGGCATCACCCACATAAAACTCAATATAATCGAAGTTCTGAATGGGCATGAAATCCTGTTCAGGCATGAACAACTCTCCTCCCATGAATGTAAGGACATTCCTCAGCGCGTTGCAGGGCGCGGACTAATTCAGTTCTATAACGAAACGCGAAGAACGCTGGAGTCAAGGGAAAGCAAAAGTTGTTGCGGCGCGCGTAGAAACAGAAAGGCCAGGGTATACCCGGTTCTCTTACGGCGTTGTATGCAGGCATCCCGAAACTCCTTTGTTTCGCAACGTTGCCAGATGGCGAAAGATCTTCTTCTCTTCTTCATTATATGAGATTGAAGAAGGCGATGGCAAATTGGATAGCTCCCAACTTCATTTGTTATGGTAAAATAGGATTACTGAAACGAGAGTTGCCTGATCTGGCAAAAACGGCTTCGGCTGCCATCCATCTGTCATTACGTATTCGCAAATTTTACAGATGTAAAGGAGCACACATGTATGTCATGGGACCCAAATCAACCACAGTCATCGCAGGGACAGCCATCGAGTGGACCTGATCCCTATGACCCCCAACTGACCCCCCCGCCTGTACGGAATCCCTATGAGCCTGCTCAAAATCCTTACGCACAGGCTCCTAATATGGAGTTTCCCGGCACGCCGTATGGCTTCTCTGCTCAGTATGGTTTCCCTGCTCAGTATGGTTTCCCTGCTCAGGCTACTGTTACTCCCTTGCCATTGGGTCAGGCTATTCAGCAATTGCCCAACCAGTATATCAACATTTTGACTAAACCCGGTGTACAGTCCTTTGCCTATGAACAGAGCAAAGCTGACTGGGGAATCATCTGGATTCAATTGCTTTTCGTCGGAGCGCTTGGCACAATTATCGGCATTATCCGCTCAACGCTTGGCACAGCGGTGGCTGTGGGAATAAGCGGCGGGGCAAGCCTTGCTCTTCTTACTAGCCTTATTAGCGGCAGTGCCTCGATCTTCGCCATCGTCTCAGTTATAGCTGGCTTCTTCATCGTTGTTGGCATTCAATACTTGCTGGCCAGAGCCTTCAATGGTCAGGGAAGTTTTTTGCAGCAGGCATATGACTACACGCTCTTTTACGTGCCGATCAGCGTGGTCAGCACGCTGATCGGCTTTATCCTGGGCTTTATCCCTGTTCTGGGGCTGGTAATGCGCGTCCTCGTAGGTTTCGCCCTCGCAATCTACCAGATCGTGCTTAACGTCTTCTCGATCATGGCATCCCATCGTCTCACCGGAGGCAAGGCAACTGCTGTAGTTCTCATTCCGCTTGCTGTTATCATCTTGCTCTTTTTCCTCTGTGCGTTCATAGCTATTGCTGTTTTTGTCACGGCTATGCACGGGGCAGGCACCAGCCCGTAAACGAGAACAACGCAAACTTGCGCATTGTCATAAAGAGCCGCTTGATCGGCTGTTGCCCCGATCAAGCGGCTCTTTATGACAAATCCCAGGCAAATGCAGCTTGCCTCCGGCTTTATCCTGCTTCCCCGCGTAACCTTATCTGCAAAAAACGTGTTAGGATATATATTAGGATAGTAAGAAGTAGGATAGCGAAGGGCGTATTCGCTCAAATCTCGTCTCTGTAGGAGGTAGTTAACGTGAATAGTATGACATTTGAGAACGCGCACGCGTCGTATGCCGCCAGGGTCATCGCCGACGACAATCTAGATACAACCGTCATCGCTCTGTCCTATACGGACCCGGATAACCCCGCGCGCAATCTGCTGGCGTGTATCGCTCCCGACCTGGGCAGCAACCTGTATCGCTTCAGAATAGGCGAACACGAGTTGATCCATTGCGACTGCGAGAGGCTCAAAAATCGCGGACATACAGGCACTTTCGTCCTCTGGCCGTTTCCCAACCGCGTGCGTGATAAGGAGTATATCTATCGCGAACAGAGCTACAGCCTTGCTAATGTGAAGCGCGAGCAGGGAGCACTGATCCACGGCCTGGTCTATGATCGCTCCTGGAGCTATGAACAGCCCTCCGCCGGGCCGCGCGGGGCAGCCGTCACCACCTTTGTTGAGATGCATCCCGGTTGCCTCTACTACGACTCCTATCCTTTCACCAGCCGCCTCGCCCTGACCTATACGCTCACCTGCGCCGGAATGACCGTCACTTATACGGTACAGAACAAGGGCAGCCAGGCCCTCCCGTATGGTTTCGCGCTCCACCCCTACTTCAACCTTCTCACCAGCGCCGAGCACACGCTGGTCAGCTTGCCTGCCGGCCATGTTATGGAGGCCGACGACGAACTGTTGCCCACCGGTCGCCTGCTGGACGTGCATTCGGTCATGTATGGCATGTTTGAGCTGGAGCAGCCTACACCCGTCAGCCATCTCAAGCTCGACCATGTTTATACAAATCTGCCAGCTTCACACACCTCTCTGATCGATTATGAAGGACTCAACTTGCAGATACACATCTCGGCCTCTGAAGACTTCACCCACGCAGTCATCTTTACTCCGGCTCAGGCTCCCTACTTCTGCCTCGAAAATCAGACCTGCTCCACCGATGCGATCAACCTGTATCAGCGCGGCAGGCAAGATATCGCCCATCTGTTAGAAGTGCAGCCTGGCGACGAGGCTTCAGGGTTTATCCGCTACGCAGTCGAGTATACAAGATAAAACGCCAGCACTCGCTCTGAATGAACTAACAGGAAAGAAGGTAAGAGAAATGAGCGAAAAATTTTTCGCTCATTTCTCTTACCTTCTTTCCTGGAAAAAGACTATACAAACCTCCCTGTTTTATGTTACAAATAGAAATGGTGCCCCTGGTTTCGGTCAAAACTCGACCCGACTCTTTACTGACAGGTAGTTCAGCGATTGGTTCAATGGCAACCTTTTACTGTTTCGTAGGTATTTTTCCTTACCATTCAGTTATGGAGAAACGTTATGGGAGTACGAACCAGATCCAGGTTACTCGTTATCCTGACGTCCCTGATTACGGCTATAGCCATAGCCTTGCCCCTGACAGTAACAGCCAGCGCGCAGGTCTCAACGCCCCATGCCAAAGCCGCACAGACTCACATGACAATCAATTGTGAGTATAGCGACCAGTGTACAGAGGTCCAGAACGATGAGGAGGTTTTTGGAGACTGGGGCTACGTTGGGCATGACGAGCCATCGGTCCTCTTTTATTCCAACCGGCCCGGCTCTGGCAACCAGATGACCTATACCTTCAAGCTGCCTACCGATCCCAAGCCGGGTCCCGGAAACGTTCCGAAACCCGGACAATCCTTTACCTTTGAATTAGGCGTGGCTTTCTGGTTTGGCATGGCCATGTGCGCGACTGAGTCCTATCCTTTGCAGGTTAAGACTTGCACGCCCGATAGCGACAGCAACATCTACGATGGACAGGACGCAGCGCACCCGCTCTCGCTGCACCCAGGAACGGCCTTCATGGAGATGCAATTCTATCCCCCCGGTTGGGTCTCGTGGCCTGCGGGTATTAGCTGTAGCGCGACGCAGTGGTGTGCCGCGCTCAACATCGACAGCCTGGCAGAAGATCCCATCAACGGGACAGTCCAGAACTCCACCTGTGTCGATAATGTGATCGGCTCGCCGGAGTACGTCAACTTCGCCTTTATCACGAAGAGCGGCCATTCGCAGGCCCCTGCTAATCCGGTCGATTCGACGCTGGCGACCTATACGCCCGACCCGACTCAGGATCTCTTCATGAATCCTGGGGATAGTGTTATTACCAGTATGCACGACACGCCCAACGGCCTGCGCATTGATATCATCGACCTGACAACTCACCAGGCCGGCTCGATGACGGCCAGCGCGGCCAACGGCTTCGGGCAGGTGCAGTATGATCCGACCGGCACCAGTTGCAACAATATCCCCTACAATTTCCATCCGATGTACAGCACTTCCTCAGAGCATACCCGCGTGATCTGGGCGGCCCACTCATACAACATTGCCTTCGACGACGAAATTGGTCACTTCGAAGCCTGCAATGGTCCCAATGCGATCACTCCAGGCGGAAACTGCCCCGCAGGCAACACGGAGTATGATGGAGAGCCAAGCGATTCGAACGATACCAATTGTTACCCGGCCAGCATGTCAACGCTGATCCAGGTGAATGGATGCACCGAGGGCAGCGGTATCACCGGCTTCGATAGCATGCCCTATCAGACGCTCTGGCCCGACGGCAACACCAGGCTGCATCCAACCTCGCTCGAGTTCACCAGTCCGGTGACAGGCTTCGGGCATCAGTACGAACGAGTCGCCTTTGAAGCTAACCTGCCGCGTATCGAGGTAGCCGGCCTCGGGTCAGGCAACAACTGCAACCGTGCGACAGGGCAGGGGTGTACGCTGATACCCATTACCGACGATGGTCAACCCGCGAATTTCTACCCGTTCTATAGCATCCACCGGAGCCGTTTTGGGCCCTGCACCTGGCTATTCGGCAACGATGTTCGAGGACTGACCACCAACGATTTCGGGAAGAACAACCAGTACGGCAGCCTGCTGTTCTTGAACTATCTGGTCTTCGGAGGCGGTGGATCACTAGTCCATATGACCGATAACTTCCGGCAGATCCTGAATTACAATCCCTGTCCCGCCTTCTAAACAAGCAGGCAAAGACTGAAACCAACCGGAGTGAGCTTCAAAAGCCCGCCAATTGTCTAAAAACCTGACAGTTGACGGGCTCTTTGCTACGAGATCGGCCAGCGCAAACACTCCAGCCTAGTGGTCCCAGGTCACGCGCTCAAGCAGATAAGGTTTGACCTCGTTCAGGTGCAAACGAATCTGTGTCATATGATCACGCTCACGGATAGTTACCGTTTGATCGTCCAGCGTCTGGAAGTCGATGGTCACGCAGAAAGGCGTCCCAATCTCATCCTGACGGCGATAGCGGCGCCCAATATTGGCGATTTCATCGTATTGCGCGACCATTGAGCGCTGAAGTTGTTTGTAGAGATTCTTCGCCGTCTCAAGCAATTCCGGCTTGTTCTTCTGCAAAGGCAGCACAGCTACTTTGACCGGGGCAATCAGCGGATTCAGGCGCAAAACTGTGCGCGATTCTTTGCCAGCAGGATCGGGTTCTTCCTCGTAAGCGTCCAGCAGCACGTTCAGGAAGGTGCGATCCACGCCGCCAGAGGTCTCAACAATCCAGGGGATGTAGCGCTCTTTGGTCTCCGGGTCAGTATAGCTCAGATCCTGGCCGCTGTACTGGCTGTGGCGCGATAGATCCCAATCCTGACGCCAGTGAATACCCTCCCACTCCTGCCAGCCCAGGGTCGTCAGATACTCGACGTCAAAAGCCTGTTTGGCATAATGCGCAAGTTCGTTGGGTGCATGCGCGCGCAGGCGCAGGCGGTCCTTGTGATTGATCAGATTCTTATACCACTCAAAGCGGCGCTCTTTCCAATACTCGAACCACTTGGACATCTCGCCAGGGTGGACAAAGAATTGCAGATCCCACTGCTCGAATTCGCGCTGGCGGAAAAGGAAATTGCCCGGCGTGACCTCATTGCGGAAGGCTTTGCCAATCTGGCAGATACCAAAGGGAATCTGCACGCGCGAGGACTTGAGCACGTTATCGTAGTCCAGGTAGATGTTCTGGCAAGCCTCGCCGCGCAGGTAGGTTTTCATCTTATCGCCCTCAATCACCCCGATCTGGGTCTCCATCATCAGGTTAAAGCGGCGCGGTTCGGTCAGTTCGCCGCCGCACTCCGGGCACTTATGCTGCGCGCGGTTCTCCTCCGGCAAGTGATCCAGGCGGAAACGCCGCTTACACTTTTTACAGTCAACCAGCAAATCAACAAAATTTTCGACGTGCCCGCTGGCCTCCCATACGCGCGGATGGGTGATGATGTTGCCCTCGATACCTACGACGTTATCATTGGTCTGCACCATCGACCACCACCAGTAGCGGCGGATATTATTGCGTAGTTCTACTCCCAGCGGCCCGAAGTCATAGATACCCGAAACACCGCCATAGATCTCTGAGTTAGGATAGACAAAACCACGACGTTTGCATAGCGAAACAATCTTTTCAATAGGCACCAGCGGCGTATCCTGCACCGCAACATTTGCCTCTTCGGTCTGTGTCATAGTGTGAGATTTCCTCCCTCTCAAAAAAGTTCGCCAGACATTCACTACCGCTCGCGCAGCAGGTAAAACAGCGTTCATAGCCTGGCCCTTTCAAAAAAAATTCCCCAGGCGTTCAACAACGCCCAGGGACGAATCCATACCATTGTAGGCCCGGGGCAACTACATTCTCTGGTATGATGCGCGGTTCCACCCTGCTTCTTCACGCAACGACACACTGGTATGTCATGAATCTTCGTGAAGCCACTCATTCAAAACCGGCTCCGAAGCGCCCTTCACCTCTGGTGGATCGCCGACCTTGCACCACTTATCGGCTCGCTGCCATCCCCGACAGGCTACTCCTCTTCATCATCACCGGGAAATGCTTATTTCTTTGTTCCGAAGTAGTATAGCAGGTTATCAAGAATATGCAAGCGGCCATCTCTGAATCTCTGAATCTCCGCAAAAGATCCTTGACAATTGGATTGTCCTATAGCACATGTTAGACAGTCTTGACAAAGATCACAATCTATATGCATTTTGTCGGTCATGTGACGCGCGCTGAAGAAATTGCTCACGGTGTATCTCCCAACGGGACAACGGATGGAACCTGTGGTACTATTGAATTCTACGTTGATGATTTGGGTGGCGGCGAAGCGGGCTTCTGGATGTACGTCTCTTCAACACAAGAACCAATACTCGCGCTTGCTTATACAGCAAATTGGACCAATTGGTCACTACTCACTACTGTCAGTCTTTCAAACTCTTACGGCCCTGTTAATAATCCCTGGTATATAGAGCTTTCTGTCTACACGCGTTCAGGTCATGTGACAGGGCTACAGATTGGTCAGGATGGATCTGGTGTACAGGTTCCCAGAGCGATGCAGATACCATAGCCTAACGATCTCAGGTCTGCCAGAAGAGTTATCCCTCCTGGTACCTGAATTCTCTCTCAATTATATTATTTGACTTGCGCAGAAACTTGTTCCTCTCAGTCTTTCGTGTTACAATGGCTTCAATTAATAGAAGATTGTCATAAGCAAATGTATAAAGAGAAAGCGCTAATGGACAAACAGGTGGTGGCAGAACCAGAAGACATCGAAAATAACGAAAAAATCAACGCCGACATTTCCGCATTTGCAGCCCACTATCCGTTTCCCATTGACGCCTTCCAGCTTGAGGCTATGTATCACCTGGCGGAGGGCCGCTCGGTCCTGGTCACCGCCCCTACAGGTACCGGCAAAACCCTGGTGGCCGAGTACGCGATCTGGCGTGCCCGGCAGCACAACCAGCGTGTAATCTACACAACCCCGCTCAAAGCGCTCTCCAACCAGAAATACCGCGACCTGTGTACCCTCTATGGCCCCGATTCCGTGGGGCTGGTCACCGGCGATATCGTTGAGCACAGCCGGGCCCCGATTGTGATTATGACAACCGAAGTCTATCGCAATATGCTGCTGGAAGAGGGCGGCGACCGTTTCGCCGAAGGGACTCGTCCCACACCCGCCTCGCTGGCGGATGTTGGCTACATCGTCTTTGACGAGTTGCACTACCTGAGCGATGCCGGGCGCGGCCCTGTCTGGGAGGAAGCGATTATCTGCTCGCCGCCAACCGTGCAACTGGTCGGGCTCTCCGCGACGGCCAGCAACGCCGAGGATCTGGCCGACTGGATTAGCCGCGTCCATCGACCGATCTCCCTGGTGGTGCATACAGAGCGGGCCGTGCCCCTGGAACACTACTACTTCCTGGACAACAAGCTGCACCTGGTAATGGATGCGAATGGCAGGCGCGTCGAACGTTTCCCCGATGTTGGTGGCGAGGCTCGCCAGGCCATGGCGCAGGGGCGCAATCGTCGCTATAGCTTTGGCGAGGAAGATGACGAAAACGGACTGCCCCGGCCAGATCGGCAAAAAGAAGCCAGAGATGACAGCGATACCTCAGATAGCCAGGAAACGGGAGAGAACAACAAACGCGCTAAACCGCATCAAACTGCCGAGCCGGGCGAAATTCTGACCGCTTTGCGCGAGGCCGGTCTTCTACCCACGCTCTACTTCTTGCCGGGCAGGAAAGTTGTCGAGGACGCGGCGCTGAGCGCCTCGCGCCACCTGTTTACCTCGCCAGAAGAGGCCGAGATGTTGCGGCTGGAGGTCAGTGAGTGGTTGGAACATCTGCCGCCAGAAGATCGCAATTTGCAGCAGGTACACGCGTTGACCGATCTACTGCCCCGTGGGCTGGGATTTCATCACGCCGGACTGCTGCCAGCGCTCAAAGTGCTGGTCGAGACGCTCTTCGCTCGTGGACATCTACGCGCAGTCTTCGCTACGGACACCCTGGCTCTTGGCGTGAATATGCCAGCCCGCTCTGTGGTGGTTGGCAGCTTAAGCAAGTTTGATGGCCAGGAAATGCGCCTGCTCACGCCCAATGAATACAGCCAGTTGACCGGACGCGCCGGGCGACGCGGTATGGATGTTCGCGGCGCCGCGATCATTCCGTATTCCCCCTGGGAACCGTTCGAGCCGGCATTTGAGCGCATCACCGGTGAGCTGCATCCGGTGATCAGCTCCTTCGCCGTCCGTTACAATTCGGTGCTCAATCTCTGGCGGCCCGGCGATACCAGGCACCTGCATCGCATCTGCGCCTCCAGCCTGCGTGAATATCAGCGCTACGTTCTCTGGGAGCAGCGCGAACTGGCTCGTCTGGAAAGGCTAGAGAAGCGCCAGCAAAAAGCGAGAAAAGCTGGCAAGAAGAAAGGACTCGCCTCGACCGGCGCTATGCAGGCTCTGGAGAAACGCCGCGAGAAAATCGGCGCGTATCCGCTCAGCCGGGCTGGCAAAGCTGAATTAGAGGGTACGATCTTTGCCTTGCGTGCGCTTAACTACATCAACGAACAGGACCAGCTCACTCTGGCAGGCCATCTCCTGCGTAGCGTCTTCCATCCATCCGGCGTTCTGCTCGTCGATATGGTCTTGATGGGCGTGCTGGACAAGCTCACCGCTGCGGAGCTGGCTGAAGTCTGTAGCTGGTTCACTTACGACAACGACCGACGCCTCAACAACCGTAATGTCCTTAATAACCGCCTCATTCAGGTCAGGCGCGATCTCTGGAATATTGTGCAGAACGTGCATAGCATTGAAGAGCAGGCATGTATTCCCCTCTCACTAACCATCGTGCCAGAGTTTCATGGCATCGCGCTCTCCTGGGCGCGCGGAATGTCGCTCAGTGGCCTGATGCGCCGCATCGACATGGCCGAAGGCGATCTGCTCATGTTGCTCAATCAAACTATCGATCTGCTGCAACAACTGCAAACTGCAGTCGGCCTCGTACTCGATATGCCCGATATCTGGAAAGCGGCCCGGCTAGAGCCCAGGGAACAGGATCAACGCAGCCATGTAGAGCGCCAGAAGGCGGAACAGTACGCCGAACGACTCAATATGTACCGGGAGCGCCTTGAACACCTGCGTCCACTGCTTGCCCAGGCTGGCGAAGCCCTCAAACGCGGTATTATCCTGCAAAGTCGCACCGTCCCCTCGATGGTCGCTCGCGTCGAAGAAGAAACCGAGATTCCGGTGGACAACGCGGAGGATATCGATCCGCTTGACGTGATCCAAGAAAGATAACCCCCCGATTCGCGAAAACTGACGCTCTCTCAGTCGTGGTACACAAAGAGATAGCTTGTACCCATTACTTTGGTCATGTCCGGCGGTCTCATTCATTGCTATATAGCAGAATTTTGACTACCATGTACAAAGGTAAGGCTATTTCTAAGTAGAACACGACGAAAGATGCCTTTTGATCGCAACTGACCAACGCTTTTTCAGTCGACGAGGCAGATGCCGGGATCAGCGCATACATTTGTGCATACGTTGACACAAAACAAGCGGCATATCGATAAGAAGAGGTAGAGACTTGATGAACGCTGAAGCATTGATCGGAACGGTATTAGGAAACTGCACACTGCAACAACTGATCGGGCAAGGTGGCATGGGCGCGGTTTACCTGGCGCAGCAAGAGCGCCCGCGCCGTCAGGTAGCAGTGAAAGTGTTAATGCCTGTGACCGCGTTAAAACCCCATCAACTCTCTGCTTTCCTGGAGCGCTTCCGGCGCGAGACCGATGCCGCGGCCTCGCTGGAACATCCCAATATCATGCCTGTGTACGAATATGGTGAACGAGGCGGCCTGGCCTTCCTGGTAATGCCCTATATCAGCGGAGGCACACTGCGCGACGTTCTGGAACGCGAGGGGCAACTGAGCTTTAACAGCGCGGTAAATTACCTTGAGCAGATGGCCGCAGCTCTGGATTTCGCCCACGCGCGCGGTGTCATCCACCGCGATATCAAGCCGGCTAACATGCTACTCACGTCCGATGGCCGCTTGTTGCTGACCGACTTTGGCCTGGTGAAGCTGCTCTCCGATCATCAATCGGAGCAGATGCGACTGACCGGGGCGGGCGCGCCGGTAGGGACACCTGACTATATGTCCCCTGAGCAAGTAATTGGCGCAGAAGTGGATGGACGAGCCGACCAGTATTCGCTCGGTGTGGTACTTTTCCAGATGCTGACCGGCACGACACCGTTCCAGGGCGAGACACCAATGCAAATTGCTTCTCAGCAGTTGCACATGCAGCCGCCCTCACCACGCTCGCTACGCCCGGATTTGTCAGAAGCTGCCGAGCGCGTGCTTCTGCGCGCCATGGCCAAGCGCCCCGACCAGCGCTTCCATACAGCCCAGGAATTCGCTAGCGCGTTCCGAGCTGCTCTTGTTGAACAGCCGCGAACAAGCAGCCTGGGCATCTCGGCCAAGCGTAATGGACTACTCTCAAATGCTGCCGGAAATGCTCGGAAAGGGGGCCTCTTCGATCCACAATGGCAAAGCACCGGTACTATGGCAGCTCTCGAAGGTTCACAGGTCCCGTTCACTACCTCGCCTCTAGCAGCGCAAGCCCCCACGGCTTCTCTCGCCGCCGGACCAGAACCCAAGCCGGGCGGGACAGGCTTGCTCTCCAGAACAGGGGTTTTTCCCCTCCTTGGCCAGCACGAGAATACGAGTCCACGGCTGGCTGCGATAGATAATCAAGCTAACGCCGGGACGACCACGGGCCTTTTCTCCACCGGCCATATGATGGCCGCTACTGGCTCACAGCAGGCAATGTTTGATCAGGCGGCTGCACCTGGCTTCTCAGCAGATACCTCAGCTCAGCAACTTCCATTTGGCCAGCCAGCCAATGCGCAATCGCCATTCTTTACCCAAACCGGTACGCTCCAGCAGCCATTCGCAGCTAGCAACTTGCAACAACTTTCACCGGCTCTGCAGCAATCGACGACCAGCTCGTTGACCTTGCTCAATACCGAACAGAGAAATGGCAATACCATCAAATTGACGGGGCCGGTGAAGGTAGTCCAGGTCCCGGTAGCACCCGGCCAGTATGTCACCGGCCTCTTGCCTGTGCAAAAAGAGGATCCTATTTCTGAGCCATCAATAAAACGCGTCAGTAAGAAGCAGAAAATACTTATAGCTGCGGCTCTCTTCGTCCTCCTGGTTGGTGGTCTGGGCGGCGGAATTTTTCTCATGCATTCACAGCATCCATCGTCACCTCAAGCCACTACTCAGAGCACTCCCAATATCGCTGCTACCTCCATGGCCCAGGCAACAGAGGCAGCGCAGAATAACATTCTTTTCTCCGATCCACTCCAGCAGAATATCCACAACTTTCAGATCGATGGGCAGCATTTCTTCAAAAATAACGCCTATCACATCATTAGCAGTGGCGGAACTGCTGTGATAATACAGGAGAATTTCCCCGAAACCTCGCTGAGCTATCAGCTCACGATGGAAGAGATTAACGGCGATGATCAGAATCCAACTAACACCTTTGGCATGATCCTGCGCTACAACAACCAAACCGTTAAAGGCAAGGCGGTTACGACCTTCTACACCTTCGAGATCGTCGATGAAAGCGGCAATTACCAGTACGGCTTTTACAAATACGATAGCAGCAAAGCGGCCAACGGAGGCTCCCCCTGGCAACAGATCGGTAAGCTTATTAAGGCGGGCAAGGAGCTTCATGGAGGCCACGGACCAAATGCAGTTAATACCCTCAAAGTGTCTATTAACAATGGCACATATACCCTCTTTGTGAACGGTCAGCAGGTCGGAACAGAGAAAGATACTTCTCTGCAAGGCGGCTCAATGGGCATGCTGGTTAACCTCAAAGGCACCGAGGTAGCTTTCTCGAATATGCTGATCACGCGCAGTTAGCATTACTTTTGTCCCGCCCCCGTGATAAATAGCTTGTCAGGCTAGATGGTCTTTTAGTAAGATGGGCCAGAGTATGTCATTTCGACTTAGCGCGCCCGCGAATCACTAGGAGAAAAAAAGATCTCATGAGTCCTGAAACATTGATTGGGATGGAGCTGGGAAATAGCGTTATAAAGCGCTTATTGGGTCAGGGAACAATGGCCGCGGTCTACCTGGCCTCCCAGGCAGGTCGCGAGGTGGCCGTCAAGGTCTTTTTGCCCGCATCCGCTCTGGAGCAGTCTGACCACGAGGAGTTCTTGAAACGGCTTGAGGAAATCATTGCGCGCAATGCTCTCCTCGATCATCCGCATATTCTGCCTACCCTGAGTCACGGCAGACAAGCGAATCTGGTCTATCAGATTATGCCTGTCGTGGCTGGTGAAAACCTGCAAGCCCTTCTTGCACGCGCGGGAGCTCTGCCACTTGCCCAGGCTCAGCTCTATCTTGAGCAACTCGCGGCTGCCCTGGATTACGCCCATGTTCACGGCGTTCTGCATCGCGATGTCAAAGCAGCGAATATCCTGCTTCCGCTCGAAGGTGGACTGCTCTTAACCGACTTCGGCCTGGGCAGCCTGACCATCGAGCAGAACTTTGCCCACGCTCGTCGGGCTATGCCCGGCATGCTAGATGCTATCGCGCCAGAGTATGTCCTGGGTCGGCCAGGCGATCAGCGGGCCGATCTGTACTCCCTGGGCGCGGTACTTTATCAGATGGTAACTGGCTTGCCCCCTTTCCAGGGCAATTCACTTGGGGAAGTAGCCATGCAGCACGTAAAGGCTACACCACCATCTCCCCGCTCATTACGCCCTGATCTGCCCCAGGCCGTAGAGCAGGTCATTCTACGTGCCCTTGCCAAAGATCCGTCAGATCGATACGCTCATGCTCACGAACTGGCCTCCGGCTTCCGTCTCGCGCTGGAAACTGCGCAGCCTGCGCAGGCTCAGCCCTACGAGAGTAAGAAGACCAGTGCCCTGAATATACTGGCTGATCTGGCCGCTAAGACCAGTACTACCACAGTGACACGTCTCTCAACCCCCCGCGCAGGCGGACTATTTGATCCCAAATGGCGAACATTCGGGTCCTTGCCGGCGATGGAGGAACCGCTGTCCTCAAAGCAAAGTGCAGATAGAGCCACAGCGCAACCAGGTGTCCTAGACCAGGCCGGGCAGCAGCCGGGTGTGTCTGGCTCGCTGCAACTGGCCGCAGCCAGCGATACTGACGCATTCCAGTTTGCTCCCCAGCCAGAAGCGAACCCAACCGGCCTACCGGACGCGTTCGCTGTGCTTCCCGGCGGGAGCAGCGGGAGCAGCGGGAGCAGCGGGGAAACGACAGGCACAATCACGCGCACAGAGTCCGTTAAGATCGTTCAGGTGCCGATTGCCGGGCAGCCAGGGCACTTCGTAACAGGTCTCCTGCCCTCATTACCAGAGGAGGCTAAGGCAGGTCGTGAGAAACACCGCACATGGTTAAAGGTCGCTGGTCTGCTTCTGGTTCTGCTGCTTATAGCAACCGGTTCCGGCGCCTTCCTGCTGATCCACAACCAGCGAGGTACAGCAGCCACACCTGACGCCGGAAACACACCCAATCTGGCTGCGAGCAGGCAGGCTCAAGCAACGGCAACGGCGAACGCGAATATTATCATTTCGGATACCCTGGCCCAGAATACTAACAACTGGCCGGTGGGCCAGCAGGGCTGGTTTAGCTGCTCATTCGCGAATGGCGCTTATGATATCACCAATAATAGCCAGACGAGAAGCGCTTCAGCATTTCTGCCAAAAGTAATCAGCACGCCTTTTGCCTACAGCCTGACTATGGAACAGCTTAAGGGAGATACAACTTCGCCTAACAACCAGTTTGGCATGATCCTGGACATGACGATCCAGAACACCAAGGGCACACAGATCATTAAATTCTATGCTCTGGAAGTCCTGAATAAGGCCGGGGGAGAGTATCAGTTCTGGAAATATGATAACAGCAAGAACAGCGGCAGCTTCTGGAGCAGGCTCTGGCATAAAGGCTTTGGCAAGGAATTTCACGAGGGTAGCGGACCCTCCCATATAAATATCCTGAAAGTCGTTGCCATCGGTAACACTTTTACGTTCATAGTCAACGGGGACCAGGTTGGCACCTTGAAAGATAGCTCTTTCTCAAGCGGCTATATGGGCATGCTGGTCAACTTGAATGGGGCAGAGATTGCCTTTTCCAATTTCCTTTTAACACGCTCTTAGCTTAATCTCTTTCTGTTCTCGTTATTTTGCCCTTTGGGGCTTAGAGGTGGAGGCATCCTTGACTATTCTTTCTCTCAGTGCGCAAACTGCGTCTCGCCTGTTGACTTCCCAGCCGGTGCTGGCTAATGCTGTAACCAACGTGCTGGTTACAGTGGTGCTCATTGCCACAGCCTTTCTCTTCTTGCTCAATTTTGCTCTGGCGATCACTTCTCGCAAAAGTCGCCCGGCCGAGGTCCTCTCCTTCGTAGGCGCCGGCCTGGTCGAGGTGGCTATCTTTGCCTTCGCGCTGCTCCTGCGTATTGGCTTTCTGACTCATGTACCGTTCAGTCTCCCCGCCGGCTTGCCGATTGACCGCGCCGAAATTGGTGGCACGTTGGCCCTGGCTATCGGACTCTTTCCGGCCGCTTACTGGCACCGCACTTCGATGTCGCAGATCCGCCAGCGTATGGCCGATGATGCAAAAGTCATCAAGAACCGCGAGGGTGGAGTGCGTATCCGCAGCAATGCCCCGGGGGAGTGGCTGAACTAAGAGCACAACCCTCAGCGCTTTTATGCCGCTATCCACCAATCAGCGATATTCCAGTTATTTTCAAGCGTATTGGGATTACCCGTCACATTTCTCAGCCTGACATTCGTGACCAGGATATCTTCAGCGGTGTAAAGCGGGATAAGATAGACCTCTGATGCCAGGCGTTCAAGGAAACGGTGATAGTCTTGCACACGCGCCTCGAAAGATACAGTGTTGCGGGCCTGAGTGAGCGCCTGGTCGATTACAGGGTCCGCAACCCGGCCATAGTTGCTCAGGTCGGGATGAGTTGCATCGGGAATTTGCGAAGAGGCGAAGACCTGGTACTCATCATCTGGATCTGGCGCATTCGCGTAGCCGAACATCGCCAGATCGTACGCGCCTGTAGCTAGAATGCCTCCGCGACTATATACCCCAAAGAACGTTCCCAGGGTATAAAACTCTAGCTTCACCTGAATGCCCACGGCCTGTAAATCCTGCTGTATACGCGCAGCAACAGCAGCACGCAACGAATTGCTGGCAGTGGTAACCAGGCGTATCACAAACCGCTGCCCCTGTTTATAGAGCCAGCCACCGGCCCCAATTGACCAGCCAGCCTCGGCCAGTAATTTCCTGGCCGATTGTGGATCATAGCCGGGAGCGTGGATGCTAGTATCGTTGACCAGCGAAGGCCGCGGCTCAACCTGATCGGCCAGGCGCGCACACGTGGACATATGCAAAACAGCCCGAATAATCCTACAGCGATCAATAGCCAGTTGAATCGCCTGGCGCACCCTGATATCACGGAAAAACGGGCGGGCCAGATTAAAATCCAGATGCTCATAGGCATCTGCCGGAGTCACCTGTAAGTGCATATCTTCCGGCAGGCGACCCAGAGAAGATAGCTCATCCTCTGTATATCCTTCCGCAATATCTACCTGCCCACTGCGCAGCGCGGCACTTAGCGCCTCGGACGTGGGGTAAGCCCGATAGATCAGTTGTGCGAAAAAGGGTCCGTGAAACGTCGTAGATCGATAATAGGGGTTAGGTACCAGCGTATAGCTCTGCTGATTGACAAAGAGCGCCAGTTTATATGGCCCATCTGTCACGGTGGGAGCCTGAAAAACATCTGGCCGATTCTGCAAATCAATCGGCTGCAAGTGCCCCCACGCGTGCTCAGGAGCTGCATAGGGAAGATAATTCAGATATGGGCCAAAAGGTCGCTTCATATGCAGAATCACGGTATAGTTATCTGGTGTTGTAATACTGGCAATTTGATCGTAACCAGCAGTTGTAACTGCCCCTGTATCTGCATCCTGATTCAGATGCCACCAGTAAGCAAAATCGCTGGCCAAAATCGGCTGCCCATCAGACCAGCGCAGATCGTGACGCAGATGCATAATAATAGTCTTGCCGCCATCTTGCACTCCTCCATTCTCAGGCAAAGGCACCTCGGTCAGTTGATCGGGCTGAGCATGCAAGTGCTCATCGAAAACCACCGGAGCAGCCCAGAGAGCTGCGCTGACCTCCAGATCAAAGCGCGATGCAGAAAAAAGAGGATTGACTGCCGTGGGGAATCCAGTGTCGGCTATTACCAGCCTGCTAGAAGGCTGATGGCCGGGAAAAGGAGTAAAGCTGTAAGGACCTAGCAGAGGAGAGTTGTCGCGCGGAGCTGGCGTGGACAGCTGGCTTGTACAACCGCTGATCATCCACACCAGCAACCATACAAGAAAAAGGCTCCAGAAGCCAGCTCTACCGCGTTTCATCAGTGAGCATTTCTCGGCGGTTGGTAGGAACTGACATCAATATAGTAGGCTCCCACTCCGCCATCACCATCATTAGGAAAGATCACGATTACATCGTTCGAGAAAGGGCCAGGGACATCCTCATTCATCTGCATTACCGGAACCGAAGCGCCCAGCATACGGGACATCTGGCCAAGCGGGTAGATTGCCAGCCCTTTTGCGATCTGCATCAACTGCTGCTCGCCCACGCCGTCGCGTTGATCCCCTACAATCCAGAAAATCACCCCGTCCAACTGGTAAATGAGCTCGCTCCTCTCTCCATAAACCCAGATGGGCGCACTCCTTCCCTGCGGAACCCACTGGCCGTTCACGTAAATGGCCATTGCCTCGCCATCATTGTCCATCTGAATCGGCACAGCCGCATTCTGCGCAACGAGCTGGAGTACATTCGCTCTGGGAAGAAACTCACGCACCCATATCTCACCTGTCCCTTTAGGCGTGCCCGCCGAAGGAGGCAGACCATACTCAAACTCCAGCATCGGCCCATCAGCCCACTGCTGGTCAAGGCCCACATAAAAATTGATGTGCTCCAGTACATAGAGAGATGGTATGTACTCAGGCACATAAAGAGGAAAGTCCATCTCCTGCTGGGCATCTAACAATGTCGTTTGCACTGTCGAGGGACCAGATTGCTCAGCTTGAGAAGGCATGACCATACCATAGGGATAGTAATTGATCGAGTATGTGCCATTCCCATGTGTACCACGCAGCAAAGTCGCGAAGCCAGAGGCAAATGAAGCGCCCGTCAAGACTACCGTCAGGAGCATGACCATGACGAAGCTGCCGATCATCGCCAGCATCGAACGCCGTACCGATCTGTCGATACCCATACTCAACAGGCTCAGTGGAGACGAGGGTGTATAAAATAAACGCCTGCGCAATTTCAAACGGCGAAAAACACATGCGCTCGTTCTGTATTCAAAACCACGCGCAACTGGTTCAAAACGCTGATCGTCCGCATCAAGCAAAGTTTGTATATAATAAGGGGGTAGATCCTCTTCTTCTGGTGAGAAAAGCAGATGGAGTTCCCTGGCGAAAGCCAGATCTTCCTCGGTAAAATCGTCGGGCCTGTTTGGCCCCTGTATCGATAAAGAGGAAAATTCCTTTTTCTCCTCATTTTCTGGTCTCTCAAATTCGCTCATACTCATGTACGTGCTCCTCGAGGGCATCGCGTAAGCTTTTCCGTGCTCGCCAGAGTCGCGTATCAACAGCATGACGTGTCAGGCCCGTCTTCGCTGCCAGCTCCTCTGTGCTGGCGTACTTAAAGTACCGCTGATAAATCAAATAGCGGTCAAGCTCTGGCAACGTCGCCAAGGCCAGGCGCAATTCTTCGCGCCGCTCACTTTGTTCTAGCAGATGCTCCATGCTGGTCTCAGGATGAGGAGGAAGCGTCACACGCATCTCGCGTTCGCGCCCGCCCCAACCCGCTGCCGTCCGACTCCCATTCCCATCAGAAGTCGTCCACTGGCGACTTTCATCTGCAGGCTGAGAATTGTGTATTTGTCGCCGGCACAATTGCCGGCGCCGATCCAAAGCAATATATTTCGCGCGCATGGTCAACCATGTTCGCAACGTCCCTCGTTCCGAATCAAAGGTATCAATCTCTTGCCAGACCGCAACAAAGAGATCATTTACACACTCTTCAGCGTCCTGCGCCACTCCCACCCCATCCAATACCAGACGAATAAAGTAAAATAGTTCGCGAGAATACCGCGAGATGAGTGTTTCTAGTGCTTCTGGGTCGCGCTGCTGCAGCCTTTGGGCCAGATCCTCATCTGACCAACTCTGTCGCACCATGGTTGCTCCTTGCAGAACATATATATTCCTTTACCTACTCTACCTGCTTCACTGTTGATTACTCATCAGTCCCCTGACCTTTACGATGATCGGATAGAATGATGTAAAGAGATATATTTATTAGAACAGCACTCGGCCCGTATGAAAAATATACGTCATGTTGCAGCTAAATCTCTCAAAAAAGAGAGTGTTCAGCAGTGCTGTTCTTCGTTATAGAAATGGATGGGGGTAAGACTTTTTATAATTCTGCTTGAAAACTCGCAAAAAGTCAAGGTTTCTTTATAACACAAAAGCGAACACCCTTGCGGATGCTCGCTTCTTTATTGTTAAGGCTCCCGCCTCGACCTGTTCTCTAGAAGAGAGTATTAACCTCAATTTTGCCGAAAGCCTGCTGCAAGTCCGATTGATCTTGGCAATCCAGAGAGAAACAGAGACCAAGCCCGTGCTCCTTCCCCTCCTCTGGCTCCTGGCTCGCAGGGAAGACCTTTCCTCCCCCACCTCTGCTCACAGGTACACAAGCCGTACGGTCATTAGTCCAGCTCAGCTCCACCTGTTACCAGGCTTCCACCTGCCGGCTATCTACCACCTCGTCTCGGTGGGACCTTTCCCCTCCCTCACGGGAGAGCGAGA
>DATGKW010000152.1:0-14294 GCA_035294465.1 Ktedonobacteraceae bacterium | reverse complement strand
TCAATAAACTCAACAAACTGGTCGGAAAGTTTCTTCTCTGTTCCCTCGCAATCACGACGGTTAGGGATCATGAGCACTCTTCCTTTCTTTCAAACTTGTCTGCGTCTTCCCACTTACTCAAGAACTAAAACTTTGCAGGTCAGCGGTAGGTCAACCTTCTCTACCTTCCTGCTCACGAGTTAAAAATCCGCATCCTCGAAGCTGGCGCGATACCTCTCGCCGAAACATCTCCTTTGCAACCGACGAATTACCTGAGCACAACATACATATATGTCTATGTACTTTTCTCATTTTCCTCGGTGCTACAAACACGACTACTTCTCCCCGCATTCATATCTTTGCGAGGAGGCAGACGCGGAAGGCAGGCACGAAGAGATTGCCCGCTACCTTTATATTCCTGCTAAATCGCTTGAGAGGACTACGAATGCTTCAGATTTATGGGAAATCTATAATCGATTGATAGATAAATGAAAGACTTGCCAGCAAATTGAAGAGGAGAAAAACATGAGGCCATTTCACCCTTTTTTTCGAGAAAAAGCCCTGGAAGCATATAGGAGGAAGCAGGAGGAAGATATCCTTCCCCGCTTTACATTCATATATCTAACTATTTTATCTCATTTACATCTATTCAGGCGGAAAGTCCCAGAACTCCTACAAATGAATATGGTAGAGTGTGGAGCAGCCTGCTTAGCCATGATTCTTGGCTATTATGGGCGCAAGACCAGTATCTCAGAGATTTATAAAAACGCGGGAACCGGCCGAGATGGTCTATCGGCCTTGCGCATCGTTCAAACTGCGCGTCGCTATGGTTTAAGGGTCAGAACCATCTCATTACAGGTCAATGATTTTCGTTTCGTTACCCTGCCTGCTATTGTCCATTGGGAATTTAACCACTTTGTAGTCGTCGAGCGCTGGTCCTCGTCTTTCGTTGATATTGTTGATCCCGCTTCAGGGCATAGACGACTGAGCGCTCAAGAGTTTGATGCAGGTTTTACCGGCATTGTCATTATGTTAGAACCAGGTAGAGAGTTTGATAGGCACACGGCCGGAGCATCGATCTCATTACGGGCGTATCTCGCACAGTATCTCAAGCGATCTCCCTTTCTATTCCTACAAATCATAGGCGCTTCTCTTCTGTTACAAGCATTTGGTCTGACTATCCCACTCTTTACCAAATTCGTTGTAGATACCGCTATTCCATCCAGGATGGCTACGCTGCTTCCTCTCCTGGGCCTGGGCCTGCTCATCATACTTTTTGCTCAACTGGTGACTATGCTCGCACGCGCATCACTGCTAATCTACTTGCAAGCCCATATAGATGTTTCACTTACATCTACTTTTTTCGAGCATCTGCTCAAACTTCCGCTGCGCTTCTTTCAGCAGCGCTCAAGCGGGGACATTCTGGCCCGCGTGGCGAGTAATACCGCCATTCGCGATCTGATCAGTAGCGAACTGGTTTCGAGCATTCTCGACGGCAGTATGGTCTTGATCTATCTGGTGATTTTATTCTCATTCTCGTTCATATTTGGGAGTATTGCGCTGGTTATCGGTTTGCTCCAAATTATTCTGCTGGTTGCAACCCATGGTCCCGTTCGCAAATTGGCCCGCCGCGAGTTGGACGCCATAGGAGAATCTCAGGGGTATGTCACGGAAATGCTCACAAGTATTGCCTCACTGAAAGCCGCCGGAGCAGAGCACAGGGCGTTTCAGCGCTGGTCCAATTTCTTTTTGAAACAGCTAAATATATCAGTACGCCTGGACTACACCACATCCATCGTCAGCACATTTATAAGTATGTTAAACACCCTGGCTCCTCTCACACTCCTCTGGATAGGCACAAATGAGGTACTGAACGGCACTCTGCAAATAGGCACGATGCTTGCTTTGAGTACATTAGCCGGCGAATTCCTGATGCCGCTCTCCTCTCTAGCAAATAGCGGACAACTCTTGCAAATGGCTCGCTCTCACCTCGAACGTTTGAGCGATGTAACAGATGCTAAAGCGGAGCAAGACATGCAAGCTGTGTGCCAACCACCTCGCCTGACCGGGCACATTCAGCTTAAACAGGTGAGTTTTCGCTATGATCCTCACGCGCCAGAAGTCCTCAAAAACATCAATATACAGATCTATCCAGGGCAGAGAATCGCGATTGTGGGGCGCACAGGATCAGGAAAGAGCACGCTAGGAAAGCTCCTTCTGGGTTTGTGCATACCAACAGAAGGAGAGATTCTCTATGATAGTATCCCATTGCACACACTCGATTTGCCAGCGGTACGCGCCCAGATCGGCGCTGTCATGCAAGACGTACACCTTTTTAGCGGAACAATCCGACAAAATATTGCCTTCAATCACCCTGATATTACGATGGAACAGATAGTTAAAGCTGCACAAACGGCAGCTCTGCATGATGATATTCTCCACATGCCAATGAGGTATGAAACATTCATTGCAGAAGGCGGCAGCGTACTTTCCGGTGGACAGCGCCAGCGCCTCGCCCTCGCCCGCGCATTAGCGCATAAACCTGGCATGCTCCTTCTTGATGAGGCAACAAGCGCATTAGATGTCGCCACCGAACGCATGATAGAGCAGAATTTGAGGAGCTTGAAATGCACACAAATTGTCATCGCTCATCGTCTCAGCACCGTTTGTACCGCCGATTGCATTTTCGTGCTGGACGATGGATGCATTGTAGAGTCCGGCTCACACCAGGAATTGCTGGAGAAAAACGGATATTATGCTCGATTGATACAAAGCCAGCTTGCTAACAGGGGGATGGAGACTACAAGTGGTTCTGTGTGATCCTCTGGCCAGAGGATCACACATGGCACAGCGAGCGACCTCGCAAAGCTGCTTTGTCTCTGACATTTCGCGCTCATCAAGTTGATGAAACGCTCGGTCGCGTGATAGCTCCCTCCGAGGCTGACGCAACCAGCGCGGCATACTTGGCAAAGACTCCACCGGTATAGCGCGGGGCAGGTTCCCGCCACTTTGACAGGCGAGCAGCGATCTCAGCGTCAGGCAACTCGACATCGAGACGACGCTCCTGAATATCGATGACAATACTGTCCCCCTCTTGCAGTACGGCAAGGGGTCCACCGCTTGCCGCCTCGGGTGCGATATGGCCCACCATCAACCCTCGCGTGGCCCCGCTGAAGCGACCATCGGTAAGCAATGCCACAGTTTCGCCAAGCCCGGCCCCAACAATCGCACCGGTTACTCCTAGCATCTCACGCATTCCCGGCCCGCCCCGTGGACCTTCATAGCGAATGACCACTACATCTCCGGACTTGATTTCACCTTGAGTCACGGCGCGCATAGCATCTTCCTCGCGGTCGAAGACGCGAGCGGGTCCGCGATGGTACGGGCGCTCATGCCCCGCTACCTTAACTACACACCCCTCCGACGCGAGATTCCCCTTGAGAATAACCAACCCTCCGCTCGGCTTGAGAGGGTTGGAAAGAGGTCGCACCACATCCTGTCCGGGCGTTTCTACAGCCATACCTGCCTCTTCGCCAAGCGTTCGTCCGCTCGGCGTCATCTGCTGCCCGTCAACCAGACCGGCTGTAACAAGTCGCTGGACCAGGAGGGGTACCCCGCCAGCGCGGTCAAGGTCAACTGCTACATAGCGCCCACCCGGTTTCAAGTCGGCCAGAAGCGGCGTGCGCCGGCTAATCGCATCAAAATCATCAATGCTGAGGGGTATACCGGCCTCGCGGGCCATCGCCAGCAGATGCAGCACCGCGTTGGTAGAGCCACCTGACGCCGCTACACCCGCGATGGCATTCTCAAACGCCTGCCGCGTTAAAATATCGCGAGGGGTTACTCCGCGTCGCAGAAGATCCATCAGAAGCTGGCCACAGTTCCTCGCAACTTCATCTTTGCGTGGGTCAACGGCGGGAACGCTTGCAGTGCCCAGCGGGGAAAGACCGAGAAACTCCAGAACCATCGCCATAGTATTGGCGGTAAACTGGCCCCCACATGCACCCGCCCCGGGACAGGCGGCATTTTCCAGTTCGCGTAGGTCCGCATCGCTCATCTTGCCCGCCGCCGCAGCCCCAATTGCTTCGTAGACATCACCCACTGTCACGTCTTTGCCCCGAAAACGTCCAGGCGCAATCGAGCCGCCATAGAGAATCAGGCAGGGTACATTCAGCCGGATCAGCGCCAGCGAAGCCCCTGGCATCGTTTTGTCGCATCCGACCAGGGCGATCATGGCATCAAACATATGACCGCGTCCGACCAGTTCAATCGAATCGGCAATGATCTCGCGACTCACCAGGGAGGCTTTCATTCCTTCGGTGCCCATGACCACCCCATCGCTGACGGCGATGGTATTAAACTCCATCGGCGTGCCACCAGCCGCGCGGATGCCCTCTTTCACCCTGGCGGCCAGGCGGCGCAGATGGTAATTGCAGGGCATGGTTTCGGTCCAGGTGTTGGCAACGCCAATGATTGGGCGGGCCAGATCATCATCGGTGAAACCAATAGCTTTAAGCATGGCACGCGCGCCGGCACGATCACGCCCATCTGTAATCAGCCGGCTTCGCTGTTTGGGATCAGATACCATGATATCCTCCAATAGTCGTGTGTGACACTTGTTATAGTCAGATCAGGTAATCGACAAGAGAACGGAGATAGGGGTATCGTATCATCCACACCTCTTCCACATCAATCGGGACTTTCGAGATGCTCTGGAACGAGCCTGGCTCCCTTCCAGGGAAGGCAGCCAGGCCAGTCCTGTTGTTCTTATGGATAGGCTATATGGAAAAGAGGATTAGCGTTTGATCGGAAAGAGCTGCTGAATTTTCATAGCCAGCATCATATCGCCGGCGACTTTCAGTTTGCCGGTAGCGAAGGCGTTCATGGGATCCAATTTGCCATCGGCAATGGCCAGCCAGTCTTTGTCGGCCATAGTAAGAGTCATATCGGGCTTTTCGACGCCGCCTTTAATAAGTTCGCAAGTACCATTGGCGACTTTCAGCGCGTATTTGCCGGCCTCCTCGCCGGTGATGTTCCACTGGAGCGTTTTGTTCATGCTGCCCGCAGCGTTGGGGTTAAATAGTGTCACCATTGTTTCAAAGCTCTCAGCAACTGTCATGTATCATCTTCTCCTTCTTGTTTTTGCAGGAACGGTCCCTGTCGTTGACACTCTCTAAGTATAACAGCCGAATTCAAACACTGTCCAGGTTGCCAGTTAACAAAAATTTCCTTAAACCAGGGTCTCTCTTGTTCCCAGGCTTACCTGATGGTATGCTTTCTCTGCATCGCTAAGAGGCTATCTGATTTTTCATCACAAACGCTTGCTCGCATCTGCGGTGCTCGCCTGGTTTATAGTAATGTTGTGAAACGCGTGTTTCACAACATTACTATAAATTGTTTACGCAGCTTTGCTGTGCCAGTATTCGCGGGAGAAAGGAAAAAGTTTTTTTTATGGAGAACGCAACTATTCTACGTAAAATCAAGGTGGAAGGCGGCTATCTGCGGTTCAGTTCGGCACATTTCGTCACCTTTGGCGGCAAGTGTGAGCGCCTGCATGGGCATAACTACGGCGTGCTGGTAGAACTGGAGGGAACACTCGGCGACGATAAGCTGATCTTTGACTTCACGATTCTCAAACAGACGACTCGTGAAATTTGCCGCCGCCTCAACCATCACTTTCTGCTGCCGCTCCACAATCCACACCTGGAGATGCATGAGCAAGCCGGCTCCTGGGAAATTCGCTTCGGCGAGAAGCGCTATGTTTTCCCACGCGAGGATGTTATTCCGTTACCAATTGATAACTCAACCGCCGAGCGCCTGGCCGAGTATATCTGCCAGGAACTACGCAGAGAACTGGCTGCCTACACTACCGCAAACCTTCAGACAATTATGGTAGGGGTTGAAGAGGCCCCGACACAAATGGCCTATTACCGCGCGGCCTTCCATGACGAGCAATAATCATGGCAAAATATTCGCGCCGGTTTATGACGGCGTGCTCGATGTCAGGCGTTCTCGCTCGCGAGCAGCACGCTCGCGGCCTTCTTTGGGCAAGCGGTCACGGACAACTCCAGCGAAGCGTTTGGCAAGGCGTGCGAGTAGCGGGCTATGCACATGCTCGACAAGAGGAGGAGTAGGGACATTCGCCAGGGTTAACACAGCGACCTGGCCATCGGTCACATAGGGATCACCTCCGCCGTTGAAGCCATGCGTCTCTTTGCCAAATCCAGGACGAGTTGTCTCCGCCACGACATAGCCCGTTTGAGCCAGTTCAGAAACCACCAGAGATCGCTCGTCATCTATATCGGGCGCGATGCCATGAGTAGGCAGGTGATTGGTTTTTGAAAGCTCAACCTTAATATCCTTTGTAGCACTGCCTATCCAGATTGGTCGGCCATCACTCCCTTGCTGTGTCGTTTGCCAGAGGCGAATATGATCGCGCTGGCGCACACTATGGCCGGGCCGCTCAAACGCCAGATCCTCTTTGCGCCCGAAGAGATAGAGATTGCTCACCGGAGCAGTAGAGTACGCACGGCCAAGTATCGAGTCAACGCTGATACGTACCGAGGTGATGAGATCGATTTCGTCTGCGCGGTACCAACCGGCCAGAGCAAAGGCCGCGCCAATCTGGCCGCTGGTGCCTCCTATCTGGATGTTAATCGGGTCGCCCGCCTTACCATTGTGCAAGACGGTCGTCAAGGGGGTACCATCCGGCGAAATATCGGCTGAAACCGTGCGCCCCGCCTGATGCGCACGCCGCAATTTCGCCCGCACCGAGAGCACATGACCAATGATCGCAATCAGCGCGAGAAGAACGACGCCCAATCCTATACCCAGAAAAAGTGGCGTATTTGCCTGCTGATTGGCGAGCCTCGTGCTTGTCATAGAATGCTACCTCTCACGAATACGATTTTTGTATGGAGGAGCAAACAATTCTGCTCTTTTTCGTTCTGAGCTAAGTATAGCATACGTTTGTCACCTTCCTGGAAAAAGATTTAGGAAGAAGAAATAGCCTGAGAGTTTTCGCCCTTACTTGATCGTTGTAAGTATATGGAATGAAGCTATAAAAGCATGCATGTACTGTAGCGGGGGTCTGTGGACTCACAGAGCGGGATGTACCCTCGAAAGTTTCTTTTGCTCATTTTTATGCAGTCCACGCCCCGGCGCTACCGTAAGCCACAGTAAGGAATAATTTGATGGGGATCAAACAATGGAATCGGACAGGTAGGGTATCGCCTGCTTTCTGGCGGAATCATACGCTCATTTCTGGAAAATTTGGCTATACTACCTTTGTTTTCTTGAGTATTTTCCTCCTCGCTTTTCTCGCATCCTGCACAAACCCTTTGGGGAGTATAGCGCCCGCGACCGATCCAACGGCGACCGCACCGCTTCCTACGCCCACCTTCACTCCTACGCCCGTACCCGATCCCCTGGCAGGCGCCAAAGCGAAGGTTCTGCATATTATGGCAGGAATGTCGCTGGATCAAATGCTAGGGCAGTTGATCGTGGTAGAATATCTGGGTAATAGTTACCAGAACAGCGGATTGCAGTATATGGTGCAGAACCAGTATATAGGAGGAGTTCTATACCAATATGTCAATCATAATTTTGATCCGCCCGATAATACAATAGCGAATATGGCAGCGTTCTCGCAGCAGATTCAGAGGGATGCGAAGATTCCTCTGCTGCTTGGCACCGATCAGGAAGGCGGGCAGGTCAATCGTTTACTGACTTTCCACGGCCCCTTGCCCTCCGCCGCCGCGATGGCAGCAACAGGAAATCCGCAGTACGTCTTTAATCAGGGGGCACAGGCGGCAAAGTGGCTCTTGCAATTAGGCATCAATACAGATCTGGCGCCGGTTGTAGATGTACAGACCGCCAATCCGCCGCTCCTGGAAGACCGCCTGTTTGGAAGCACCCCGCAGGCCGTTGCCACCTATGCAGGAGCCTTTCTCAATGGCCTGCAACAAAACGGCGTTGTGGGAACTCTGAAGCATTTTCCCGGCCTGGGCTCGCTTTCCACCAACGCCGACCCCCACTTTCTCCTGCCCACAGTCAATCGCAGCCTGAGCGAACTCAAGCAGATCGACCTGGAACCCTATTCGCTGCTCATCGGCAAAGACCATCCGGCGATGATCATGGATACAGACGTACTTGATCCCGCGATTGATCCCACGCTTCCCGCGGAACTTTCTCCTAAAGCTGTCACAGGCATCCTGCGTGGTTATCTGGGCTACAATGGCGTAGTAATCACCGATGGCCTGTACATGGATGGCATCAGTAGCCGCTGGTCCCTGAGCCAGGCCGCCACGCTGGCGATTATCGCCGGGAATGACCTGGTCGAGGGGCCGTACACCGTTTCGCAGGTCGCTGCCGTGGTCGCTGCGTTCAAGCAGGCGCTGCAGGAAGGCCGGCTGACGATGGCGCGCATTGAGCAGTCTGTCGCGCGGATTCTGCTGATGAAGGTCGAGTACGGGATCATCAAATAGAAAGAGGCATATTGCCAGGCTCCTTGACTTTTCCGGTTCTGGTTTCATACACTGTTTGCTGAAATGGGCGATCCGGTAGAGGCCGAGCAGCGCCCCGTGTGAGGATACGAGAACAATGCGTTACGGAGTCTATGTCCCTCATTTTGGGCCTTATAGTGATGCACGCGTCCTGGCCGACCTGGCTCATGAAGCAGAGGAAGCCGGCTGGGACGGCTTCTTCCTGTGGGACCAGGTGTCGAAGACGACGCTGACGCCTGGCGCTGACCCAATGGTTGATCCGTGGATTGCCCTGGCTGCCATAGCCCTCCGCACGCGCACCATTCGCCTGGGCACGCTCGTCACTCCCTTGCCACGCCGCCGACCCTGGGTACTCGCTCGCCAGACCGTCTCGCTGGATCATCTGTCTGGCGGACGGTTGATCCTGGGAGTGGGATCAGGAGGCGGTTATTTCGATTTCGCGGCCCTGGGCGAAGCCTCGAACCCCAAAACGCTGGCAACGCTTTTGGACGAGGGCCTGGAGGTGCTCACGGGCCTTTGGAGTGGAGAACCATATCACCACGCAGGGAACGCGTATCAGATCAAGGAAGCACAATTCCTGCCGCGCCCATGCCAGCTCCCGCGCATTCCCATCTGGGTAGCCGGCATGTGGCCCGCGAAAGCGCCTCTACGCCGAGCGGCCCGCTGGGATGGCGCCATTCCTATCGGGCGCGACCTGCCCCTCACCGCCATGCTTTCCGTTGAAGAAATGCGCGCAGTTGTCCAGTACATCGCTTCCCAGCCTGATCATATTCCTTCATTTGAATTTGTCCACTCAGGAATCAGCGCGGGGGTAGACAGGGTACATGATCGCGAGGTCGCCGCCGCCTACCAGCAGATAGGAGTCACCTGGTGGGTAGAGAAGATCCTGCCCGAACGCTGGGGAAGCTGGACCAACTGGCCTCTTGAGGCCATGCGCGCGAGGATTTGGCAGGGACCGCCCGTATAGAGATCCGCCTGCCTGAAAATCTATGTATTTCTATCTAAAATAACCACAAGAGAAACACTCTCCCAGGCATCATGAGATCGCAGACGGCGCGGTGCTACGCTTTAAGGTGGATAGTCAGCCGGGCGATTGGGGGAACAAGGATCTGCCGCCTTCGCCGATGAGCGAGAAGCAATAGAGTTGTTAACAGTTGCTTAATTCGTCTAACTATTCTATATTATTTCTATCTCTTTCAGGATCTTGATGCTTAGATAGTTACTGTCAAAAAGAACACGAAAAAGGAAGAGACAGATGAGTACAAACAATGATGACCACCCGATTCCTCACTACCTCTTCGGGCATTCCGCTCAAGAGACGCAGCAGTTACAACTTCAGGCTCGCGCCTTGTTTCCTGCAACCCGGCACTTTTTGCAAAGAGCAGGGTTGACTCAGGGTATGCGTGTCCTGGAAGTAGGGAGCGGAGCAGGAGACGTAGCTCTGCTCGCGGCGGACCTGGTTGGTCCCACAGGGCAGGTCATTGGCATCGAAAAGAATCCTCGGATTTTGGAAACTGCGCGCAAGCGTGCGCAGGCTGCCGGAGTTCTCCACGTGTCCTTTCAGGAGGCAGATCTGACCAGCCTCCAGGTTGAGCACGAATTCGATGCGCTGGTCGGCCGGTACATCTTACAGCATCTACCTGAACCAGCTACGGCTCTGCGCCAGCTTGCCCAATATGTTCGCCCAGGAGGAATCGTCGTCTTCCTGGAAGCGGATCTGACGCATCTGGGAACTTGCGTCCCTCATGCTCCCCTCTTTGAGCAGGTGGGTGAGTGGATCAAAGAGGCTTTTCGTCGGAGTGGTATCGATACCCAGATGGGCTTGCGTCTGTATCATGTATTCCTGGAGGCGGGGTTGCCTGCTCCACAGATCGCGTGCGAGTCCTTTATCGGGGGCGGAACCGATTGGCCCTGGTATGAATTGATCGCTGGACGAGTGCGCAGTCTGCTCCCGGCACTCCTTCAGCATCGTATCGCCACGCAAGAAGAGATTGGCATAGAGACGCTGGCATTCCGCTTGCGCGATGCATTGGTCTCCCAACGGGGCGTGGGTATGGCCCCTGACCTGATTGCTGCCTGGACACAGTTGTAAGGCTTCATCCGGCCTGAAACTGAGCTTTGCCTGAAACGCGTTCACAGCCGCGCTTGCAGGCAAGCACTCTTCTCTCAAGCCGGATTGCACCTCCAGGAGCAGCTAGAGGTTGTCAGCGGGGGTGCCTGCTACAGTTGGCAAGAAATGGGCAATATCACTACGCGCGCCACAATGGCCGCGTCAGACAGGTGGGACCACCCTCGGCTTTCAGCGAGATCTCATTGCCCTTATAGGTAGCCACCTCGCAGCCAGCCTCTTCCAGCTTGCGCTGCGTGCGGGGATTGCCTTCCAGCATGATACATTTGCGCGGGGCCAGGGCCAGGACATTAGGCGCCATAGTCAGGAACTCTTCGTCAGGCACCTCGATGATCTCTATACCACGCCGCTGGAGTTCCTGCCAGAATGGCACGGCCACCAGTGGAGGGTAGATAACAAGCAGTTTCTCGTCAACCAGGCTCATCAGCGAAAGCAGATGCAAGCAGGCTGCGGGGCCAGTGTAGTAGGGCAGTTCAACCGGGATGACCGTGACACCGATGGGTTCCAGAGCCTCGCGCAACTGAGAAAGTCCTTCGGCGTTGGTGCGAAAACCCTGACCAACAGCCAGTGTATCATGGTCGAGCCAGAACAGGTCGCCACCCTCCGCGCGCGCGAGGCCGTGCAGCTTGTAAAGAATGGGAATCTCCAGCTCTTCAAAGCGCCGGGCCATAGCCGCCTCCTCACCGCGCCGCAAGAGTTTGCTCATGTTCAGAATAACCGCGCCCTCATCAGTGACCAGCGCTGGATCAAAAGCAAAAATAGCGTCGGCGCGTTCGGGCTGCACCTCATCGTGATAAAAAACTTCGCAGCCAGCCTGGCGGATCAGCGCAACCAGCTCGTCGTGCTCCCGCTGAGCTACTGCAAGGTCCGGGCGACTGGTGTAGTGCCAGGCGACGGGATCGGAGACGGCGAAGTTTTCATCAGGACGCTTTACCAGAACCTTGCGCAGAGGCGCGACCATACTTTGACTGCCATATGCTTTCACAGAGCTGCTCCTTCTTTCTTCGCCGATTCAGCCAGGTCAGAAATCTAAAAATATTCGTGGACCCGTTCGCAACGTAAACGAATTGTAACGCGCTGCTCCTTCGAGAACTGCTCGGCCATCTGCCGGGCCGCCTGTTCATCACCGTGATAACGGACAGCCAGGCGATGAATATCGCGCTGGCTGGTTTCAGGATCGTCAATTAACTCGACTGTGCCACTGATCGTCACATAGCGATAACCATCTTCTACGCAGATCGATATGCGCGGATCACGACGCAGATTGCGCTCTTTCAGACGTCCGACCTTCGTGTTCATCACGATGGTATCACCTTCGAGCAAGTACCACATCGTCGTTTGCTGCACCGTACCATCTCGATTAAGGGTAGCCAGAACGGCGAAGCGTTTTTCATTCAAAAACGCGCGTGCTTGATCCGATAGCATTGTTAGAAAAATCCTTTCTCATATCCAGTATATTCTCCCCTGGCAATAAATGAGCCACGAGAGGCTATATAGCGAGGCTGGCCGCGCCAGACCAGGCAGTATGGGAACGTTCAAGTTCTCGTACATCGTCAATGGTGTCGATATCAAAGGCCAGATTGGCGTTGGGAAGGAGGGTATAGTCTATCAGGTGTTGCCTGGCTGCCTGAATGTACGCGGGCAGGCTGCCAGGGCCAAAAAGATAGGGCAGAACCAGCGGAGGGCGCATCACAACCGCGTTTGTCCCTGTACCCTCCCTTGAACCAGCCAGCACAACCTTGTGCTGCTCTGCCAGCGCGATCAGCGCGCGAATATCCGTCTGGGAGATCAGCGGCAAATCGGCGGAGATGGTCAGCAGCCCAAATTTGCTGAGCGCCTGCGGCATGCCTTTCGGGTTGTGCATCTGCCGGATTATTCCCTGCCTGGTAAGCCTGGTCCAGCTAGAGTACAGGCCATGCCGCCAGGCCGCACGTTCCAGAATAGTCAACGCGGCCTCCTGCAAGGCGGAGTTGTGTCCCGGCTGCGTCTCGCGCAGCGGCTCCGCGTCCCATTCCTGAGCCAGCTCTAGAATTCTGGGATCGGCGCTGACCACATAGACCTGCTCAAAGAGCTCGCTGTCGCAGAGGGTGTGTAGAACATGCTGGAACATATCCAGGGCCAGCGCTTCTCGTTGGCGGTCGGAGAGATGCGCGGCCAGGCGGCTCTTGGCAAGGGCTAGCGCCTTTACTGGTACAAGTGCCGAATACGTCATTCCCTCAACTATCTTTGCTCTGCTGTAAATCTATCCAGGCCGGCAGCTTCCAGCGCGTTGCGAGCCAGGGCCGCTTTTGACGCGGCATCGCGCATAATCGTGTTGGTGGCGAGCGCAGGAATACCCAGATCCTCGATTGCATCGAGCAAGTGGGCGTCCTGCTGGTCGATAATCATAACATCAAGAAAGTCGCGGTAATAGCGAGCAACACCAACCGCCGAGACCTCCATATGCAAGCCGCGCATCAATTTATCGGCAGGCCCTTTGATAGGCATACCGCCAACCAGCGGGCTGATTGCAACTACCATACCGCTGGCCTCGTGCAACGTATCGTGAATACCAGGCACAGATAGAATACTGCCAATGCTCACAACGGGATTGCTTGGCGCGATCAGAATAGCCTCGGCCTCCTTGATCGCATCCAGCACGCCCGGCGCCGGTTTGGCCGCGTCGGCTCCCACAAACACTACATCCTGTACAGGATCAGAACACCGGCGCTTGACGAAATATTCCTCGAAGTGCAACAGGCCAGCAGGCGTCCTCACGTGAGTCTGGACAGGCTGGTCGCTCATAGGCAAAATGCGCAGCTTTAGACCCAGACGTATGCGCAGATCGTCTATAACCTCGCTGAGCGTTTTGCCCCGGCGCAATAACTGCGTGCGGTGAATATGTGTGGCCAGGTCGCGATCTCCTAGCTGAAACCAGTCTTCGTGACCATAGCTGGTCAATTGCTGCATCGTATAATAGGTGTCGTCGCGGATGCCCCAGCCCTGCGTCTCATTGACCAGGCCGGCCAGGGTATACATCACAATATCCACGTCGGGCGAGACATGCAGGCCATAGAATTCGCAGTCATCGCCTGTATTTGCAATCACAGTCAGTTCCTCTTGCGGAACAAGCTGGACAACACCTTGCAAGAAACGGGCCGCGCCTACTCCGCCGGCCAGAACTACAATCATAACCACCTCTAATCATAACGAACTATCAACTCATTCAGTGAATGACGCTCCCGGCGTTTGGGATCAGCCGCCGCGTAGCCCAGCGTGATCAGCGCGTGGGGAATCAGTCGCGTATCCAGGTCCAGCGCCTGACAGACGACCTCCGGGCAGAAGAGCGGGGCACACATCCAGCCGCCATCCAGGCCGAGATCGTAGGCCATCAACAGCATATTCTGGATCGCCGCGCCCAGGCTCTGAATCGCCATGGTTGTCTCATCGCTCTGCCGCTGTTCATCTGGATAACGATCCAGATCCTCTAGATAGAGACAGACCAGCACCAGTACCGGAGCCTGCAAGATGCGCCGGCGAGATTTCTCCAGGCGTATTTTGACGATCTCCTCGGCCTGTCCATCCATAGCCAGGTTTTTCTGCCAGGTCTCGCCCATAAAATCGGCCAGGCGCTCCTTGCTCTCCTGGCGCGTCAGGACCACAAAGCGCCAGGGCTGGCGACCGTGAGGCGAAGGCGCCCAGCG
>DATGKW010000151.1:0-9453 GCA_035294465.1 Ktedonobacteraceae bacterium | reverse complement strand
CCTCCAGCAGCTCACGCGACCACTCACCTTTTTTCACATTGAGCAAGCAGGTGCCGGCAGCATCCGAGATCTCCATGGCAGCCACGCCGGTGAGCCGGTAGCGAATATAGTCTTTTGGCAGGAGCAGGAGGCGGGCGCGCGCGAAAATATCGGGTTCGTGGTCACGCACCCAGAGAGCTTTAGGAGCGGAAAAGCCGGGCAGCGCGGGATTGCTAACGTACTCGATCAGCCTGGCCAACCCGACGCGTTCGGTGATCCAGCGGCACTGTTCCTCGCTGCGCTGATCAGCCCAGATAATACAGGGCCGCAGCACCTGCGAGTTCTCATCAAGCAGCACCACGCCGTGCATCTGGCCAGAGAGACCAATGCCACGCACATCTTGCGGCCCTACTCCGGCCTGCGCGCCCTGCTGCAAACAGGCGCGTATAGCTGCCAGAGTGGCCTGCCACCAATCAGCCGGGTTTTGTTCCGCCCAGCCGGGCTGAGGATGAAACAGCGGATATTCGACAAAAGCCGAAGCGAGCGCGCGTCCATCGTCAGTCGCGAACAGCGCCGCCTTGATACCGGTCGTACCGAGGTCAATCCCAAGAAGTGCCTGCATCTGCCTTGCTCCTTGCTTAAAAGTCCATACTCACCAGGAGCCGGAGGCAAGTCTGCCTCCGGCTCTCCTTAATTGATAGGCTTGAGAGGTTCTAACGCGCGCCCAGGATAATCTCCACTGTGAGCTGATCGAGCCTTTCGTAGGCATATCCACGCTGCGCGAGCGCTTCGACATCGATAGCTGCCTCCTTGAGCGCGCGGGCATTCTGAGCGCTATAGCCGCTCAGGAGGCCGCCGAAAGTCTGATCGCCGCTGTGAATTTCGCGCAGAAGAGCCTGGATCTCCGGGTCAGCGTTGAAACGTTTGGCTTTGGCCTTGAACATATTGTACGTGCGCATGCAGCCCAGGGCAAAGTCCCACACGCCCTCTTCGTCTTCAGTGCGATAGGCATGCGCGTCAAAGTGGCGCGAACCAGTATAGTTGTTGTCCTCCAGCAATTTGACCAGGAAAAAGAGCGTTTTGAGGTTCTCGCTACCGAAACGGAAATCCTGATCATAGCGCGGACCCTTCTGATCATTGAGATCAATGTGGAAAAGCTTGCCAGCTTCAAGCGCCTGGGCCACGGCATGAACCGGATTGAGGCCGGCCATCAGTTCATGCGCCACTTCAGGATTGAGTCCAACCATCTCCGGGTAGGCCAGCGTGGAGATGAAGCCGAGCATATGTCCGACGGTTGGCATATAAATATCCGAGCGCGGCTCATTCGGTTTGGGTTCCAGGGCAAAGCGCAGTTGATAGCCGTTGTCGCGCACATACTGGCAGAGAAAATTGATCGCGTCGCGCATGCGCTGGATAGCCACGACGGGATCTTTACTCGCGTCGGTCTCGCTGCCCTCGCGCCCACCCCAGAAGACGTAGGTAGTTGCGCCAAGTTCGACGCCGAGGTCGATAGCTTTCATCGTCTTCTGGAGAGCAAACGCGCGGACCGCCGGATCGTTGGAAGTGAAGGCTCCATCCTTAAAGATCGGATGGAAGAAGAGGTTGGTCGTAGCCATTGGCACAACCATACCATAATCGGCGAGGGCTTTCTTGAATTCGCGCACGATGCGGTCCCGCTCGGCGGGCGTGGCGTCGAAAGGGACAAGATCGTTATCGTGTAAATTGATGCCCCAGGCACCCAACTCCGAGAGCTTCTTGACACTGGTAACAGGATCGAGCGGGGGACGCACAAACTCGCCAAAGGGATCACGTCCTCGATTGCCGACGGTCCAGAGACCAAAGCTAAAGCGATCTTCTTTTCTGGGGGCGTATTCGTCGCTGGTCGCTTCGTGCTTTGCGTGTTGTGGTGTTGTTGTCATGATTCACTCCTGCCCTTATTCGATGAAGATTCTGTTTGCCATATAATCTGGTTATATTCTCTGAATAACCGTCGTGTCAAGCCAAAGAGTCCCTGCTTGTTGCAGGCAAGCGCTACTTACCTATTGGAACGAACCGCCACAACGCACGCCAGTGACCAGGCGCATCAGGAAGCAGTCTTCGCCCACATCTGTTGAAACCGATCAGTAGCGCCTCCTTGCCTTCGTTCAAGGGCATCAGAGCATGAAAAAGGCAAAGCAGGGCAATGTTTACGCCAGAGACTTCGTTAGCTTATAATAGAGCCACTTTCACTGAATGTATTCTGGAATGGAGTCACGAAACAGTGCCTACACGAGACGATGCCTATCAGTTCATGACCGCTCACGTCAAGAATGTGAATTTGCAGAAGCATATGCTCGCGGTCGAGGTCGCCATGCGTTTCTATGCGCGCAAGTATGGAGAAGATGAGGAATTATGGGCGATGACCGGCTTGCTGCATGACTGCGACTATGAGGAGTATCCCGATCTGCGAGAGCATACTCAGGTTTCCGCGCGCTGGCTACGCGAAGGCGGCTATGACGAACGCATTATTTACGCTATTCTGGCCCATAACGACTTGAATCAAGAAACCAATCCGCGCACCGATCTTCTCTCAAAGGCGCTCTACGCATGCGATGAGATCACGGGCATGATTACTGCAACCGCGTTGGTTCGCCCCGATAAAAGCGTTCTGGGGTTGGAGGTCTCTTCAGTGCGCAAGAAAATGAAGACCAAAGGTTTTGCCGCCGGAGTGAACCGCGATGATCTGGTAAAGGGGGCAGCGGAATTGGGCGTTGATCTAGATGAGCATATAGCTCTGGTGATTGAAGCCATGAGCAGTATCGCCGACCAGCTTGGGCTGGCTGGCACTTCGGAGCTGGTCGCCAACTAGTGGTTGCAGGCAGAGAGATGGTCGGAGCCTGGCTTTTCACAAAGCAGGAGAGGCAACAGACGGCGCTGTCTGTTGCCTCCTCTGGTTCCGTCGATGGAAGGGCATGAAGGATGACAAAACTCTGACTATCCCAGCATTTGTTTGATCGCGGCCTGAACCTGGTTGGACGGGATCGCGAAGCCGATATCTTCAGCAGGCGTATTCGTTTCGTTGTCGAGTGCTGAAAGCGTCGTGATGCCTACGACCTGGCCTTGCAGGTTGATCAGCGCTCCACCGCTGTTACCCGGATTGATCGGCGCCGAGGTCTGGATTAAGCCCGTTAGATGGGCGCCGCTGCCGCCAGAAGAGCTTGATTCATCGGCAGTCCGATTCAAAGCGCTAACAACTCCTTCGGTAGCCGTCTCAGCATAGCCAAGCGGGCTGCCGACCGCCAGAACCTCCTGGCCAACGACAAGCTGAGAGGAATCGCCAAAGGTCGCGACAACCATACCGCTAAAAGGTTGAATACGAATAATGGCCAGATCATTAGCCGGATCGGTGCCGACGACCTGCGCATTCACTGTATTCCCATCACTGAGCACAACCTGAAGCGAATTTACGCCGTTTATCACGTGGTCGTTGGTGATAATATCGCCATTTTTATCTATAATCTCACCAGTGCCTATTTGCTGCGCCTGAAAGGTCTGGCCTTCTATCTCGACTATCGATGGCTCAATTTTCGCGATGGCCGCTTCCTGCGCAGCCTCTATCGAATTGAGAGTGCTCCCAGATGGAGCCACATTCGAGGAAGCTTGAGATGAGGGACTGGTGGGCGAGCCGCTTACGGCGCTACTCGACCTGGCAAACGTCCAGCCAGCGAACAGGCCAACACCAAGCACGACAGCGAGCAAGAGAGTGAGCAGAAAGATTGCTCCTCCTCGTCCGCTCGGACGGCGCGGGGGCGGGGGCGTAGACGGTTGATACCAGACGCCAGGCTGCTGCCAGCTACTGTTAGGAAGTCTGTACGGCGGGGGAACGATCTCTACCTTATCCGTCATTGGCCCGAACTGCCCTCCCTGCGCTCCCGGAACCGGTCTGTACGGCAAGTATGGCGGGGCCTGGTTCCCTTGCTGCAATGGATCATTATAAAGCATTCGGATTTTCTGCCTTTCTTCGCGTGAAATTGCCCGGTACTCTTTGCAAAATGTTTCGGCATGAACTCCTGGATACAATTTTGCACTGCTCTCTTTTCTCGCGATAGATCCTTTGGGTACCAGACATTTCCTTCTGTATAGCTAAGATGGTTTTCTACGAAACTATCGTTTTTTTCGATTGCTCTATACAGAGGATAAACCAGAATCTTCAAAAAAGGAACAGGCAAGTTTAAAATAACTGTGAAGAAAACCCGTTACGCGCGGGCCACTACACCCAATCCAGGTCCTTCTGGCAGAATCAGCTTGCCTTGCTCAACCTTTACACCCGTATAGGGGTCATCATCCACCAGCAGGTGCCCATCCAGGTCGGCGTAATCGACCAGGGGAGTGAGATGCGCGGCAGCAGTGATGGACAGCGAACTCTCGATCATGCAGCCAATCATGACCGAGAGGTTGTATGCACGAGCTACGTGGATCATTTTCAGCGCGTGGTTCAACCCACCACATTTCATGAGCTTGATATTAATACCGTCTACACACTCAGCCACGCGCGGAATATCCTCGACCGTGATGCAGCTCTCATCCGCGATGATTGGCAGGGGTACGTGCTCACGAACGAACTTCAGGCCGGCCAGGTCAGAGGGCGCAACGGGCTGCTCGACAAACTCGATAGTGAATTCGGCAAGCTGATGAATGGCACGAACCGCCTCTTTGGGCGTCCAGGCGGTATTGGCATCCACGCGGATCACCGCGTTGGAAACCTCGCGAATAGCTTTGAGATTGGCTACGTCGTTCGGCGTGCCAACTTTGATCTTGAGGATCGGGTAATTGCTGGCTGCCAGGGCCTTTCTGGCCATGTTTTCCGGCGTATCAATGCCGATAGTGAACGAGGTCAACGGCGTCTTTGCCGCGTTCAATCCCAACAGCTTGTAGACAGGCACGTTAAGCAGTTTCCCGACGAGATCGTAAAGCGCCATGTCTACAGCCGCTCTGGCAGAGGGATTGAGGCGCAGCAGGCGCTCAAGATGGCTCAAGATATCCTCAATCGCGAAAGGGTCATCGCCCAGTTCGCCAGCTAAGAACCGCAAGGCCGCCAGGACGGTTCCGCGATATTCGCCATAGTGTTCGGAAGGCGCCGCTTCGCCGACGCCAGTTATCCCCTCGTGCGTGATGCACGCAAGCACGTTGGCCGCCGTGTACTGGACGTGGCGCGAGATGCGGAAAGGTGTGGTGAGCCTGAGATCGAATGATTGTATATCAAGTTTCATGCTACTGCTCTCTTCTAGCTTCCTCATTGATTGGCCAAATAAGCAGAAGCAAAATGCTTGCTCAAGGCGTCCATCAATTTTCCGGCCCCAAAACGCAGTACATCGGTTGCAGGCAGGCCGGTCTCATCCTCCACTCTCTTCACTTCGTCATAAGCTTGCTGTTCAGAGAGATGATATGTCATGAGAGATATTCCGACGACTTTGCTGTTCTGTTCGCGATGAAGCCAGTTCACAGCATCCTCATTGATCGCAATCATGCGTTTGAGCGAAGGAAACGGGCAATTATCGTATCCCTCGATGCCGGTTGCGCCGGCCTTGTGACAGAAGATCATAGCATCTGGGAGAGCGCCATGAAGCAGCCCCAGAGTTACGGGCGAATAGCCGGGATGGTTAAGCGCGCCCTGCCCCTCGACAAAAACCCAATCGTACCTGGAGGCGAAATGAAGAACCATCTCCTCGACCATACCTGCAACGAAGTCGCTGATGATACGATCCACAGGCAGCCCATTGCCCGCAATCATGATTCCGGTCTGGCCGGTCGCAACGAATTCGCTGCTTAGCCCTCGCTGCTGCGCCTCACGATTGATCTCCAGCATCGTCGTCATTTTGCCAGTCGCACAATCTGAGCCTACAGCAAGGATAGTATGGCTTCCGGGGCGATGGGGAGTATATCGAGCAACCAGCCGTTTATCGGGAGGGCGGCGCACATCCCAGATTGTGACTCCATGTTCGTGCGCGGCGGCCTGCAGTTCCTCATCTTCGGAGAAGAAGACATGCAAGCCATTGATGATATCAAGCCCGGCTGCCATAGCCGTCAGAAGTTGCCAGCGCCAGGAGGCTGGAAGATTTCCGCCCTGGGGAGCAATGCCGATGAGCAGTGTATCCGGCTGATACTTGAGAGCCTCATGGATATCGGCCACAACGGGAATGCCTTTGCCAAGATCAACGCCCAGCGCCTGGGCGACATCCTGCCCGGCCTTCGTACTATCGATAACTGCTACTACCTCGTCACGACTGTAGCGGATTACGCCCGTTGCAGTTTTGCCATAGTGCAGCTCAAAGGAGCCTTCCGCTAGAATGACGATCTTCTTCATGTGAGATCCTTGCTATTACCACGTAATCGGACGCTGTACAGACAACGTCCGGGGGAAAATGAAAAAAGTTTAGCTCTATTATACGATCTTTTCTTCAATGGAAGGGGATGGCATAGTCATTTTAGCGGGGCGTTGGATTAGTGGAGAGACTCATACACCCGCTCTGGCCTCCCCATTGTCCGGACCGGTGGTTCAGAAGCGGCGCGTGCCTGGTTGCGCCCCAGGCTTTTGGCAACGTACATGGCTCTGTCCGCGCACAGGAAAAGGCTATCGCGTTCGCTTGCATCCTGCGGATAGCCGGCAACACCCAGCGAGCAGGTCAGGCGTAAGGTGTCGCTCATCCCAGGTTCGCAGGTCAGCACCTGCTGCTCGACGGTTCTACGAATTCTTTCCGCTATCTGCCTGGCCTCGTCCGGTGTTACGCCGGGCAAAATCGCCAGAAACTCTTCACCTCCCCAGCGCCCTATTTGATCTGTTGCTCGCAGGCTCGACCTCACCAGTTCGCCGAAGCGGCAGAGGACCATATCGCCAACGCGGTGTCCGTAGTGGTCGTTCACCTCCTTGAAATGATCGATATCCATAAAAATAACCGCGCATGAACCCGGCGTTTCGCGCGCACACGTCAGCGCCCTATCTAATTTCTCGATCAATGCGCGATGATTAGGGAGGCCAGTCAATGGATCGGTATTTGCCTGCTGTCCTAATTGCTCATTTAACATGCGAAGCGAGCAATTCATGATCTGAAGTTTCCTTTGCAGCATGCCAATCTCATAGATGGCCAGGAACTGGCGCAGGACCATCAGAACTAACACGGTAAATCCTCCAGCATAAACGATGGCGAACTGACCGGGAAACGTCTGCTGGCCCTTATTCAACCAGAGCGCGAAGGTCAACAGACTGAAGACCAGCACCAACGCTGAGGGCAACAAGGTCCTCCAGTCGCTGGCGGGATAGAGCAGATGTGACTGCTCGACCTCCACAGGGGAAACAGCGTCTCTTACATCACCTTTGCTCAGCATTCGGGTGATCGCTTGAGCCGCGCCGACGATCATCATGCCGGTGAGAAGCTGCAAGGCATCGCCCGAAGAAAACTCATCGTAGTGGAGAGAAAGGAGTTCATGAAGATTAGAAGCATCCGAAATGAACAGCCCTGTTATGGCCAGGCCAAGCATGATCAGTATCGGTCGCAGAAAAGCCTCTCCGACTCGTAATGCCATCTGCAACAGGAAAAACATCAAGACGAGATCGGCGCCAGGATAAAAGCTGAGTATTATCTTCTCCAGCGCCGTCCCCGTGCTTCTGGCAAGAACAGGCGCCAGAATGAAATAGTAAAAAAGCGTGGCTATAGCGGTCATGATCAGCAGGCTATCCAGAAAGATGCGCAGCCGCGTAAACAGAGAAATATTCCGCGAAGGAAGCAGCAGAAATGCGCCGAGGAAAAACGGATACATCCCCAAAAAGACCAGGTGTTCCAGAGCAGGAAAGGCCGGGCTCCGGCCTAGAGCAATCATGCCACGAAGCCAGGCAATTTCTGCCAGCACAAAGCACCACAAGGCCATTCCTAACAAAAGAGGGCAGAACCTGCGCGCGGTCGAAGCGGCTGGCCCCGCCGGGCGTAAGAGTTTGAACGATCCTTGCCAGCAGAGCAGAGCCAGAACTGAGGGATAGAGAATAGTTATACTATTGATGATCCAGTTAAAAAGCACAAAATTGACCGGCCTGGTGAGGTAGAAGACAGCAATTGGCAGGCTCACCAGCAGCAGGCAAGCCAGCAGACGCCAGGGAATATATGAAGAATCGAGTTGCTTCCTAAGCGCATCCATTTCATTCCCAAAAGTCCTTACAGCGATTACCCCTTCTTTCTATCACTCGGCACACCAACCATTTTCTTTAACACAACAGGAGGCCAGGCAGGCGCTGATTCCATTGCCGGGACAGATACGTGCGTCAATTGCACGAAAATAGCTAGAAAGGGCCAAACAGGCATGTTTTCAACGTAGACCGATCAGTTGGAGGCAGGCTTCATCTCAGGGATGGTGAATAATGCTGGCCGATATCGCCGAGCATGATCCGGCGTTCGGGACGCCTGGTAAGCGTCCAGCAGAGGAGGCCGATCAACACAATGAGCAGGCCAGCGCTGACAACCAGCAGCTGCGAGAGCATCAGGCCGATGACCAGCAGGAGAAGGCCAACGGCAGTGAAAAACGGGCTGAAGCTAGCAGAGGGAACGGTAGAGGCAGGGGCGGCTAAGGCGATTCCCTGCCGAGCTGCCATTGAGATAGAGGCACTTGTTACCAGGAGATTTTCGATAGTGGTGTACAGCAGGCGAGCGTCGAAAGGCTTGGCCAGGACTTCCAGCAGGGGAGACGCATGGCTCTGGCCAGCCTGCTGCTCCTGGTCCCAGGCCAGGACAACTGTAGGCAGCGTCGAGAGGTAGGGATGCTCCTGGATTGCGGCCAGCAAGGAGGAGTCATCACGATAGCCGCTGTCGATATCCAGGACGAGCAGATCAGGGTTCGCAATGGGTTGGTCGGCCAGTGCAGCCAGAGAGTTGATTTCAGTCACCTGCATTCCCCGGTGCTTCAGGCCCAGAGCAATCAGGCGTCGCAGGGATGTATCTGCTTCAATCAGAAGAACGGTGTAGCCGGTTTCGCGCGACATCCTTCATTCTCCCTGGCGCTGATACGCGCCGCTACTATGAAACCCGTTTGAGCTGAGCCACTCCAGCCTGTGAAATATGGGCTCTTCTCGCAGACTTCACGGAAGTTCTTGCTTATTTACCACCAGCATACACATTCGACATTACAGGGATGTTGCTACGACAGCGATAGACCTTACAATGACCTGAAAGATTCGGGGGAGTCTACGATTTTACGAGCTTATAGCCAACATCCGGGACAGTCAGGATATAGCGAGGATGGCGAGGGTCCGGCTCGATCTTGCGGCGCAGGCGGCTGATGTAGACCCAGATAAAATCGATTTCGCGGTTATATTCAGCGCCCCAGACGCGTTCCAGCAGCAATTCGTGGGTCATCACGCGCCCGGCGTTGCGAGCAAGCACGCTGAGCAATTTATATTCCGTGCGACTAAGTTGAACAGGCCGATTTTGCAGCAGGACCTGGTGCTGAGCG
>DATGKW010000150.1:0-7599 GCA_035294465.1 Ktedonobacteraceae bacterium | reverse complement strand
TCGCGAGTTTATGCTTTCCCTGGCCCCGCGCCTGGCTATCGGCATTCCGCCCTGGCGCGACATGCAGACGTGGATTGAGACGGCGCGGGGTTGGATTCTGGAGAGCATTGAGCAGCACAGCCAGAACACGATGGTTTTTGTAGCAGAGGGCGAGCAGGGAGAGCTGCTGGGCTTTGCCAGCGTCTCCCACGATACCCATTTTACCGGCGAAAAGCAGGCGTATATTGGAGAACTGGCTACCAGCGAGGCCGCAGAGGGGCGCAGCGTTGGCAAAGCTCTGGTCCAGGCTTGCGAGCAGTGGGGACGCGAGCAGGGCTATCGCATTCTCTCTCTGGCTACGGGAGCCGCTAATGCGCGCGCGCTCGGCTTTTACCACCACCTGGGCTATCTCGACGAGGATGTCAAACTGGTAAAGCTTCTCTAACTTCTGATTCCCTCCTCTTACCTGCAACAAAATCGTCGGTTTTTGCATTCTGGGGGTAGAGGCACAAAACAACGGTGTGGAAAGGACGATATGCAGCCGGACGACGCGGAGTTAGCAGCCCTGCTGGCAAGTGATCTGGATCGTCATTTCGGTCAGATGGTGCTGGTCTATGAGGCACGACTGCGTGCTTTTATGACGCGCCAGATAGACAATGTCCACGAAACCGAGGATATTGTGCAAGAAGCCTTCATGCAGGCATATTTCGCGCTGGCCAGATATACGCCGCAGCAGATAGCCGGGCTCGTGCTGCGCCCCTGGCTGTATAAAATCGCGCTGAATGTCTTCTACAGCCGCCTGCGCAAGGCAAGGCTGCCCGCCATCGCGCTCGATTTCTCGGAAGAGAGTCCACACCTGACAATAGAGGAAAAGCGGGAACAGCAGCCTGATATGCTCCTGGAGCAACATGAAATGCGTCAGGAGCTTGAAGAGCTCCTTAAACAGCTTCCGGCCACCTATCGTACCGTAATCAACCTCTATTATTTCGCGGACCTGAGCTATCAGGAGATTGCCGACCTGCTTCATATGCCGATGGGTTCGGTAAAGTCGTACCTGTATCGCGGCATACGCCGCCTGCGTAAAGTTTTGGAGTTATCACAAGCAAGAGGACAAGGAACACATGTCACCCGAGAATGATGAACTATTCCCTCAACTGCCAGCGAATGAGCCGGAGAAGACGAACGAGTCTCCTTCGCTCTTGCCGGGCCTCTTGCAACGCCTGGGGTTAGACGAAGGACAGCAGGTCACGCGGCAGGTGCCTCAACTACTCGCCGACCTCAAACATCCTGCCTGGTACGTCCGTGCTGCCGCTGTGCGCGCCCTGGGCGAGCGAGCGCCTCTAGAGGCATTGTTCGCAGCGCTGGATGATCCGCATGTCTCGGTGCGCGCAAACGCGGTTCTGGCGCTCAGTGCCCTGGGTGAGCAGGCGCCGATAGAGCGTATAGCCGAGAAGTTGCTGCACGATGACGAATGGCAAGTCCGCGAAAGCGCGGCGCTCGCACTTGGCAAGCTGGGCTTCCACGCGCCAGAAACGCCTCTGCTGGCTGCCTTGAGCGATTCCGACGAGCTGGTACGGCATGCTGCGCGCCAAGCGCTTGAAGATACTCATCCCGATTTGCTTAACCTGAAGGCGCAAGCCCGGCAGGAAGGGCCGCAAGTCGTTCAGCATGTTCCTCTCGCGGACGTACTTGCGAAAAGTTGGGACAGAATGCGCTTGCTGTTTGAGCCCGGCCAGTCCACAAACTCAACACATCCATATGAGAGAGAGGAAAATATGCTCGATAACAATTTCTCCACCGAAACGACTTCCTATACAAGCGGAAAAAATAGCCTGCCAGACCTTTCTCGACAACCCAGGCGTCCCATACGACGCATCGCGGGCCTGAGTCTGGCCGCGGCTGTGGTGATAGCTTACCTGCTGACCTGGACATTACTGACGCATACCCTGCGACCAGGCAGCACACAGACCGGCTCGGCCGCCACGACCTCAATCACCGCTACGGCTACTCTGCCAGAACCGGCAACGCCAAACGCTTCCCTTGGGAAAACGCTGTATGTCTATCCGCCGAAAGCTACGGGACTCACAGATGGCGGCAGCTTTGCGAGCGTGGGCTGGTCTGCCGATGGAAAATATGTCTCCGTAAGCGACATGGTAGACATCACTTTGCTGGATGCCTCGAATGGGCATGTGATACGGACTTTCGGGCAAAACGCTAGCTCCAGCTACTGGACAAGCTGGTCACCGAGCGGTGAGCATTTGGTAGCATCCGGCCAGGTCGCGCAGATCTGGGATGTCCAGACGGGGCAGGTGCTGGCTACGTTCACACCACAATCGGCTCAAGCCTCTACCACGGTACACCAGGGCAACCCGATGGCACGCCTCAGTGGGGGCGATATGATCTACGCCTCGGCCTTCTCGCCCGATAACAAACTGGTTGCCTCGGCGGTCGATGGCGTCACCTACGGATATGACGTGCAAATCTGGAATGCCGCGACCGGCGCGTATATGCGCACCCTGCAAGTTGTGCCCAATGCCACGGCGAGCGATTATATCGACCAGATAGCCTGGTCGCCTGATGGCAAGTACCTGGCGGCCAGCAGTCCGAGCAACGGCGTGTATGTCTGGAACACTACCACCTGGCAGCTTGCCTATACCAAACGGGGAGTGAGCGGCGTGACCTGGTCGCCTCAAGACGATCTGATTGCCTCAGTAAGTCACTCCCAGGTACAGGTCTGGCAAGCTACAACGGGCAAGGTGCAGTTCTCCTTCCAGGGGCAGGCCGGTACGAATAGCGTCAGCGCTCTGGCCTGGTCGCCCAACGGTCAATATATCGCGGCCTCCGGCCAGGACGTGCGCATCTGGAGCGTCGCGAGCCACAAACTGGTGTACGTCTACAATGCCTTTGCCGCCGCCTTTGGGAAAAAGGCCCAATTCGATATCAACTCGCTGGCCTGGGCGCCCGATAGCAGCAGGCTGGCCTCGATGGCAACCGGTATGGACGTTCTCACATCAACCGGAGGCGGAGATTCGGGCGCTGGCTATCCGCTCAATTCGGTCAGGGTGTGGATCGCGGCATAAGCAAAGAACAGTCTTCATGCGATAGATAGGAGAGTGCAGGAGAAGCGCGCAACACTTTTCCTGCGCTCTCCTATCTATCAGGCGGAATCTGGAGTGCAGCTCTCCCCCTCGCAGCTTCCCGCGTCCTCGTTTGTGGCGCTGACCTAGGTCAGCGGATGGGCTTCGGCCCATGCCTGTTCAAGCGCTTTCTGAAAAAGTTCGACCGGCTGCGCGCCTGAGATGCCGTATTTTTCGTCAACGACGAAGAAAGGCACGCCATTGATTCCAAGCTCGCGCGCCTCCTGCTCGTCAGCCACTACTTCATCGGCGCAGGTTTGGCCGCTGAGAGCCCCACGCACCTCTTCAGCATCCAGGCCCACATCCGCTGCCAGTTCGACCAGCGTCTCGACATCCCCAACTGGCCTTCCCTCACTAAAGTAGGCGCGCATCAGGCGCTCTTTCATCTCTCCTTGCAAGCCATGTTTGGCCGCGAGATGGATCAGGCGGTGCGCGTCGAAGGTGTTGCCCGGTCGCGCTTTCTCCAGATGATAGTCGAGTCCCTCCCTGGCCGCCAGCGCCGTGACGCGGGCATTGGCTTCCGCCGCTCTCTGCAAGCTCATTCCGTATTTTCTGGACAGCATCGCATCAAGCGTTTCCTCCGACGTGCGCGGCGCACTGGGATCAAGCTCAAAGCTTTTCCAGATCACTTCAACCTGATCGCGGTGCTTGAAGCTCGCCAGAGCCGACTCGAAGCGTCGTTTGCCGATATAACACCAGGGGCAGACCACATCGGACCATATTTCAACTTGCATAGCTTTCATCGTCTCCTCGCTTTCTTCTGTAAGGTAACTTACTTTAGTATAGCATTTCTGCCTGTTCAAAAGCTATCATGGGATATAATTTTCTAGTTGTGTATTTTGCGTTGCATTGAAGATCTAAGAACGAAGGGACGGAGAGCTATATGGCACAATCACCTTTTGAGGCATGCGACCAGGCAGTGGAGCGGGCCAGGCCCACAATAGAACGCCTCGCCGATGAGTTATGGCAGCTCGCTGAGCTTTCCTTGCAGGAAGTGAAATCAGCGCGACTACTCATGAGCGTTTTGCAGGAAGAGGGATTTACAATTACGAGCAAGGGTACAGCCGGTGTGCCAACCGCATTTATCGCGGAGTGGGGAACAGGCAAACCCATCCTGGGGGTGCTGGCCGAATACGACGCGCTGCCCGGCCTGGGCAACGAGCCTGTGCCATATCGCGAGGCACGTAAGGATCACATAGCGAGCGGCCACGGCTGCGGGCATAACCTGCTTGGTTCTGCGGCCATCGGGGCGACGCTCGTGCTCAAGAATCTGATGGTCGAGCAGCATATTGCCGGCACGCTGCGCCTCTACGGTTGTGCCGCCGAAGAGACGGAAGGCGCCAAGGTCTACATGGCCCGTGCGGGCCTGTTCGACGATCTGGACGCTGCGCTGCACTGGCACCCAGGCGCGGAGGCAAGAGTGAGCAACTACAGAACCGCGGCCGTCAACACCATCCGAATCGAGTTTTTTGGCAAAGCAGCTCACGCCGGCGGAACGCCCTGGCTTGGACGCAGCGCCCTGCATGCAGCGGAACTCTGCTCTCACGGCATTAACCTCATGCGCGAGCATATTGAGCCGACCGCGCGCATTCACTACGTTGTTGAGAGCGGCGGCGAGGCCCCAAACGTGGTGCCCGATTATACACGCATCAGGCTCTATGTGCGCGATATCGACCGTGCGCATGTTGAGGCTTCTACCGCCTGGCTCCAGCAAATCGCCGAGGGAGTGGCGCTGGCTACTCAGACCCGCACAAAAGCGCTGGTCTATTCTGGCCTCTACGATCTCCTGCCCAATCAGCCGCTGGCCGAACGGATGCAGACTCACCTTGAGCGCGTCGGCATTCCCGCCTACACAGCCGAAGAAATGGCGTTTGCTCAGGAAATTCAGCGCAATTACGGCGTTGAGCCGCGAGGTATGGCCACAAGCACCGAGCCGCTTTCTCCCGATACCCTCACTTTTGGCTTCTCGACAGACGTTGCCGATGTGAGCTGGAACACGCCAACTATGGGCTGTGGCATGCCGACCATGCCTCTCGGCGTTTCGGTCCATACATGGGCCGCTACCGCCTGTCACGGCATGAGTATTGGCTTGAAAGGCGCGATCAACGCCGCCCGTGTGCTGGCCGCGACTGGCCTTGACATTCTGACTGATCCCGACCTGCGCCAGGCCGCCCGCGCCGATTTTCAGCGTCGCACTAGGGGCAAACCCTACGTCTCGCCGCTCGGCCCCGAAATGACCCGTCCATTGGAACTCCCCGACTGGGTCCTCCAGGAAGCTGGCAGTTAAGAAGCGCGGCGCGGAGCTGCAGAAAAAGGGGCCAGGCTGGATTGCCCGGCCCCTTGATACTTCGTGGATGGTCTCACGCGCGCCGGCATTTTCTAGGAAGAGGCTGTGCCCTCAGATGGAGTATAGGCGGAGGTAGGAGTCTCTACGCGCACAACCTCGATTGAACATTGGGCTAGCAACGCGCCCACCGCGCCGAGGGCTGCCATAGTCGGGGCCAGTAACACGCCTACAACGCCGATTGACAGCGGAACTTCCAGCACGATGCGCTCATCCTGCTTGATGCGGATATGGCGCACGTTTCCTTCGCGAACCAGTTCTCTGACTTTGGCAACGAGCTGTTCGCCCATAACCTGCAACTCTTCGATAATATCGCCCGATCTTGTGGCATTGGGATCTGTCTGCGTCATTGATTTATCTCCTCTATCGCTCGCTCATTCGCTCTGTACAAGGTGTATCTCTCAAGCCCGCGTAACTGCATCACATTTCAGGGTGAGCGGTGTTCTACTCAGGCTGCTAGTTGCGTCGGTGATCACTGCGACTTCACTTACTATACGTATTGAACGCCTGATGGGTTGAAAGAGAGGGGCAAATTGACTCGCGTGCTGAGAAGAAAGGAACAAACGTCGAGAGGGCGAAAGCAGGGCCGGAGCGTGGGCAGGCAAGAGCCAGAGGCAAACTCGCGGCTTTCCAGACAGGGCAATGGGCCGACAAGCTGCTCCCAAGAGATTTCGTATTACCCAACGGACCACTCAGGAGCTTGCTTCCCTTCTTTCCTGCGTATAGAGTCGTGAACCTGCCTCCAGCTCCCTTCAGGCTTTCCTAAAAAAGCCCTTCCAGGATAGGATAACCGTTGACTGATAGAGGAAGTGTGGTATTTGAGCTGGCGGTAGGAGAAGCCGCCAGGCCACCGCCCAGCAGCCCATTGAACTGGTTGCCCAGCGCGCTCCCCAGGCTACCAAACGTGCTGCCCAGGTTGCTGGGGCCCGGCGCATTGCCGGGTACGCTCGCTGTTTCCGTGGGAGGGCCTGCTGCGCCTCCATAGATAGCCGTCAGATCTTCTTCAGCCAGCTCGCGTCCCACCGCAAGCTCAGGAGGGTCGATGTCACGAACCTTGCTATAGTGTTGCATCCAGGTGGATTCCTTTCTATTGCATAGAAAACGGTAATATGTTGTCGAAACAGGTGTATATATACAATCGCCTGTTGATATGCTTATTCATATCTCTATCTTTCAGTATACTCAAGGCCCGAAATGATATAGCTGTATCTTGTGCAAACAGGCTTGTCAGACCTGCCACTTACGCGCTATGCTAACACCATAAGAATGACGGTTGTTTAGGAAGAAGAAGGAGCAGTGTACGATGGATAAGAATGCCTGGTGGTATCTCGATGGGAAGTGGGTTCATCCAGATCAGGCGTGTCTTTCGTTGAACGATATCGCCATTTTGCGTGGATATAGCGCGTTTGAGGCATTGCGCACATACAACCGCCGCCCGTTTCACCTGCCTGAGCACCTGGAACGGCTCTACCGCTCGGCAGCATTGATTGACCTGGAGATCCCGCGCACACGCGAGGAGATTGCCGACGTGGTGCAGGAGATCGTTGCCCGCAACTCCTATCGGCATGCCTCTGTGCGGATACTGGTGACAGGCGGAGAGAGCGAAGACGGCGTGCTGGCAGTTGGCCTGCCTAAGTTGATCGTGATGATTTCGCCGCTGGGCGAGCGCGATATGGAGCGTTTCACCAGGGGGTATTATCTGATTACGACCCATTTGCAGCGAGAGTTGACGGAGGCCAAGACTTCCAACTATACCGCCGCCGTGCGCGCCTTAAAGGAAGCGGCGCGGCGCGGCGCTGATGACGCCCTGTTTGTGAACGAACGGGGACATGTGCAGGAAGCTACGCGCAGCAACTTCTTTATTTTTCGTGGCCAGACCCTGGTAACACCGCGCGACGAGGTTTTGATCGGCATCACCCGCAATGTCGTTCTGGACCTGGCGCGGGGTCGTTTCCCCATTGAGGAACGACCCATCCTCCTGGAAGAACTGGCACAGGCCAACGAGGCGTTCATTACCTCTTCCTCCAAAGAGATTGTCCCGGTAGTGCGTATCGATGACCTGATCATCGGCACTGGCCGGCCGGGACCACGCACCGCGGAATTGGAGCAACGCTTTATCGAAATGGTCAATCTTGGAAG
>DATGKW010000149.1:0-9040 GCA_035294465.1 Ktedonobacteraceae bacterium | reverse complement strand
CCATCGATAAACAACCGTTTACCGCTCTTTAATTGTAGACGTTCTCCGAGGCAGAGTCAATGGCAAAATGTACTTTATCTGGTAATCCGTTCAGGCTCTCTCTGCTCCTGCATATCCCCTTCCTCGCGCTCACGAGGATGCGGTTTGCGTTCGTAGAGGAGTCCCCAGATACCAAAAATCGCAATGCAGGAGGCCAGGAAATAGAGCGCCGTGGGCAACTGGTAGTTATCGCTGATCCAGCCAACTAGCAGAATCACCGGGATTGAGACGCCGTTAAAGAGTGCCAGTTGAAGAGCCAGAACGCGCCCTTTAATCCAGTCGGGCGTCTGCTCCTGCATAGCAGTATTGGCCGGGATATTGATAAAATCGAGCGCAAGACCGGCTAGAAACATCATCAGCCCCACTGTGATCACATGCCAGGTTCTCACCGCCGGATTCTGCCCTCCCAGGTCTTGCACCAGCAGAGCCGAGAGCGCGATAAGCACAATCAGCACAGCCAGAGCTATGCAACCGGAAAGAATTGTACGCGATTTACCCAGGAATCTGCAAATACGCGGCATCGAGATTGAGCCGAGGACCAGCCCGATGCCGGCAGGGGCGAAGACGAAGGCCATCGAAGTCGCGGGCAAGCCAAGCAGTCTTGTCACTAGAGGAGAGGCAAGCTGGCCGATCACCGCGATAACAATTCCGGCAAACGAAAGCTGGAGCACCGCCTGAAAAAGCAGAGGGCGGCGGCGAATGAAAGTCCAGGCTTGCAGCATCTCGTACCAGACCGTTTGCAGCACGCCCAGCGATTCAGCGGTGAGGTCAGCGGTAGTGGTTTTTCTGAGCGGCCCGCCTTCGACAAAGTTGCGCGCGGGAAGCAGGGCAATCAGAAGCGCGCAAATCGCGTAAAACACAGCCAGAATCACATAGAGCGACTCAACAGGTGTCACCGTCAGACTTCCGAGAGGAATAGTTGGCAGAAAAATCAGCAGAAGGGGCGCCAGAAATAAAAAACCCAGGGCATTAGAAAGCAGCGACGTGATCTGAAAGAGGGAGAGAGCAGGCATCAACTCATCTTCGCTCACCAGCTTCGGAATGGTCGCGCCCTCCGCTGGCGCGAAAAACTGGCCAATTGCAGAGATTAATAAGGCCAGCAGATATACCAGCACCAGCTGGCTGCTATCAATCACGAGCGACACGACAAAGGCGAACGTTGCGATAGCCCGCAAGCAGTTACTATAAAAAAGCACGCGTCTCTTATTGCGCCGGTCCACAAAGACGCCAGCCGGCGCGCCAATGACCACAGCGGGCAGACTGGCGCAGATAATCGCCAGGCCGATCAGTGTAGTCGAGGCAGTCTTCTCCTGAATCAAGACGATCAGGCCATAGTTGACCGCCCAGAAGGCCGTCATCGAGATAAGCTGAGCCAGCCACAAGAGTAAAAAGTTTCTCTTGCGTAGCAGAGTAAGGAAGCCCTCCCCGCGAGGGGTAGCTGAACTCATAAAAGACGACTCCTCAACATCTTCTCAAGGTAACGGCGGCGAGATGCTTGAATCAGAGGCGTGCGAAAGAATCTCGCGTGTGCGGCGCTCCACTTCTGAGCGCGGCAGGAGGACACGCCGCCCACACTGTACGCAGCGCAAGCCGATATCCGCCCCTAAACGCACAACCAGCCATTCATAACTGCCGCAGGGATGACGCTTGCGCAAACGTAAGCGATCTCCTAACTCAAATTGCATTGGTAGCATGAGTATCTTCCCGTGTATCTTCAACAACCTGCCCGCTCACCTCATCTCGATAAAGGCCATGCCGAAAAATATATTCTTCGACGGCTTCGGGCACCTGATACTTGATCGGGCGGCCCTGGGCAACCCGCCGGCGCAGGTCTGTCGAAGAGATCTCCATGCGCGGGCCTTCTAGCGTCATCAAACGATCTTGGATACCCGGCAGGCTCGTGGCCAGTCGTTCGCGAGAAGTCGTTAGATCGGCGTAGCCCGGTCGCACCAGAGCCACGATCACGGCTTGAGCAAGGACACCAGGAGCATTGTACCAGGTCGGTAAATCCTTCAGGCTATCGCCTCCAAGCACAAAATAGAGATCAGTTCGCTCTCCCCACTCCCGGCGCAAGAGCCGCAGCGTTTCCACCGTATAGGATGGGCCGGAACGTTGCACATCGACCAGCGAAAGCGCAAAATGTGGATTTGAGGCAATAGCCCGTTCCAGCATGGCAACTCGATGCTCGACCGGCGTGATCTGATAGCCTACCTTGTGCGGCGGCTCTCCGGCGGGCACAAAGACCATCTTTGCCAGTTGAAGCGCCTGGTATACTTCTTCGGCGATGGCCAGATGGGCATAATGTACCGGGTCAAACGTTCCTCCAATAACGCCTATGCGCGTATGCCCCCCTCGTGACGTTTCTGAAGTCTGATCCAACAACAAAAACCTCGTCTTTTTATTACCTGGGCAGGTGTGCAGCCAGCTCTGTTCCTGACTTGCACAGATTCTTTTCTCTGATGTGCTTACTTTGCGGTTCTTCTTCCCCTGATATATATATACGCTACATATCATCGGCAGGTTCTTTTACCGCCAGGTCAGCACTCGGCAAAAGTGTACGCAAAGCATACACGACTTCGGCCACTGTGGCAAGCTGCCCGGTAGTGATCCAGAAACGCGCGGCCAGCTCGATCTGCTCGCCGCTAATGCCATTCACTGTGATGGCTGGCTCAGGCTTAGCCAGGACCCCCTCCTGCTCTTTTAGACATGCGATGATACGCGTGGGAGTCTCCTCGCGATGGAAATCCTCCAGCGGCAGCGTAACCGTTATGGTCGCCCGGCGCTCTGGATAGCGCGAATCGTTGACAACTACATTACCAAAGACCAGAGAGTTAGGAACCGTCACGTCCTCGCCGCTGACCAAGCGCAGGCGCGTCGCGCGCAATTCAATCGCGACTACTTTGCCAACATAATGGACACCGCCGCTATAGGCGCTGATTTGATCCCCGATCAGAAAAGGGCGTTCAAGCAGAATGTAAATGCCCGCCACCAGGTCTTTGAGAATATCCTGCACGGAGAAGGTAATCGCAACGGTTAAAGTACCAAGGACCGCTACCGGTAGGGTGATATTGATCTGCCATATGGCAAGACCCCAGAAAAACGCGACCAGAAAAACGATGATAAAGAAAACGCGGTTGATAAGCAGGCGAACATTCAGGTCGAGGCGATGCTCGCCAAAGCCCTGCGCGGTCAATTTTGAAAGAGTACGTGCGACTCCAATGGCAACAACGATCAACAGGAGTGTCCAGGTGAGATTCTTGCCAAAATTACCAAGATCCCCTGACCGGATTCCTGAAATCTGCTGGATCTGTTTCAGGAAGGAGAGAAGCAGATCCAGGCCATTTGTTGCGATAGTAGTCGCGCTGGCGCCCGCGATAAGCAGCGGGACCAGAACAACAACGATGCCTAGAAGTTGCACCAGCCAGTTATCCAGCACTGTGTTCTGCAAACGCCGCACCAGCAGACGGCGCAACTGCAAGCCAATTGCCAGACCCAGCACCACCACCAGGGCAGAAAGAACAATGCGAATAATGAATTCCATTGGCGACATAGGCGCTGGCGCGTTTTTGTAAGAAGCGTACGAGAGAAAAAAGGCGTTTTGAGTGTCGATGATAAGTTCCATCGGTGACATGGTTCTACTTCCCAATCAATTATGCTTCCACCAACAACCAGGTACTAGCCGACAGGAGCTGGAGGCAGGCTTATGGCTCTACACGCGGGGCCAGGAGCAGGCAGTTACTCATAATGAGAAAGAGCCCCTCGCCTCTCAACCGATCCTGGAGCTTGCCTTCTTTTCCTCCCCAGTATAGAGCCGCGAGCCTGCCTCCGGCTTTTTGCCTCCGCCTGTTGGTAGAACCTTACAATCCATTCTCCTGTAAAATGCAGATATCAATCAATACCCACTATCCGTGCTCGTTTGCCAATTTCGCTTGCATTATATCACGGCTATTACCGTAGTAACGCGCTACAAGCTGCGAGGCGCTGAGTGATTCACCTGGCTCTACAAGCCCGCAGGAAGCCGCGAGCAACCCTACGACCTGCTCAACAGTCGCACCCTCTGCGCGCAGAGGTTGTAAACCAGCACTCTCTATACGTTTGGAGAGGCGTCGCCTGGTACTATCTAGCCATAAAGGTACGTGGACAAAGGTGGGAACGGGAAAACCTAGAGCTTCAAAAAGGAGGATCTGGCGCGCAGTTGAAGAGAGAAGATCAGATCCACGCACGACCTGATTTACTTCCATCAGTCCATCATCAACCACTACCGCGAATTGATAGGCGAAGATTCCATCGGAACGGCGCACAATGAAATCGCCTACGGCCTGCTGCACTTGCTGGCTGACAGAGCCAACGACCAGGTCGGTAAAAGCCACAACGCGCTCATCATCAACGCGAAAGCGTAACGAGGGACGGCGGCCCTGCGCTTCGTACTGGCGGCGGCGAGCCTCGCTTAACGTTCGGCAGGTGCCGGGATAGCGCGGTCCTTCATCCCCATCATGCGGAGCACTCGCGGCACGCGCAACCTCCGCCCGGCTACAGTAGCAGGGATAGACCAGCCCGACCTCGCTTAGACGTTGAAGATAGGCTTCATACAGCGCTAGCCGCTCGCTCTGCACATATGGCGCGTAGGAACCGCCCACGTCCGGCCCCTCATCCCAATCCAGGCCCAGCCAGCGCAGGTCAGCCAGCATCTGTTCTGTCGCTCCAGAACGCACACGCGGGCGATCAAGATCTTCAACACGCAGCAGAAATTGCCCACCAGCGCAGCGCGCGAAGAGCCAGGCCAACAGGGCTGTGCGTAGATTGCCCAGGTGCAAGGCGCCGGTGGGGCTGGGCGCATAACGGCCACGAATCAGATCAGGCATTTTTCCGACCAGGGGCAGTCTGCGTTCTCGCGAACCTGACAACGAGCAGGATAGACGCCAAACTCGGCCAGCAAATCGACGACAGTGCAGATTGGCAGGCCAACGACGTTGAAATAGCAGCCACCGATGCGCCGGGTAGGTTGGAACGAGGGATTCTGGATACCATAGGCTCCAGCCTTATCCAGGGGATCTCCGCTGGCAACATAGGCCGCAATCTCATCATCGCTATAGTTGCGCATCAGTACAGGAGTGATACAACTCCCGCTATGCATCACCGTCTTCCCCTCGCACTGTGTACATACTACAACGCCGCTGATCACATGGTGCCGGCGCCCCCGCAATGCTCGCAAAAGCTCAACAGCATGGGCGGCATCGCGCGGCTTACCCAGCGTCTTACCATCTAAAATAACGGTGGTATCTGCTGTGATCACCAGGCGTCCCGCTGCCGCCGGAAGCTTCAGCGCAGCAGCTGCTTTATGCTTGGCCAGCCAGACGGCCAGGTTCTCGACCGGCCCTTGATAGCGCTGCTCTGCCTCATCTTCCCCATCCGAAGCTGCAGCAACGACTACAGGCAGATCAAGCATCTTGATAAGCTGCCTCCGTCTGGGCGAGCGGGAGGCAAGCAACAATTCTCCGGGATATTGGATTTTACTCATGATATGTAACCTTCAAAGATTATCAATTGCCTGGGCATATCAAACACATTGTACATCATTCGGCGATGCCGGTTCATACACCCTCGTTTCGTCTCTTCTGGTGTGGTATAGTACTTTTTGGAAGTTTTTCACATTACATATTCCTCTCAATCTATGGGTCCGGTAAACTAGGAGAGGTACATATTCGCGGGGGATCTTTACTCGCTGTAAACTATTTCCCACACAGTCCTGTCGCTGGGAACGGAGTCCAGGCGCCGGTCGTCCAACGACGGCAGGCTTTTCCAGGAGAAGTGGAGATGGAAAGAAGAGATGGGGGGATGTAAGAGGGAGCATATTGGCGCCAGGAGAATTTGATAAGAAAGGTTGCCCGGATCTCTGAAAAGAAACGGGGATCGCGTTGTCGTGAATTATTTGAAAAAAGGGATTGTGGTATGAGTTTTCTACGAAAGATACCTATTGTCCGGCGCCTCTTCATCGCGCTCGCCATCATGGCAATCGTTCCGAGCCTTCTCGTTGTGCTGCTGAGCACCTTCTATTTGTCTTCCTTAAACGCACGCTCGCAGGCAGTACAAACAAGCATCGATGCGCAAAGTACTGCGGCAAATGGGCTGGACAATTTGCAGCGCATGAATTCACAGTTGCAAACCCGTTTCAACCAGATCTTCGCGTCGCTCAGCCCAGAAGGTGTCACCGATCCCTCTCTGTCTAACAGTGGAGGATTGATCGGAGCAGACATTGCAGCACGAGAACTAGACTTCAGCCAGACACTGACAACGTTCCAGTCAACTTACGAGGTAGCAACCGCGCCAAATATGAACTCTATCCGGTCCATCCTCCTCAGCGACAGCCCCCAGACTGCTCAGGGAATCATTTCCGATCAGCAGCAAGCGGTAGACGCGGTGGCCGGTTCCAACGGCTTGTGGACCCAATACCAGCGACTTCAGGACCAGGAGGTGCAGATCCTCAACAGGCTTGACCCCTCTGTGCCAGGCCACCCGGCCGTGCTGCCCCAGCCAGAGTTGAACGCAGACTACGTACAGGCATATACTGTGCTCTGGCAGACCAATAACGTCTTTCTTAACCTCAAAAATGCGTGGCAGCGCGTCGTCAACGATTCAACCGCGGTGGGCAAAACTGTCACGTCAGTTGGCCCCTCGCTGACGCAGCCACTCCTGGTTGCCACAGTGCTCGTAATTTTCTTTGGCTTCGGACTGGTCGCCCTTACCGGTTGGGCAGTCAACGTTACTATCTCTTCGCCATTGCGAAACCTGGCCGGCCTGACCGAGCGGATCTCTCGCGGACATACAGAGGTGCGTGCGTCCGCGGACGGGCGAGATGAAATCTCCGTTGTAGCCACCGCGATGAACAATATGCTCGATAATATTGTCCACCTGATACAACAAGCGCAATCGCAACGCGACCTGTTACAGGCGCAGGTAGAGAAGCTGGTGAGTGAGGTGTGTAACGTTGGTGAAGGTGATTTGCGCATCCAGGCCGAGGTGACCTCGGATGCTCTGGGCGTGCTGGCTGACTCTTTCAACTACATGGTCGAGGAACTCAGCGGGCTAATCATCCGCGTGCAGGTAGTAGCTCGCGAAGTGGAAAAATCCACAACGCTCACCTCGGACCGTATGACGGAACTGGTTGAGACAGCCGACCGGCAGATCCAGCAAATCACCAATGCCGCTTTTGAGATCGAACGAATGGCCCTGGCCAGCCAGCAGGTAGCGAGCCGCGCAACAGCCCTGGCCAGCAGCGCTCGCCAGGCACGCAGCAACGCCCAGGGTGGACGCCTGGCGCTGCAGCAAACCATCGAGGGTATGGAACGCATCTATCACAACGTGCAGGAAACATCCGAAAAGGTTCAGACGTTGGGAGAGCGCTCGCGAGAAATCAACAACATCGTGGAAGCCATCTCCAGTATCGCGCATCAGACAAATCGTCTGGCCCTGGACGCGGCCATTCAAGCAGCGATGGCCGGTGAAAACGGCAAGGGCTTCGGAGCCGTCGCCACTGACATCCGTCGTCAAGCTGAACGCGCAAAAGAACAGGCCAACTCCGTCGGGCGCATTGTCCGCAGCGTGCGCGATGACATCGAAGCCGTGGCAGTCGCTATGCGCGACACCGAGCGCGAGTCCGCGTCTGGAACGAAACTGGCGGAGGAAGCCGGAACCTCGCTGGAATCGATCTTCTCGGTAATCGATCAGCAAGCGCGCGAGATCGAGATTATCAATCGAATGACTATGCAGCAGCAGCACTCTTCAGGTCAGGTCGTGCAGATTATGCAGAGCGTTTCTGAAAGCACTCAGCAGAGCAGCGTCAGCACCCGCGAGGCCGCGCAAAATATGGACCGCCTGACACGGCTGGCCGAGCAACTCCTGTCCTCCGTCGAAGCGTTCAAACTGCCCGATGACCGCGATTCTCAGGCATCCGCTCATACCGCCCTTATCCCGCAGAATCAGGGAAACTTCCGCACCATCACCGCATCGAGTCAACCGGCTGGCACGGCATCAGGAAGCTATAGCATCCCTCTCATTACCCCTCCAACCTCACCCTATCCTCCCTTAACACCTCCAGGCTATCCCCCCTTAGCTCCTGGAAACCAGAATGGCTTTAATAGCTCTTTTCCCTCGCCCAACTCAAACGAGGGAAATGGCCATACAGGGCCAAGATCAACCCCACACTCCTTCCGGCCGCTGCAACCCTGGCAGGAGACAAACCACGATCAGCAGCAATGAACAGGCAAAAATAGAGAACAACCAGTACCATGTCTTCCTTCAACCCGCGTGGAGGAAGACATTATCATCTCATCATATTTTGAAAGGTAGTATATTAAGGAATGCCACGAAAGCACAAACACAGAGCAAATTATGGAGTAGACGTACCAGGAATGATTCGAGACAACCTGTTTGTCGGAACTTTCCTGGCGATCCAGGGACTATTTCTGCGCAGAGGAGCAAAAAAAGTTGCAAGTAGTGCGATTCCTCTGCTGACTTTGCTTGGAAGCTTGACGACTCTTGTCGGTTCTCTTATGGTGCTGGAGGGTCTGGCCATCGTGTGGAGTAGCAAAGTGACCAAACCCTGGTGGGCAAAACACCTTCTAAACCAGCTTCACCTGCAAGGAAATGAACGTGTCCTCGATGTTGGTTGTGGACGCGGACTCCTACTTGTTGAGGCAGCTAAACGCTTGCCTCGCGGGCATGCTGTGGGGATTGATCACTGGTCACAGGTTGATCAGTCTCAGAACCATCGAGAAGCAACACTCTTGAACGCCCACTTAGAAGGAGTAGCTGATCGGGTAGAGATCCACGATGGCGATATGCGCAATCTGCCGTTCCCGGATGCCTGCTTCGATGTCGTAGTAGCAAGTTTATCCATCCATAACATCGAGAGCGACCAGGGGCGCGGTCAGGCAATCCAGGAGATTCACCGTGTGCTCAAGCCAGGCGGGCGTGTGGCCCTTATGGATATATTTCATCTCAA
>DATGKW010000148.1:0-5175 GCA_035294465.1 Ktedonobacteraceae bacterium | reverse complement strand
AACGAGGCATTCTCCGCGAGGTGGACCTCCTGACGGATATCCCCAACCGGTTGTGCGAGCTTCCCCCGCGCATCTGCAATGGCCTGTCGGAACATCTGCACCTGCTCAGCGCTTGCCCATCCTTCAACTTGCCAGGAAATTTCGTCCAGGACTGCCAGTGGATCGAGGTGCATAGCGAAATCCAGCGTGATGACCAAGCTCCCTTCTGGCACTCCGATCCTATCCGCAAAATGACGCAGGAGAGTGCTCTTGCCGCTCCCCCCCTGCCCGGTAATCACAAGCACCCAGGGAGAGTCCGAGGCAAGAAAGCGTCGGTAGAGCGCCAGCTCTCGCTCGCGGCCAACAAACGGCGTTAGAAAAAGTGGAACCGAAGCCATCCTGATCCTCCTGCTCTTGCGCTTCTCGCGTATTTCACTCAGGAGCGTGGGTTTTCGGGACGAATGGTGAATTCCACATCTTCAGCGCTGGCCCTGGCTCCCAGGTCGATCTCCTGCTGCCCTTTCCCCAACGTATTTCGCATGCGAATGCCGGTAGCTCTGGCCTCTTCTGCGGCTTTAAGCGATTGGCGCGGGCCTGACTGAACCAGGCCCGCGAGCTCTTGGGCAAAGGCAGGATCAGCGTTGAGGATGTTCAGCAGCTTCTGCTCAATGACTCCGGCATAATCCACGTCACCTTCTACAAAAGTCTGGAGCGCCTGGCTGGTTCTTCCCCCATCATATTCGCGCGCGAAACGGGCACGGATCGCTTCGTACACATGCATGGCCAGTTCTTTTGTTTTGCCATAGGTATCCTCGCCCGCTTTTGTCGCAACTGCTGTCAGAAAGCCCATTGCCAGGGCCGCCACGGTCATAATGTCCATGCCATCCTCCTTGAACGCTTAATCTATGGATTTCTACGTATTGAACGTATTCTACACAGCAATTTGTCGATTGTCAATGCAATAGCAAAGGAAGATTCTGTCACGTGTTTCTCACCGAATTCCCACGCGCCTGCCATTTTTTTGCCTCCCCTTTCATGCTACAGTTGCTCATGAGGATGAGGCAGAGGATAGGAACGATTGAGTCCTGGCAGCAGTTTAGTGGCGCGGACTTTGAGAAGCGTCATCGAGGCTCTGCTGCACTGAAAACACACCAGAAAGGATGGGTCTGAGGTGCTTTTCTCACGTCTTTTTGCTCACTGGCGCACCATCCGGTTTTGTCTCTCTGCACTGGCCGTGGCGGCATTCCTGGGCTGGACGCTTTCTCATCCAACGGCCCAGGTATCGCCAGATTCGGGCCGATTACCTGCGCACGTAGCCACCCAAAGTGGGAGCGGTGGCGCTGGCGCCGGCGGTAGCCGTCTTGGGGCAACCATGCCTGATCTGTGTAATCCGTTTGATCCTGGTTGTTTTCTCGATGGAGCAGCATCGTCGATGGCACAAAGTGTGCTCAATGCTTTTACGCCAGTGATCGATAATTTCTTGCGCAGCTCCGTGAACATCATCAGCCAGACGCCGCCAGTCGATAGCTATCAGAATCCAACGGTAGACGCGTTCAACGCGCTTTTTACCGGGGTGATCGATGCTGCTCTGGCCTGTCTGCTGGTCATTGGCGGATATACCATCCTCGTTGGTTCTCATCTGTCCATGCCTCAATCGTCGTTGGGCGAATTGCTCCCACGGGTCGTCCTGGTTGTCATGGCCGTGCATTTTAACCTGGTATTTCTCGGCAGTATTATTGATATGGAGAATACCGTCAATCTGGCGATTATTCACACGAGTAATTCCCACATCCTTACCAATACAATTGCGAGCTTGCTCTCGCTGAATCCTACTGTGGGCTTGCTTCTGGTCATGCTCGCCATTGTTCTCGGCATTATGACCGTCCTTCTGGTCGTCCAGATGATTGCGCGCCTGGCGCTGGTCGATCTGTTACTTGCCCTCGCGCCACTTGGTCTGGGTTGCCTGATCTTGCCCCAAACCGTTCGCTGGGGACGCCTGTGGCTCACGTCGTTTTCTGCGGCGGTCTGGGTGCAGATGATCCAGCTCGTCGCGCTCGCTTTGGGAAGCGTCTTTCTCACCGCCATCAGCGCGCCAGAGACGATCTTCCACGGGAATGTGCTGGCAACGGCACTGCTGGCGGTCGGAACGCTGGGTCTGGTGCTCAAGATACCAGGCATACTTCACCAGTGGGCGCTTTCTCCCTTGTGGCAGGGAGGCCAGAGCCATTCTGATAGCCGGGAAAGCGAATGGGATGGAGCAGGAGGAAGCACAACGAGCGGAGATGGTGGTGGAGATGTCGGCAGTGGAATCGACGGGGGATGGGGAGGGAACGTCGTCGAGGGAACAATTGTAACTGAAAGCGAAGCAGCAAGTGGAAGCACTGTTCTCTTGCTCGCGTGATTGTAGCAATCTCAAGGCGAATTGTAATCAGGCGTATGTGTTGCCGCTCCAGAAGAGCACACCTGAAAAGCGGCTAAGATTACCTGATCTTGCAGAAAGGAGTGAAAGATCATGAAACAGGGATTACTCGTCACTCTGGCTGGGATGGGCATGATTGGTTTCTGTACCGTGATGCTGCTGGCAGGCTTTGCTTTCCGGTCCGCCAATCAGAACGCGCAGGCCAATGGATGCACTTCGTCAACTGACGCGACAAGTACCATTCCAGGCACTTGCTTTCCGAGTAGTCCATATGCTGCTCAGGTTGTACAGTGGGCAGCGGCGATGGCAAATGCCCTCTACGTTAATCCTGCGTGTGGGCGTGTCCGTTCCTATCCCAATTGTTACGATACCTGGTACACCAGCGCTTTCCCCCAGGCTGTCATCGCCTATGGTCAGCGCTGGTGCCAGGTCCACCATGACTGCGCTGACTGGGCGAACGGAACCTATCAATGCGTTTCGTTTGTGCGCGGAGCCTATTCGCAGGTCTATCCGATGCCGCTTTCCAATAATGCCTTTGCTCTGTGGTCCACATATCGAGATCAGCCAGGCTGGCAGGAAATCCCGGCGGCAGCCGTCGCCGATGCTGCGCAACGAGGCATCCCCGAACCCGGTGATGTCATGATTTTCAAAGATGAGGGAGTTGGACATACAGCCATCATTATGAGCGTGCAACCTCCTCTGGATGGGCATGCGGGATGGGTGACGTTCGCGAATGCGAATAGCTCCAGCGCCTATGATCGCATGCCGCTCTTGCCGAATTTGTTGGTGGATACCTCGGAGTGGCAGGGAGACTACAGCGTATGGGGCTACATCCGGCCTCTCGTTGTCACTCAGCAGGATGCCTCCGGGCGCCTGGAGCGTATCTCGCAGCTCGATCCTGCTCAGTACGCCTCAGCCAGTGAATACAACACCTGGGCCTCCTCTGCCTGCTCCGCAGCCGCCATGACCGAAGTGCTCGATGCCTATGGCTTTCACCTGCGCATCCATGATGTCCTCCAGGTCGAGATCGCGCTGGGATATATCACGCCGCCGGAGGGCTTAACCGCAGATCAGGGCATTGCGGCCACAATGCAGCACTTTGGCTTTACCACCACCTGGGGAGAACACTGGACCCTGGCACAGGTGGAAAGCCGGGCGAACGCCGGGACGCCGGTCATCGTGAGCTGGCCTCCTGACCGCTATCCAGGTGGGCATCTAGTTGTGGTCCTCGGCGGCAATAATGCCACGGTGGAGATCGCCGATAGTTCCAGTTGGGATCGCCATATCCTCAGTGTCGCTCAGTTCATGCTGTGGTGGGGCGGTTTCGCCGCTGTCTCTGTTCCCTCTGCTTAATCTGTTTGTTTTTGTTCTCTCACGTTGCTTTGCAAGGAGGAAAATGATGTCGCATTTCAATAGTATTCTGATCCTGTTCGTTGGTGAGCATATTCGCTGGCTCGCGTTTGTCTCTCGTGTCTTGCTGCCTGTGGTTTTCACGGGGAAAAAACCTCCTGCTCCCCCGCCTACGCCCACTCCTCCTACTCCTTCTATAAGCGGCTTTTTTGACAATCTCTATGGACAATTGACCCTGTTCGCGGGGGCTATGACCGTGTTCTTTTTCGCGCTGGCGGGCCTCTTCTACGGAGCCAGCATCCTGACGAGTAGCGAGCGTGCGCGGTCACACGCGATTGCCTCTATCTACGGCGCGCTGATTGGGCTGGCCCTGGTCCTGCTGGCGGGAACGGCTGCCGCGATCATTCGCAATGCAGCTCAATAAAGAAAAGGAGGGAAGACATGAGCAGAAGAACCCAGGTGGTGCCAACCCATTTGCGCACACCGGAAACGCTGCTGACCATTGCGGGCCTTAATCTTTCCGTCCGGCAGTTCCTGCTGCTGGTGCTGGGTGCGACCACGAGCTATAACCTCTGGCTGCACCTGGCGACCCTCGGCGCTTTTGCGGCCGGACCTGGACAACTCTTTCGGATGCTTTTGTCGCTGCTGCCGGCGTTGCTCGCCATAGCTTTCGCCTTTGTCCGGCTCGCGGGAAGAACGCTGGATCGCTGGGCATTAGTGGCGCTGGCATATCTTGGGCGGCCCCGGCGCTTTATCTGGCGCTCAGTACGCTATCAGGAACCAGACGCGTTCGGATGGGTTGCATTCCGGGAGGCAGACCATGATGAGAAACACTAAGCTGGCCAGCGTGCAGCAGCACTATGTACGTTCGCGCGAAATCATTGATGGCACACTCTGCATCTTCTCACCTCTGTCACCGACCAAACGCAGCTATCGGGCTATTCTGGAGGTTGCTCCCATCAACTTCTTGCTCAAGTCAGAAGAGGAACAGGAAGCGCTGACTGAACGGTACCGCCTGCTGCTCAAGTCGCTCCCATTTCCGTTGGAAATGCTGATGCGGCATCAGCGCCTGGACCTGGAGCCTTACCTGGCGCGTGTGCGAGCGCAGAGCACGCACATACCGCCGGGTATGCCGGGGATGTGGCGGCAACTCGCGGACAATTTGGAGCGGCTGTTGCAGCAGCTTGGAAGTCAGCGAACCTTGATTGAACGCCGCTGTTATCTCATCGTTCCCGCACCTGAGCCGTTCGCCCCTGGACTGCGGAGGAGAAAGCGCACCCGCCAGAACCTCGCGGCACAGGCTGTTCAGGAACTGGATATTCGCGTGGAAACGCTCAGCCAGCAGTTCCTCTCGCTGGGTCTGCGTGTTCGACGGTTGCGCGGTGAGGAGATCGCCCAGTTGCTTCAGAGTTGCCTCGTGCCAGAAC
>DATGKW010000147.1:0-25508 GCA_035294465.1 Ktedonobacteraceae bacterium | reverse complement strand
GATCGCGTGTTCTTCTCGTCCAAACTCAAGCCGCTGGATCAAGCCACTTCCGAGTATGACCAGTTGACCTTTCTTGAGGAGGATCTTCCTTGCGAAAGCGGCTATTGCTTTATATAAGCTCGACTATCCATAACGGCCCATATTTCGGGGTCGGTATCCTCAGAGGTCCAGGCGAAACAAGGCCCCGCTAGGGCCTTCCTGGACCCGAAAAAACCGATGGAAGAACACAGGAGGAAACCATCATGATGAGAGAACGCAAGAAAAGCACCTATGGCGGCGGAACCGTCTATCGGCGCAAAGATGGCCGCTACGTCGCCAGCATCAAAAATCCCAACACGGGGGCACGCGTTGTGCGTTACGCCAGGACGCAAAAGGAGGCAGAGAAGAAGCTAGAGGATATCAAGTTCGAGATCCGGCAGGGCACGCTCGCCACCGGCCCGCGTCAAACAGTTAGGCAATTTTTAGAATTCTGGCTAGAGGATGTTCACCGATCAAAGATCCGACCGCAAACGTACAGGGGGTATCGTGCTGTCGTGTACAATCACCTGATCCCTGCCTTTGGAAATGTCCAATTGCAAAAGTTGACAGCTAGCCAGGTTCAGGCCCTTTATGCCCGCGCGCAGAGAGAGGGTCTGACCCCTGGTAGCGTGATGCTCATTCACGTAGTTTTGCATAACGCCTTAAAGTATGCGGTGAAAGTGGGCTTGGTTGCCTACAATGTATGTGATCGAGTTGAGGCTCCCCGCATCCAACGGCACGAGGTGCAACCCCTTACCAGGGAGCAAGTACGAGCGCTTCTTGAAGCCGCTAAGGGCCATAGGTTTGAGGCGTGCATCTATGTTGCTGCTACGCTTGGCTTGCGCCGGGGGGAACTGCTTGCCTTGCACTGGTCGGACATCGATTTTGAAACCCGGTGCCTGCGTGTTCGCTATTCCCTGGTACGAGAAACCGGCACGGGACAGCATGAAAGTGAACCAAAAACAGCCAGTAGCCGGAGAAAAATCATGTTACCTCAGTTTGTTGTAGATGTTCTGCGGCAACACCGCCTCCGGCAAAAAGAAGCGCGGATAGCAGCCGGTGAGAAGTGGGTTGACCATGATCTAGTGTTTAGTAATCAATTTGGAGGGTACGTCAGTGAGCGCAGCCTGTATTGGAATTTCCATGCCCTGCTGAAAAAGGCAGGGCTGCCGACCATACGCTTCCACGACCTCCGGCATAGCGCTGCAACGGTTCTCCTGAGTATGGGGGTCCATCCGAAGATTGTGCAAGAGATCCTGGGACATAGTACGATCAAGATGACAATGGACACGTACTCTCATGTACTCCCTGCCATGCAGCAAGACGCTATAGATAAGCTGGAAAACTTCTTCGGATAGAGAACAAAAAGGCATGATAACAGGTGAATTTCTGAGGCATTAACTGTCAAAATTACTGTCATTATGCCCTTTTGCGTTAGGATCGGAAGACCCCCAAGCGTGGATTAGAGCCAATTCAACGCTAGTCGTTGTTGATAAGAAAAAGCCTATGGGCCATAATCGGTCACGTTCTTACTTTTTCCCTGTAGCTCATGTTGGAGATTAACCGAAGCGCCCGCTGATATAGTCCTCCGTCTCTTTGCGCTTGGGCCGTTCAAAAAGCTCGACTGTGGGAGCGTACTCAATCAACCTTCCATTCAAGAAGAAGCCGGTATACTGCGAGACGCGTGCGGCCTGTTGCATATTATGCGTAACAATCACGATGGTATAATCTTTGATCAATTCCGTGATCAGCTCTTCAATTTTGAGGGTGGCAATTGGGTCCAGAGCGGAACAAGGCTCATCCATCAACAAAACATCTGGTTGAACTGCGAGCGCGCGGGCAATGCACAGACGCTGCTGCTGGCCTCCGGAAAGGCCGAGAGCTGACTGCTTCAGGCGGTCCTTGACCTCATCCCAGAGGGCTGCTCCGATCAAGCTTCTCTCAACCTGCTCTTCGATTTCTCTGCGTGGTCTTCCCTGTATCTGCAAGCCGTAGGCGATATTGTCAAAGATGGATTTCGGGAAAGGGTTGGGACGCTGAAAGACCATTCCGACTCGCTGACGCAGAGCAACAACGTCAGTAGTCGCATCATAGATGTTAAAATCATCCATGATGGCCTCACCCTCGATGCGCGTCCTGGGAATCAGGTCATTCATGCGGTTCAACGTTCGTAGAAAGGTCGATTTGCCGCAGCCGGACGGGCCGATGAGCGCTGTTACCTGGCGCTCGCGAATAGGAATTGTCACATCAAAAAGCGCCAGCTTGGGACCATAGAAAAAGTTCACATTTCTTACATCTATTTTCACTGGGGCGCTTTGATTGATCTTCTGACTGGCATCTAGCTCGCGTATCTGACTAACGAACCCGGCAACAGGATCACCTGTCCCCGCCTGGGACCAGTCACCCTGGGCAGGCCCTTCAAGCGGCGGCTGCGAGGGCCGGTTAAGGCGTGTGTCCATATAATCTCCTTCTGTATCCTTGCAGTGAGCATCCTGAGCACTTTTCTCAGCGGAGAAAAAACCACCAGGACACCTCCTCCATTCTCCCTGGCAATATCTTATACAAGTGGATACTCTTTGTGCAACGGGATGGCTGTATCAACAATCAAACGATCTGCCAGGACAACCAGCCGGATATAGCGCCCGGCCAGAGCCTTGCTGATAAAATACGGACGACCTTCATATGAGATATGCCCACTGCGCGCGACTTTCCGCGAGAAGATACTCGCGTTTTCAGGTAGTTGCGCCGGGCCATTCCCTGTCGTTTCAAATGAAGTGGTCATCGTGAGCATTCTCCTTCGTTTTGATTCCTTCATAGAAGATAGCATGGTGCGAGTAGCCGGTAACACGCTATCTACGCACTCTTATGCGGCTGTCAGTCTTCGTTGAATCACGCGCCCAATTGAGCGAGCAGCAATATTGATTAGCAACAGAAGCAGGATTAAAATCGCAGCGATCCCCGCAGCTACCAGCGTTTCCTGGGCTGAGGTTAAGCTGGTTGTGCCTGCTCCCGCTCCTTTGAGATAGTACAAACGAGTTGTCAAAGTGTCGCTGGCAATGGTAGGATCGAGTGTGAAGACATTGGCTGGATTGAACAGACCCATCGTAAAGAGCAGGGCAGCAGCCTCACCAATGATTTTGCCAGCCGTCAGAATCAGGCCAGTCACGATTCCCGGTAGGGCCGAGGGCAATACTACTGTGCGGATCGTTCTCCATTTGGTTGCTCCTAACGCCAGGCTGCCTTCGCGCAACTCTCGCGGCACAGTACCCAGCGCGTCTTCATACAGGCGTAGCCCGATGGGGAAATTGAGACAGAGCAGTGTCAATGCTCCCGCGAGTCGGCTGAAACTCAGATGCAGATCCGAGCTAAACACCAGAAAGCCAAACATGCCCAGCACAATCGAAGGTACCCCGGCCAGGGTTTCGGCAGCAAAGTGAATGGCGGTCGTCAAAAGACCCTGGCGGGCATACTCAACCAGATAAATGGCTGCGCCTAGTGAGATAGGGAACAGGAAGAGTTCGGTCAAAATCAGAATGTAAAAGGTATTGAACAGTTCTGGAGCAATGCCTGCATCGCTCGTCCCGTAAAAAGAAGGATTGAGCAGTGCAGGTAATCCTGTCCAGACCAGGTTGAGAACGATGGCGACAAAGATCACGGTTACTAGCACTGTGATCAGCCAGAGCACGCTGAGCGCGACAGCATTTCCTCGCTTCAGGCGACTGACCAGCCGGACTTGCCGCCTCCACCGCAGCTGCGCCTCTTCTGATGAAAATGCCGTTGAAGGGGCTGATTGTGCATTCATCAATAGGCACTCCTATTTGCCAGATAACGACTGATACAGATAAAGATGAATGAGATCACCAGCAAGACAAAAGCCAGCGTCCAGTACGCATCCTGAGAGACGCCCGATGTTTCAAGAAAGTCTTCGGCAATCTTGGCGGTGATATTAACATTTGGCTGGAAGAATACGCTCAGCGAGAAGAGATTCTTTGGTAGACTACTCCCTCCTAGCACCATCTCGACCGCCAGTGTCTCGCCGATAGCGCGAGCCATACCGAGCACGACCGCTGTTCCCAGGCCGGTTGAGGCCGCGGGAATAATCGCCTTGCGCATCATCTGCCATCGTGTTGAGCCAAGCGCCAGGCTAGCCTCACGGACTTCATTCGGGACCGCGCGAAACGCGTCAATTGAGATACTCAGCGTCGTAGGTAAAATCATGATCACTAACACCAGAATAGCCGCCCCCCAGCCATAGCCAGCGGTTGCCGGTAGAATACCCCAGGAAGCGGCAAACGGCGTGACCAGCCGCCCTAAAAGTGGCACCAGGACAGTCAGGCCCAGGAAACCTATCACCACTGATGGCACGCCGGTAAAAATTTCAATCAGAGGCTTCAGGAAGCTCGCGAGCCATCTGGGCGATATCTCGGTAAAAAAGATGGCTGTGCCGAACGCCAGAGGAATGACAATCAGCACAGAAACCACGGTGATCACGATCGAACCCAGGATCAGACCGAACGCACCAAAGCTCGGAATTCCATTGCCCGTTGGATCGTTCTCCCCGGTGGGGTCCCAGTTATCAACGGTGAAAAACGTCTTGAAGTTTGCGCCCCCGTGCTCGAAAAAGACGTTGAAAGCTTTCGAACTGATGAATCCGATCACAGCCAGAATGATCACAATCAACAACATGGCACAGAGGAAGACGCCTGTGCGCGCGATCTGGTCAAACAGACGCGCTCGCTGGCTATATTGCACCGCTCACTCCTTCCTAAATCATGTAATCCCGCGTGAATGCACCACGCCACCTGCGCCCTTTTCAAACAGAGAAAAGAGGACTGCATTCATTCATTGTGCTACCGAATGAACACAATCCTCTCGCTTACCGAATTAATGACCCTGGTGGGCTTGAACTGCCGCGGGCTGCATCTGTTGCAAGACCACGAAATCCTGGCTGGCTGCTGCTGCTTTGCCGTCGCTGCTCGCCATGTAGTCGATCAGCGCCTGCGCAAGCTGGCTGGGCTGCCCTTTTGTGTACATGTGCTCGATGTTCCAGAATTTGTAGGTGTTGCTTTCGACGTTGGCAGCGGTTGGAGCATTCCCATCAATCGAAAGGATCGTCACACCGCTATTCTTCTTCGCCGGGCCGGTCGCGGCGTAGCCAATCGCGCCAGCAGTCTGGCTGACTTCAGTGACCACCGTTCCTGTGCTATCCGAGATCAGGCTGGATGGGCCGGTGACCTTCTCTGGCCCTTTATTAATGTATGTCTGGAATGTCGCGCGCGTACCAGAACTGGCGGGGCGGCTGACCACTACGATTGGCAGATTGGGACCGCCAACCTGGTCCCAATTCTTGTACGTTCCCGCATAAATGCCCTGGATCTGCGCAGTCGTCAGGTTCGTTATTCCTACTTTCGAGTTTACGATCATGCCAAAGATTACTACGGCTACCTGGTGATCTACCAGGTCCGACTGGCTCGACGAAGCGAAGATATCAGAGTCACCAATCCCCACGCTTCCAGACTCAACATCAGCAAGACCGGTCTTACTTCCGCCCAGGTTGACAGTAATATGGGCGGCAGGACAGCGTTTTTCGTAGTCTGCGGCAACAACCTTCACCAGCGGAGCCAGAGCGGTTGAGCCATCCGCTACCAAACTGCCAGCGATGCAGTTATACGCACCTGGGGTACCTAGAGTGCTTGCTGTTGTGGTGGTCGGAGTCCCACTGCCAGTGGTGCTACTACCACAGGCTGAAATAAAAAGAGTAATTGCTGCCGCTAATCCCACCAGTAGCCCAGAGCGCCATTGTTTTTTCAGCATAAAACCTCCTGCTTGCCTTTCCTTAACAGAGCTTGATAGTCACTGCGATATTTGACGGCTTCTAATCATTCCTAGCCGTCGCATTCATAAAATAGCATTCACGAGTTAACTCATCTTTATGGATAGGTTAAGCATTGTTAACACACCGTTAAAAATTATTCGTAAGGATAGGTCTCTCTGTTAAGGGCGCATAAATGATATTTCAAGAAGACAGCAGCAGAGGATTCCTCACTCTTGAAAAGAGTCAATACGAACATTTAGCAGCTATTTCTTCATTCGATACTATTTTACTTTTTGCACGGATAGGCTCTTCCCCTCGTACTATACTATCTCTAAGAAGGGTGAATGGTTCCAGGAAAAGCACAGCAGAAGAAGGACATCTAATCATCATAAGTAGCACAGTATGTGGAATGCTCTTCACATATTTTGTGCAAATTTTGGTAAAGCTTCACTTTTTGAAAACAGTATATGCTTCTCGCATATCTCCAAAAAGAGACCTCTTGCTTTCCTTTCTCCGAGTAACCGGCTTCTCCCTGGTAGAAGAGAGGAAGGAGAGGATCTTTTCGGGAAGTATGCGTGAGAGAAAGCTAGCTGGAAAGGAATGGGAGATGTCGAAGAATACGTCCTGGGACTCTCAGGGAAGCAGGCCAGAACTCAAGCCAGCCACTTCGCCGGAGCAGAGGCGAGCCGCGGTCGCACAGCGTATGGGAGAGAAACCTCCGCAAGTGACGCGGGGAGTGTATTACTCAGCGCCGCAGCGGAGCACGCACGCGCCGGGATGGCGCACCAGAAGGTACCTGAAACGCAAATATCTGCGTAGGAGCAATTTGCAGGTGGCAGCGATGGAGCACCTCAGCACGCAACTGACCCTCTTGCCAATGGCCCTGATTGCCCTGGTCATCGTTCTGCTGATGAGCGGGGTTCTGGTGGGAGCAGTGGCGCTGATGAACGCCACTCAGCAACGGTACGGAGCGGATGTGGTGACCTTAGCAGATATCTTACCGGGCGATAGCCTGAAACTATACGATCGGCACGGCACGCTTTTTTACCAGATGACCAATGAGGGACTGCAAACGAGCGTACCACTTTCGCAGATCTCGCGCAATCTGATCAACGCAGAAGTCGCGATTGAAGATCAGAATTTCTGGAAAAACGCTGGATTTGATATTACCGGAATTGTGCGCGCGGCTATTGCTGATCTGGCTCATGGGCATGTTGTTGCAGGCGGCAGCACCATTACTCAGCAGCTGATCAAGAATACCCTGGTAGGCAACCAGGATACCATTATGCGGAAATTGCAGGAAATCATTCTGGCTCCCGATATCACGCGACATTATACCAAGCAGCAGATTCTGACGATGTATCTCAACACTGTTTACTATGGCGAGCAAGCTTATGGAGCTGACGCGGCTGCCTTTCAGTACTTCGATTTGAAGGATACGCCGACCAGGAGCGCCGCCTCGCAGCTGGATCTTGCTCAGGCCGCCATGCTAGCCGGATTGCCTCAATCACCCATTGCCCATGATCCATACCTCTTTCCTCAGAATGCTCTGACCCGCATGAAGGAGGTTCTGAAACAGATGATGGTCCAGGGCTATATTACCAATGTGCAGGAGAACCAGGCTATTGCCGAGGCCAGCAAGCCTGGCTTTCTGCATCATGGAGTGATCCACCAGCACCCTTCCGTGCTCCATTTCGCTAACTATACGCTGAGAGAACTGGCGCGTGATCTTCATGTCAAGGTCAGCGATCTGGCGCGCGCAGGGCTGGTGGTGAAAACCACGCTGGATCTGCCGTTGCAGAAAAAAATCCTCAAGGTTGCGCAGGAGCAGATCGCGGTAATGAAAGGGCCGCACCATCTCTCGGACGCCGCAGAAGTGGTGATCAATTATCATACCGGCGGCATTCGCGTGCTGTTAGGGAATGTGCATCCAGACGATCCCCACGACGGCCAGTTCGATGTCGCCTCAGAGGGATTGCGCCAGCCAGGTTCCTCATTTAAGCCGTTTGTCTATGCCACTGCCTTTGCAGAAGGACTGAGTCCCGGTATGCCCATTCTGGATGAGCCGTTTGCCGTCCATCTGTGTTGCGGCCTGCCGCCCTACGAGCCGCATAACTATGACATGAGCTATCACGGCTTGATCAGCTGGCGCCAGGCTTTGCAGAACTCCTTTAACATTCCAGCGGTCAAACTCCTAACCAGAGTAGGCGTTCAACCTGCTCTTCACACCGCTTTACGCATGGGAATCACGGCCTACAATGGCACGCCTAACTATACGATGGTCTTAGGTTCGCTCGGAGTGCATCTGCTCGACGAGACCTCTGCCTATGGGGCGTTCGGCGATGGGGGAATCCATGTGCCAGCCCATGCCATTCACGTGGTGAGGAATACGCAGGGAAAGGTCATTTATCGCCCTGATACACGTGGCACCCCTGTCATCAGTCCGCAGGTCGCCTATCTGATGACCAATGTCCTGAGCGATAACGCTGCGCGCGCGCTTGAATTTGGCAAATGTAGCGCGCTCTACCTATATAGCACGACGCAAGCGCAGTGCTACGCGGGCGACCCCGGCGTAGTTCGCCCGGCAGCGGTCAAGACAGGGACCTCGCAGAACTTCATGGACAACTGGACGGTGGGATATACCACCGATTTCGTCGTAGGCGTCTGGGCGGGCAACGATGATAATTCGCCGATGGTCAACGTAGAAGGCGTAGACGGTGCCGGGCCAATCTGGCACCAGAGTATGTTGCTGGCCGAACAAGGACATCCTGTGAGAGATTTCTCGGTTCCGAGCGGCGTGGTGCGCAAAACTGTGCAGTATCCTGGCCTTAAAACGACTGATTGGTATATTGACGGGTTGCCGGAGAACTATACCCGGTGGTTCATCTAGAAGCCAAACAGCTCAAGGTCGAACGCTTACGTTTCCCTGATCTCCTGGCTTCGCTGGAAACAGGACGAGACGTCGATTGGTCTCTAGTCGGTCATGTCTTCACAAGATGATACTCTCGCAGATCGTGGCAGAGTGACTTATTCCGATGAGAAGAAGAGGAGCCAATCAAGCGCGGGACTGTGCTTGATTGGCTCCTCTTCTTCTCATCGGAATAAACGGTATCTATAAAGGCAAATCGAACGAGAACATAGTCCCTTGCTCCTCAGACAACTTTTCCAGGCAAAGTGTTCCACCGTGTGCCTCGATGATTGATCTGGTAATGAACAGCCCCAGACCGGCTCCATCTTGCGGCATCGCTGCTTGCAGGCGCGAAAATGGGTGCAAGATCTGGTCGATTTGCGATTGAGGAATACTCGCTCCGGCATGATGTATGCTGACCTGCACCGCTCCCTCCGCCTGGCAAGCTTTGATGACAATGGTTGTTTCGTCATCAGAGTACTTGACAGCGTTATCGATGAGGTTGCCTAGAGCCTGCTGTAAACGATCTCTGTCCCAGTTTCCTACCAGGGGTTCAGCTGGTATATCGACCCTAAACGTGTGGAATGGAGCGGCGGGTTGGGCCTGCTCGATAACCTCCCTGATGACTTCTGTGATATCGCAGTCCTGACATTTCAAGGCAAATTGCCCTGTAGAGAGACGTGACACATCCAGCAGGTCCCTGGCCAACCGCGCCAGACGCCATGCTTGGCTAATGATAATCTGGCTTCCGCGCTCAATATTCTCGCGGCGCTGATTGGGGCGCGCAATAAGTTGCGCATAATTGATGATGGGGGTGAGCGGGCTTCTCAGCTCGTGGGCGACTATGGCGGCGAAGCGCTCTTTTTGAGCCAGCTCGGCCTTTAACTGCGCCGCCTCTTCTTCCAGCAGCAACCTGGCGGCGGTCAACTCATTCACCTGACTTTGCAGGTCGCGAATGACGTCTTCCCGCACATCCTTGTCTTGTAATTGCATTCCCTCGATTTCCCCGTCCTCTTCTTGCGATTTTCCTGGTGGAATAGTAATAACTATACCCTTCTCTCCAGGTATTTTTCCAACTTTGCGTGCAAGGATAGGAAGAACGGGTTGCTTATTTGCTTTTAGACTGGCAAAATGCATCAGTCTATAGAGGGTGGAGATAAAATACCCAGCTCGACCAGTTCTTCTTGAGCTGCTTCGCTCAATTGTGTAAGGTCCATGCTCGGATCTGCATGAGCAACCAGGTGGCGCAGCCGTTCGGCAATCGCCTGGCGTATGTAATGGTCCGAAGTTAGCAAGAGTTCTCCCACCGTGATCTCAATCTGGCGCCTCTGGATGGCCGCGAGCGTGGATTCAGTCATGGATCCTTTCCCTGGCTAATCGGCTGCCGCAGCTGCTTTGCTCTCGCTGGTTGTACTACTGCTCACCTTCTCTTTTGCGCTTTTTTCGTCGGACTTGGTCTCGCTCGCGTTCTCAGTTTTAGACACGCCTTCTTTGCCGCCGTTCTGGCCGTTGTTATGCTCGCCAGCAACGACTGCGCCGCTTCCATGGTCGGTCTTATAGAACCCAGACCCCTTAAAGACTATCCCAGCCGGAAAAAGGACGCGCCGAATAGCGCCATTACACTCAGGGCAAACCGTCAGGGGTTCGTCGGTCATTTTCTGCCAGACTTCAAATCGATGATCGCAACTCTTACATTGATATTCATACGTTGGCATAGAATCTCTCACCTCTACGTGATCTTGGCTTGGCTATAGACGTATCTGGCTGGAGAGAGCGCTGTGTACTCGCGCTCCTGCTCCTGGAAATAATCATAACGTGTTACAGCCGTGTTGTCAATCAAATGGAGAGACTGCTAGCACTCTCCGTAATTTTTTAGAGGTAGCATCTACCTCTTTTCTTAACTCACTGAATAGAACACACAGGCCCGGTGGTCCTATTCCGTCTTAGCTATATATTCTTTGACCTTCTCGGCGGCATCCCGCGTCATGCCATCCAGAGCGGCCAGTTCATCCAGGCTAGCGGCGCTGATAGCTTTAATTGAGCCAAAGTGCGCCATAAGCGCTTTCTTACGCTTAGGACCAATGCCTGGTATCTCGTCCAGCACCGACTTGAAGGTTTTCTCGGAGCGCAGTTTGCGATGGTAGGTAATGCTAAAGCGATGCGCCTCGTCGCGTATGCGCTGCAGCAGATAAAGACCCTGCGAGTTACGCGGCAAGAGCAGCGGTTCGCTCGCGCCGGGAATATAGATCTCCTCGGCAGTATCCAGCTTTGTGTGTGAGCCTTCTTCTTTGGCCACGCCAATCGTAGGAATGTCCAGCCGGAGTTCGCGCATGACCTCCAGCGCGGCGTTCAACTGTCCTCTGCCGCCGTCGATAATTACCAGATCGGGCAAGGCCCAATCGTGCTGCATGCCGCTTTCCTGGGCTTCGCTCTCATTGTCCTCACCTTCATGCGCGTCGTTCCCTGTCGTTCCATGCGCGCTGCTCTCTTCGGGGACGGTGCGCTGGCTCACTCTGTCCACGACCGCGCTGGTTTCGGCTTCCAGCTCGGCTTCCTGCTGAGAAGCTGCTTTGCGAAAGCGACGGCGCAGCACTTCCTGATGGCTGGCGAAATCGTTGGCACCCTCGACACTCTTGATCTTGAAGCGCCGATACTCGCTATTACGCGGACGCCCGCTCTCAAAGACAACCATCGCGCCTACAGAGTTGGTGCCCTGCGTGTTGGAGATATCGTAACATTCGATGCGTCGTGGTGGCGTGATCAGATTGAGCGCTTCTTGCAGCTCTTCAAGGGCCAGTTGCGTCTTCTGGCTATCGCTCAGCCACTTGATACGCTGCTGCTCCAGCACTTCTCCGGCATTCTGCCGGACCATCTCGACCAGGCGCAGCTTCTCGCCCCGTTTGGGTTGGGTGATCGTGACTGCGCCTCCCCGCTTCTCTCTCAGCCAGGCTTGCAGTACCGCCTTATCCTCCGGCTCAGCCTCGACGATGATTTCCGCGGGGATGTGCGGCACGCTTTCGTAAAACTGCTGGAAGAACGAGTGCATGATCTCGCCTGGACTGCTCTCGCGTGTGCCCTGCAAGATGAAAAATTCACGCCCGACCAGCTTGCCGTTGCGAAAGAAGAAGACCTGTGCGCAGGTCTCGTCATCCTGGCTGGCCAGGGCCACCACATCCTGATCGTCCTGCCCCTCGGTCGAGATGATACGCTGCTTCTCCAGAATGCGCTCGACAGCCTTGATGCGGTCGCGGATGCGTGCGGCCTCCTCGAAATTGAGATTTTCGGCGGCCTCTTCCATCTGGGCCTGTAAGTTTTTCACCACCTCGTCGTGCTTGCCTTCCAGAAAGAGAATGACTTGCTGGATAACGGCGTTGTACGCCTCGCGTGTCGTATAGGCCACACAGGGCGCGATACAGCGATGGATGTAGTACTGCGTACAGGGCCGGGCCAGCAGCTTCTGCTTCCAGCCGGGCGGAGGCTCGCCTTCGGTGGGCGGTGCCCACGCGCTGGCATCATAGCGGCAGGTGCGGAAAGCGAAGAGCTTGTTCAGCAGATCGAGTGTGGCATCAACCGCGCCCGAATTGGTGTAGGGGCCGAAGTAGCGGTTGCCATCACGCGCGAAGCTCCTCACCCGATAGACGCGCGGAAAATCCTCGGTAAGCGCTACCTTTATATACGGATAGCTCTTATCATCGCGCAGTAGCACATTATATTTGGGCCGGTACTGCTTGATAAAATTGCTTTCTAGTACCAGCGCCTCGACCTCGTTGCGCACTACCAGGAACTCGATATCCTCAACCTTCGCAACCATACTGCGGTTCTTCGGGCTGAGATCGGTCGATTCCTGGAAATACGACCGCACGCGATTAAACAGTGAAATCGCTTTGCCCACATAGATAATGGTGCCCTGGGCATCTTTCATCAAATAGATGCCCGGCTTATGTGGCAGCGAATGTAAGACTGATTGGATTCGTTCGTTCATTTATCATTCAGGAAGCTTGCAATGCTGATTTCCGCGCCCCAAGAAGATGTTCAACCAGATCCTCAACTTCATACTTATTGTAATCCATGCGATTACCACAATAACTATTACGCCTGGCAAACGGCTCCGACGCTAATCACCTGAGACACCTGGAACACAGTACCGTGGGCGCTCGCTCAATTATATCACGTCGAAGAACAGTACCTTCTACTAATCAAAACGCGAACCGGCTGATGAACGCCCAAATTACTCAACGCTTGCCCCGACTGCGTAGAGAAAAGCCGTGAAATAAACACTTTCGAATGACGGAGTTTTGCGGAATATTACCGTAGCAGTGACGGCTCAATCATGCTATACTAACTTCATTATTCTAAGGAATTATTGCTCTCCTTAAAGAGGGCCTGGTCGCGTAAGACATGAGTTGTATTGGCACTGCTGGGCACATTGACCATGGTAAATCGGCTCTGGTGGAGGCGCTGACCGGCATTGATCCTGACCGCCTGGCCGAAGAGAAGGCCCGAGGCATGACTATTGACCTGGGCTTTGCCTGGCTGACTCTGCCCGATGGACGCGAGGTAAGCATTGTTGATGTCCCCGGGCACGAAGGCTTCATTAAGAATATGCTCGCGGGCGTGGGCGGGATCGATGCGGCTCTGCTGGTGGTGGCCGCCGATGAGGGCGTGATGCCGCAGACTCGCGAACACCTGGCGATTCTCGATCTCCTGCGGGTACGCCGAGGGGTGGTCGCGCTGACCAAGGCCGACCTGGTGGACGAGGAATGGTTGGGTCTGGTACGCGAGGAGGTCGCGGAGCAGCTTAAAGATACAACGCTCGCCGGTGCTAGCATACTCGCGGTTTCAGCGCATACCAGCCAGGGCTTGCCCGAATTGCTGGCTGAACTGGGGCGCGTGCTTGACGAGTCGGAAGAACGGCCGGACATTGCGCGCCCGCGCCTACCTATTGATCGCGTCTTCACTATGACAGGCTTCGGCACGGTGGTTACCGGTACGCTACTCGACGGTACATTTAAGGCAAGCCAGGAGGTAGAGATCCTTCCACAAGGCTTGAAGACCCGTATTCGTGTGCTGCAAACCCACCGCCGGCAGGTGGAGATAGCACGTCCGGGCAGTCGCGTGGCGATGAACCTGGCCAGTATCGCGCGCAACGAGCTGACACGCGGCAATGTGGTAGCGCTGCCAAGCCAGTTCCAGGCAACACTCCTGCTCGACGCGCGTGTGCAACTGCTGGCAGACGCCGCGCGCTCGCTGGCGCATAATACTCAGGTAGATTTCTACAGCGGCTCCCAGGAGGTTCCGGCGCGCGTGCGCCTGCTTGATGTTGAGAACCTGGAGCCGGGTCAGAGCGCCTGGGCACAGCTACGCCTCAGCCGCCCGGCGGTGGTAGCCAGGCGCGACCGCTTTATCCTGCGTATCCCCTCGCCCAGCATGACCATCGGCGGCGGCGAGGTCATCGATGTACATCCTCGCTATCATCGTCGCTTCCAGCCAGCTATCTTGCAAGCTCTGGAAACGCTTGAGAAGGGTTCGCCCGAAGAACTGATTCTCGCCGTGCTTGAGCGAAGACGCGAGACTCCCCCCCAAAAAGAAGCCCATGCGGCGTCTAATGTAATAAAGAATAAAATGGTGCCCGGTAGCAAGCCTCTGCGCGGTTTGCTTGGATATGAATTGACAGAAATCGTTCAGCAGAGTAATGTATCAGAGGATGTGACGCTGAGTACGTTGGAGACGTTGTTAAAAGAGAGACGAGTACGGAAAGTGGGGGGATGGTGGTTTGCTCAAACCGTGTGGGATACGCTCGTGGCCGTAACCGTTCGCCTGCTCGAAGAGCAGCATCGCCGATATCCATTGCGTGGTGGTCTTTCAAAAGAAGAGTGGCGTACCCGCCTGGGCCTTTCACCGCGAATGGCCGCAGATGTCTTTCTCGCCTTGCAAGAAGAGGGCGTCCTGGTTGAGGCATCCACGAACGCCAGGGCACACGGAACAACCGGCGGCCTGGTTCGGTTGCCCGACTTTGCACCTGCTTTTACTGCTGAACAGCAGCAGCGGGTGGAACGTCTTCTGCGTACCTTTCATGCCAATCCTTTTACTCCTCCCGGACGCGCGGAAGTTGAAGCGGAAGTGGGGGGTGAAGTTTTGGGCGCGTTGCTTGAGCAGGGTACGCTGGTAAAACTGGGCAATGCGGCGGATGCGGTGCTTTTCTTGCGCGAAACATACGATGAAGCGGTAGATAAAGTAATCGCTTATCTGCGCGAGCATGGGTCAATGACGGCTGCTGAAGCGCGTGACCTGCTTGGCACAACGCGAAAATATGTACTTCCGCTGCTCGAACACCTGGACGAGCGGCATATCACACGTCGTCAAGGTGATCTGCGCGTGCTTGGCACGGCTCCTTAGAAGGCGTGTGCTAAACAACCTTTTTGGAGCGAAGAGTTCCATTGAGATACAAAATGAGTTACAATAGCTAGGCGCAGGCACGTAGTGCGTCTCTGTAAGGCGGTGTTGTAGGTATCCTTACTACCGACCCCACTGCGACACTTCACATATTGCGGAGAGCTATGCAAATCGAAGTACTGGGAGAGCGATACGAATTACTGGACCCCATCGGGCGGGGCGGTATGGCTACGATCTATCGTGGCCGGGATACTCGCATGGATCGCACAGTCGCCATTAAAGTACTGCGCGAGGTCTATAGCACCGATCCTAAGTTTGTCACGCGCTTCCAGCGCGAGGCGAAGGCGGCGTCGGCTCTACAGCATCCCAATATTGTGCAGGTGTACGACTACGGGCAGACCGATGGCAACTATTTTATTGTAATGGAACTGGTCGAGGGCACCGATCTGCGCCGCTACCTGCGTTCGCGTGGAGTGCTCGATGTTGACCGGGCGATCATCATTGCTCACGATGTTGCTCTTGGCTTGGGTGCTGCACACCGACGCAGCATCGTTCACCGCGATGTGAAACCGCAGAATATTCTGGTCGGCAAAAACGGTTCGATCAAGCTCACCGACTTTGGTATCGCCAGCGTCTACAAGGACATCAACGCAGAACGCCTGACCACCACCGGTATGACCCTCGGCACAGTTCAGTACTACGCGCCAGAGCAGGCCCAGGGCGAAATCGTGAGTCCGGCTGCCGATGTCTATGCCCTCGGCATTGTAATGTACGAGATGCTCACCGGACGCACTCCTTTCGATGGTGATACGCCAGTAGCTGTAGCTATGCAACATATCCAGGACCCGCCAGTCCCGCCTAGCGAACTGAACCCAGGTATTCCCCAGAGCCTGGAAGATATCATTCTGCGCTGCCTGGAAAAAATTCCGGAGATGCGTTTCCGCGACGGCTCGCAGTTGGCACGAGCACTGGAGAGCCTCGGCGAAGCCGATGCCAGCGAAATGGGCACAAACCAGTTCCTCGTGGACAAGACATCCCCGGCTCCTATCACTTTCAACAATATTCCGGCACGTCCCGGCAGAAGCGGGCGTAGCAATCCCCGCCAGCCTGCGGCGCAGGTGTCCACCTCGTCTCCCAATCACTCGCTGGCAGACGCGCCAACGATCTCGCCGGGCGGCTACGCTATGCCCGGCATGTCTCCGTATGAGCAACAGATCATGGCCAGCCAGCAAGCATATACTCCCTTTGTGCCCCAGACCATGGATTCCGGCTCAACCCGCCCATTTCGTTCGGGCAGCCAGGAGACGATGAATGGCGGGCGCGCAGCCGGGGTTATTACTGTCCTGATCATTCTTGCCACGCTCTTATTACTTGGTTTTAGTGTGTATCTGGCCGCATACCTGGGTTTTATCAGTCTGCCCTTGCCATTTCTGCCCGGCTCATCTACCACACAGACGGCTATTGTGCCCAACCTGATCGGAGATACCTGGACGCAGGCGCAGCAGGCCGCCAGCGCCGCTGGCTTTGTGGTGCATTCCGACGATGGCAGCCATAGCGGCGTGGTTCTGTCTCAAAGCCCGCAGGATGGCCAGTCTATGACAAAAGGCTCAACTATTGATGTCAGGATGGGCACTTCCACGCAATCGGTAGCCGTTCCTGCAGATCTGGCTGGCAAGCCTCTGGGTACAGTCGAGCAGCTCCTGACGAACGCCGGCCTGACCTTTACCATTCAACCTGCCGGAACAGATCCCACACAACAGCCCAACACTGTGCAACGGGTTGATCCGCCCAGCGGTACGCTTGTGCCGGTTGGCTCATCTGTGACAATCTACGTAGTTAACTACACCCAGGGTACTCCTACGCCCACGCCCACACCGCCTCCTACGCCCACACCCACGCCGAGGCCGCAGCCGAGTCCTACCCCGGACCCGACTTCTCCGCCTCCTACGCCCACGCCTACGCCGAGTACAACTTCTACTCCAACAGGACCCTGAAGCGCGCGTAAAATACCCGAAAAACGCCAGAGAGGGCCACCTTAGCGTGTCCTCTCCCGATTTATCGGGGAGCGCCTGCCCTGCACGAATCCTGCGAGATCCGTACGTATTCGGTGGACGCGGCAGGCATCTCATCGTGAGAGCAGGCTGATCGCACGGCACGCGGCCCACGCTGAAGCGGCCCTCTCTGGCATTCTTCGGAGAAATGAGGCAGCTTCCCGATTTATTTATATGTATCCCCTCTTTATACTGAATAAAGAGTCAAGACTCACCCACTAACAAACAGAAACGAGAGGGGTTACTGATGGCATTCATATCCAGCACGCCACCAGAACGCGCAAGGCTCTCTTCTGTCCTGCCGCGCTCGCGCAGAGCGCTGGCTCTGGCTATGCTCTGGGGCGTGCCCAGCTCTCTTGTAACTATCGTAGAAATGTTTGTGCTTAGCACGATTATCTCGCGGGTATTTCTCCAGCAGGCGACCCTGGCCCAGTTGGAGGACCTGTTGGGCCTCTTGCTGGCCGGACTTATCTGCCACGCTGTTCTGGTGTGGGGGCGAGAAGTGAGCGCGCAACAGGCCGCTATCACAATGAAAGCTGACCTACGCCGGCGCCTGTTCGCTCACCTGCTCCGGCTCGGACCGGCCTATGTGCAGAATGAGCGCGCCGGGGAGCTAGGAGCAACGTTGAGCGAGGGAATCGAACGCCTGGACGCTTATGTCAGTCGCTACCTGCCTCAGATAGCTCTCAGCGTACTGGTTCCTCTACTCATCCTGCTGGCAATTTTCCCGCTGGATTGGCTAAGCGCCTTGTTGCTTTTGCTGACGGCTCCACTTATCCCTTTTCTAATAGCGCTGCTCGGTAGCAAGACGGAGCGAGCAGCCCGCAGCCAGTGGACGGCGCTCGCGCATCTCAGCGCGCATCTTCTTGACATGGTGCAGGGATTAACCACCCTCAAGCTGTTCGGACGCGCCCGTGCAGAACAAGCGCGAGTGGCCCATATCAGCGAGGAGTACCGCGAGAAGACAATGCAGGTGTTGCGCCGGGCTTTTCTATCGGGCGCGGGGCTGGAATTCCTTGTAATGATGGCAATTGGCCTGATAGCGATAATCCTGGGTATACGTCTGCTACGCCATAGTATTAGCTTACAGGTAGCACTTTTCGTACTTCTCCTGGCTCCTGAGTTCTATCGCCCGCTGCGCGAGCTTGGAGCATCTCGCCATGCCGCTATGGAAGGTAAGGCTTCCGCGCTGCGCATCGGCGAGATTCTAGAGGCACCTCTGCCTCTACCGCATACCACCTTATCCACGACTGCGGGTCCTACCGGCTCGCTGGAGATCGTTCTCCATAATGTGAGCTATACTTATCCTGGCAGCGAACGGCCAGCCCTATCCGGCATCAATTTGACTCTGCCGGCGTGCTCCTGTACGGCCCTGGTTGGGCGCAGCGGAGCCGGAAAAAGCACATTGACTCGTTTGCTGCTGCGTTTCATCGAGTGCGACCAGGGCACGATTACCGCCAATGGTATCCCTATCAATGAGCTACCTGTTGAGCTATGGCGCGAGTATGTCGCGCTGGTTCCTCAGCGCCCGTATCTTTTCTACGAGACCGTGCGCGAAAACATCCGCCTGGCTCGCCCCTCCGCTAACGAAAAGGAGATCCTTCAGGCCGCCGAACAGGCAGGGGCGCTGGAGTTTATTCGGCAGTTGCCGCAGGGCTTTGAAACGCTAGTAGGCGAGCAGGGTATGCGTTTGAGCGCTGGACAGGTTCAGCGCATTGCCATCGCGCGTGCTTTTCTCAAAGATGCCCCGCTGTTGATCCTTGATGAGCCAAGTTCCAGCCTTGACCCCGAAAGTGAGTATGCGCTACGCCATGCTCTTGAGCGCCTGATGCAGGATCGTACGGTGCTGGTGATCGCGCATCGTCTAAATACAATTGCTGCGGCCGGCCAGGTTGTCGTTCTAGAAAAGGGGCGCGGAAGAGTTGCAGGAACGCTAGATCACTGGCTACGGAGCGAGCAGGGTGCAGTTCCGGCGACGCCGCGCCGACCAGGAAAGCGAGTACCCGCGTGAAGACTCTGTTACGCCTGCTCAAAGACCAGGTGAGGTTAGACTGGCGGCTGATCCTGGCCAGTTTTCTGGGATGCGCCACCGTCGCGAGCAACCTTGTCTTGCTGGCAATGGCTGCTTATCTTGTTATTGCTTCCTCTGTGGCCCGGTTATTGATTTTGCTGGCTGTGCCTATGTACTTTGTGCAATTGATGGGCATAGCACGGCCGCTGGCTCGCTACGCTGAGCGCTATCTTTCGCACGATCTAACCCTACGCCTGCTCACAAAGTTGCGCGTGCGTGTTTACGCATGCCTGGAACCGCTCGCACCCTCGCTTCTACTTAACTATCGCAGCGGCGACCTGCTATCTCGGCTGCTGGCCGACATTGACGAGCTGCAGAACGTCTACTTGCGTACCCTTGCGCCCCTTGTAGTTGCCGCCAGCATCATTCTGCTTACATACGCGGCCCTGGCATTTTTTAGCCCATTGCTGGCCTGGATCGCGCTCGCTTTTCTAGCCTGCGCGAGCATTGGTGTGCCTCTGCTCTCCTGGCGGCTCGCACTGGGCGTAGGCCGGCAGCAGCTTGCCACACGTGCGGAAGAGAAGGCTTTGCTGGTAGATAGCATTCAGGGTATGCAAGAGCTTCTGGCGTATGGCCGGGCAGAAGCGTTTCTCCAGAAAGTAGGCGTTTACGACCAATGCCTGGGCAGGCTGCAACGAAGAATGGCCTCTGTCATTGCCTTGCAGGAAGCGCTGATCGACCTATGCAGAAACGCGGCCATGTGGTGTGTGCTACTGCTGGCGATCCCACTGATAACAAGTCGGCAGGTCGGGGGCATCTATCTTGGCAGCCTGGCTCTGCTCACCCTGGCGAGCTTTGAGGTGATTCAGCCTCTGGGACAGGCCGCTCAGTTTCTTGGGCACTCGCTGGCAGCCGGGCGGCGACTTTTCGCCCTGGCAGATGCCCAGCCGCCAGTTGTAGATCCAGTCGAGCCTGCTGCTCTGCCGTCGATTTCTTCCAGGACCGCTTACGAGCTGGTCTTTGAGCAGGTCAGCTTTGCGTACAACAGAGAGGGGCCACTGGTACTCAACAAGATCAAGCTGCATCTGCGGCCTGGCCGCCGCGTCGCGCTCGTGGGAAGCAGCGGCTCTGGCAAAAGCACGCTGTTGCGACTGGCTTTGCGCTGCTGGGACCCCACTGAGGGGCGCATCTCCCTGAACGGGCGAGATATTCGCGAATATGCCCTGGAAGACCTGCGCGCGCTGATGGGTGTGGTCACTCAGGATACCTATCTCTTCAACGCAACCCTGCGCGACAATCTGCTGCTGGCCTGTCCGGAGGCGAGCGACGATGAGTTGATGAACGCGCTGGAACTGGCGCAACTTGGAGAGTTTGTGCGCCAGCTACCACAAGGTCTGGATACCCAGATTGGTGAGCAGGGGCTGCGCCTCTCTGGTGGCGAACGCCAGCGACTGGCCATCGCTCGCGCATTGCTCAAGGACGCGCCCATTCTCTTGCTCGATGAAGTTACTGCCAATCTTGACCCGCGCACGGAACAGGCAGTGCTGACCACTCTCCAAACGCTGATGGCGGGTCGCACGACCCTGCTGATTACCCATCGGCTAATAGGGTTGGAACGCATGGATGAAATCATCGTTTTAGAAGAGGGCGTGATCAAAGAGCGAGGAACTGCTAAACAGCTTCTCGCGCGGTGCGGGCGTTACGCCGAACTGCTGGCGCTGCAAGAGTCTATCATAACGCTCTGCCACGAAGAGACGCGGGGGCAACAGCAGGAAAGACCCCCTCAGCGTCCGCTCTTCTAAAGCATCACTGCGTCTCTTGTGTGATACAATCAAAATAGATAAACACGTTCCTTCTGACAGCGATGCTATACTAGAAAAAGAGGACGGACAATCCCGCCAGGACGTTGTGTCTGCCCCATCACATCACGAGGATATGTACTTGTATGATTGAACACGACGGAGCTATTTCGCCGGCAAACACTATCTTTGTCATGCTCTGCTTCGAGGGCCCGGATGTCTATTCTACCGCCGGCGGCCTGGGAACACGCGTGACTGAATTAAGCGAGGCGCTGGCCACGCAAGGCTATACCACCCACCTGATTTTTATCGGTGATCCCTACCAGCCCTCGGTTGAAACGCGGGTCGATGGCCGCCTGATTCTCAAACGCTGGTCGCAGTGGGTGAGTAGATATTATCCCAATGGCGTCTACGATGGCGAGGAACAAAAACTCTACGATTTCAACGAAAGCGTCCCTTACCATATCTACAATGAGATTGCCAGGCCGGCGGTCGCCGAAAACAAAACTGTCGTGATCATGGGCGAGGATTGGCATACCGCCGAAGTGATGATCCGCATTTCCGATCTGCTCCACTGGTTCGGCATTCGTCAGAAGGTTTTGATGCTCTGGAACCTCAACAGCCTGATGTCTCTCCATCGCATTAACTGGGGACGTCTGAACTTCGTAACCACACTTTGCACCGTCAGCAAATACATGAAGCATAAGATGTGGGCATACGGTGTCAATCCACTGGTCATTCCCAATGGCATTCCTACCCGCTACTTGAACGACGTTGACGAGGATAACGTGAAACGTTTGCGCGAGGTAGCCCGCCAGGGCGACCCACGCCGCATGTTCCTCTTCAAAATCGGACGCTTCGATCCCGACAAACGCTGGATGATGGCGATTGAAGCAGCGGCCCGGCTCAAACATAGCGGCCACCCGATCACGCTCTTTGTACGCGGCGGGATCGAGCCGCATGGAACGGATGTGTTGCGCCATGCCTATCACATCGGCCTGACCATCCACGATGTGACCGCTCCCAGGCGCCCGGATCTGAATCAATGTCTGGACCTCGTGGCAAACGCCGGCTCCGCCGATATCTACAATCTGCGTTTCTTCCTGCCAGAGGAATTCGTGCGCACTATTTATCGCTCTGCCGATGCCACGCTGGCTAATAGCGGCCACGAACCCTTTGGCCTGGTTGCCCTCGAAGTCATGGCGGCCCAGGGCATCGCGGTCACAGGCAGCACCGGCGAAGATTACGCGATTTCTATGGAAAACGCCATCGTTACAGAGACCGACGATCCCGACGAGATCGTTGGCTATCTGCTCTACTTGCGCCGCCATCCAGAGGAACAGGAGCGCATTCGCCGCTCCGGTTGCCTGACCGCTCAGCAGTTTCTCTGGGACCAGGTGATTGAAAATTTGTTGAGTAAACTGGAATTTCTGGCAAGGAAGCAGGATATTTGCTTTGCTAACCCGTGAACTGGTAAGTATAGCAACGCCGCTTATCTTATTGCTTCCGGTTAAATTCTTTGTGAAATCAGAAACATGCGCGAAACGCCTGAGAACCGCCATAGAGGGCTGATTTATCGTGCCTTCTCCCGATTTATCGGGGAGCATCTGCCCTGTACTAATCCCGCAAGAACCGTACTTGTTCGGCGGCGGGCGCCCCATCGTGACGCCAGGCTGAGCATATAGCGGAAAGCCCAGGCTGAAGCGAGGCAGGACACGCTGAAGCGGCCCTCTATGCCATTTTCCGTGCATATTGCAACAAAAGGTCGATTGAGGATATTTTTATGGTTGCTGATGTGGCTCTCTATATGCTGGTACACCAGCCGCGCCGCTTGAAATTGCCGGCTCAACCTATTCCGCGTTGTGCCTCCGTCGAGGATATCACACGCTGTCTCTTTGATGAACGTCTGAACGAACGCTCTTTCCGCCAGACTGCGCGCTCGTGTTATTACCCGGCTGCGCGCATGATTCTTGATCTGGTTCAGAAGCAGGGCCTGCGGCTGGCCCTGGGCCTTTCGCTCTCCTTCGTGTACCAGGCCGAACGCTGGGAGCCTGCGCTGATCGAACTTTTCCGTGAACTGGTAGCGGAAGAAGGAGTGGAGCTTGTCGGAGCCGAGCCATATCATAGCCTGCATGCGCTGATTCATCTCCCGGACTTTACCATGCGTATGCGCTGGATGGTCGGTGAAATGGAAAGCATCTTCGGCAAGCGTCCCACCCTGACCGATGCTACCGAGATGAGCATGTCTACCAGCCTCTATGCAGCCCTTGACGCCGCCGGCTTTCGTGGAGCCATCATCAATAGCACGCCGCGCATTATGCAGTGGCGTTCCAGCAATTATCTCTACCGGTATTACGTTGAACAGCCTTGCGCGGTCGAGATTAAACTGCCCACCCGCGCCCGACGCAGCAGCGCGAAACATGCCGAGCGCGATTGCCTGGGACCGCCCTATACCGGCGAGACGCTTCTTGAGAACAGTCCCTACCTGCTGGCTCGCCACCGCGAACTTAGCGAAGAAGTCGCTTTGCGCTTCTCGCGTCGCGCCCAGTCTGGCTACCCGCTCTACGCCGACGGGTATGCCGACTGGGTCGCTCGCGCCAACGGTGATTGCATCCTGCTTGGCTGGGACTTTGAAACATTTGGTGAACGTCACTCCCAGGCCAGCGGCATTTTTGAGTTTATGCAGGCTCTCCCTGCCCAGTTGAAGCAACATGGCATTGCCGCGCATACTCCCGGCGAATTGATCGATCGCTTTGCTACGAACCACGCCTATCATCTGCCGCTACCAGTCTATCCTATAACCTGGGCAGAAACAGAGCCCTCCGTCGCCTATGAAGGGCAGCAGGAAATTCTTCAGTGTATGCGCGATGTCTACAATCTGGCCAGGCTGACCGAAAATCCCGAACTGCTCGATCTCGCCATCTGGCTCGCGCAGGCGGATAATCTTCACCATCTCCAGTGGCCAGACGTCCAGATACCTTCGTTTCCTCTAGAATGGCAGCAACTCGGAGCGTCCGGCATCTTGCGCGAAGAGAAACAGGTCTATCTTAACGTGCTGGGCGCGCTCGAACCCCACCTTCCCACCAACATTCTCCGCCAGGCACCTCGTAAGCCTCCGGCCAAAGCCACGCGACCAAAAAGCACGCTCGAAAAACAAAACGCGAACGGTATGGCCCACGCGCGATAATTAAGCCGGAGGCGAACGGAGTTAAGGTCGATCCAGCATGTGGGAGTTTCATCCTATTTTTCTTCGGATGTCCCCCAAAAAATTGACGCATCCTGGTTCAGTTAGGTAGACTCTACAGCGTCTTCTTGATAAAAGATGACATTCTTTGATACAGGCTTGACCGGGATAGAGGGATGATGATTGATGTGGAAGTGGAGAACAACGCTCTATTTTAGAATCAGGGCGTCTTTCCTGGCTACCCCTGTAAATGTTAGGAGTACAGAAGTGTCCTTCTTCCGATCCAGGCGCTGGCAACGCTGGCGTCTTTTTCGCTAGATCGGTAAGGAAAGAGGTAGGTTATGCAGCAATTCCGCCGGCCCCCAAGATTTGACGAAATCGAGGAGGCGGTCGCAACGTCGCCCACAGCTACAACCGATCCAATCCCTACAATCGCTGAGGTCCTACCGGAGCCTCCACAAGAGACCACGACAGAACCTATACCGGCTCCATTCCAGACAACAGGCCATCTGCCACTCATATTGCTCAGCGGCTCCCGGCCCACAGCCGATACCCACAAGCTTACTGCATTTGTTAAGCGCCCAGTCGCTACGGCCAAACTGCCGGCCCTGGCTTCCACCCTGCAAGCTGCGGAGCGCACTACCGGCACGACCACCCGTCTGGTAATCATTCGCTCCGAGCAGAAGCGAAAGCCAGGATCACGCAGGCGCTTGAAACCCGGCTTTCGCCAGACGATAGTGCTCACTGCGATGCTGATCTTTTTCATCGGAACGCTGGCAACGCTCTCCCCGCTCGCCGATAACCAGGCTGGCGCTTTCTTTTCCGGCTTGGGAAGCTGGATTCGCTCCGCTCAGGCCGACTGGCAGTTTCAGGCTCACCTGGGCGACGTGGATATTTCTCCAACATCTCTCAACGGTGCCGGCCTGCCTTATATGCAGATTCCCAACAGCCCTTATGTTCATGTTGCTGAGCTGGACGCTGTAGCAGCCGGCATTCCCCCCGTCTATTTTGTACGTCAGATCAATCAGGAGAGCGGCTTCAATCCGAACGCGGTCTCGGTCACAGACGCGGAAGGCATTGCTCAATTCGAGCCTTACACCGCTTCCAGCCTCGGTATCAATCCCTGGGACCCCTACCAGGCCCTGCGAGGCGCTGCCCAGCTCATGGCCAGCTACTACCACCGGTACGGCGACTATGCTAAAGCCCTGGGCGCTTACAACGCTGGCCCCGGCGCTGTCCAGGGAGCAACCTACGCCTGTGGAAGCAACTGGCTCAGTTGCATGCCCGGCCAGAGCCAGGATTATGTCTATCGCATCATGGGCGAGTAGG
>DATGKW010000146.1:0-6458 GCA_035294465.1 Ktedonobacteraceae bacterium | reverse complement strand
TTCACGCTAAAAGCTGCAAGATCCTTACCTTCCCAGGCTCAGGACAAGCTGAGGGGATGGAAGCAGGTGGAGGCCGATGCCCAGGTTCGGCAACAAATTGATGTAGTCTACCTGGTGCTGAATCAGGCTTCCCTGGTTGTTCACCTCGGTCCCCGGGTCATTGATCTGGGTGCCGATAATATCCCCCTGGTTATTCACCTGGTTGCCCCGGTTGTTACTATTATCCTGGTTGTTTCCCTGATTGATCCCCTGGTTGCCGCTGTTTCCCTGGCCGGTGCCGATAAAGGTTGCATTCCCGCCTCCGTTGTTGGTCGCTTGCAAGAACTGATTGTTCTCCTGAACTCCGATGATCCTGCGCTGTCCACTGACCTGGTTGCCTCCGTTGGCAGCGTTGGTCTGGTTCAATCCTTTATTGATCCCCTGGTTGCCGCTGTTCCCCTGGCCTTTGCCAACAAAGGTCGCGTTCCCGCCCCCATTGTTGACCGCTTGCACGGCCTGGTTGTTCACCTGGTTAGAAAGGGCCGGTCCGCCTGGTCCAGGATCTTGCCCACTGCGAGCCAGACCGGCATGAGTAATCTGTGCGGTAGATACACGCGCGAGCGCTGTTTTCCATACGAAAAATGATAAAATAATCAATAGACTGAAAACCATAAAACAGATATATGTATGTGATCTTGAAGAAAGCATTCCTCTTTCCACTTGTCCCTTCCCTGCCACTCCTCTTGTGATATTTCTCTAGTTGATTACTTGATTGCCGAAATTCTGGCTGTTGTCGCGATTGTAACCGCTATTATAACCATTATTCCCGCTATTCCCCTGCTGATATCCGATGTAATGGAAGTTTAGCGAATTATCGGCTTTAATGTGGAAATACTGGTTGTTTCTACTATATCGCATTATTCCGCTGCGATTCACGACCTGATTGGCCGCGTTACTGCTATCGTCCTCGTTATATCCACGATTGTAGCCGTGGTTGCCGCTATTGCCTTGGTCGTGCCCCCGATAGTACCGGTTGCCTGAGTTGTGCGCGACCGCCCCGGCATGCTGATTATTCACCTGCCATCCGCCTCCATAGGAGGGAAGATATTTCTGGGGCCGGCGCTGCCCAGGTGAGAGTGCGATGGTACGCGCCAGCTTTGCCTGGGGAACAGTTGCCCGCCTGGTAGAAGCGAAGGCAGGCAACGTAGCGCTCATCATCCAGAGTGGCAGGACAAACAGGCTTACAAGGACGAAACACAGGCCCTTTCTCATGCAAACGCCTCCTTTCTTTCCTTACCTCTACTTATCATTGTACGCCGCAGGCCAAATCCGCGCCGTGCTCAAGGAGGCCGCGCATCTGCTTCCATAGTTCTTTTTGACACTTGACAGGGGGAGATTATGTAGAGATCATCTATAAAAATTGAGCCAGTTAGCCAGAAAGCTTTGAAATCGGCAGCCTCTAATGCTATACTGTTGGCAGAGATGAATCAGCAGCGCGGCGGATACACCGATGGTATTCCGCCGCGCCTTGTTGCAGCGAGGCAGAACAGAACATTTTGTACGATAGTCGGCTCAGAGCAGCCCAGCTAGATGGAGAAAGCCATGACCACCCAGATACGCAAAGCTATTGCAGCCCCACAGGTTGAGCCTCGTCAACCAATTCCTACGCAGAACTTGCGCGTGCCCGGCCCGACGCCGGTACCCGCTCGCATTCTGGCCGAGATGGCCCGGCCAATGATTAATCATCGCGGGCCAGAATTCGCAGCCATCCTGCGCCGGGTGACCGCCCGCCTGCAATATTTCTTCCAGACCGCCTCGCCGGTCCTGACCTATCCGGCCTCCGGCACCGGCGGGCAGGAAGCATCTATCGCCAATCTCTTCTCAGCAGGAGATCATGTGATTGCCATCTCGATTGGCAACTTCGGCGACCGCTTTGCCACTATCGCCGGACGGTTTGGCTTGAAGGTGACAAAAATTGATTTTCCCTGGGGCCAGGCAGCCGACCCCGAAGTGGTCGCGGCGCGGCTGAAGGCCAGCGAACCATACAAGGGCGTCCTGGTAACGCATAACGAGACGTCGACGGGCGTGACCAACGATATCGAGGCGCTGAGTCGAGTGATTCGCCAGCACAATCCCGACGCGCTGATCGCCGTCGATGCAGTAAGCTCGCTGGGCTGCGTGCCTCTGGAGATGGACCCCTGGGATCTCGATGTGGTCTTCACCGGCTCGCAGAAGGGCTGGATGACTCCGCCAGGGCTGATGATGATCGCCGTTGGTCCGCGCGCGCTCGCAGCCAATAAAACGGCTAACCTGCCGCGCTTCTACTTCGACTGGCAAAACTCGCTCAAGAACCTGGAGAAATGGCAGCATCCGACAACGCCACCGATTTCGCTGTTCTATGCCCTGGATCTGGCTCTGGAGCTTATGCTGGAAGAGGGACGCGAGGAGATTTTCCGGCGGCACGAGCAGATCGGTGAATATGTGCGCGGGCGCGCGAAAGCGATGGGGTTGCAATTGCTCGCCGATCACCCCAATGCCTCCAATACGGTTTCTGCTATCCTCACGCCGGCGGGCATCGATACCAAAGCCCTGCTCAAAACGCTGCGCGAGCAAGATCACGTGGTGCTGGCCAATGGGCAGGGGCAACTGGAGGGGAAGATATTCCGCATTGGCCACCTGGGGTCCTTCACCCAGCAGGAGATAGCAGAAGCGCTGGATCGCGTGGAAGCTCGCTTGAGCGAGTCAGGCTACAGGAAGTAGAGAGGGGAGAGAGATCAAACGATGGGAGCAGAGGAAGAGCACGAGGAAGCCGCCGGTGCGCCGCGCATCCTGATCGCCGATGAGATCGCGCAGGAGGGAATCGATTACCTGCGCGCGCAGTTGCCAGAGGCGCAGATCGATGTGCGCACCGGGCTTAAAGCCGAGCAATTGCGAGCGGCGATTGGCGAGTACACAGCCCTGATTGTGCGCAGCGCCACGCAGGTTACTGCTGATATTCTGGCGGCGGCCACGCAGTTGAAAATTGTTGGGCGCGCAGGAGTAGGCGTTGATAATATCGATACCGAAGCCGCGACGGCTGCCGGCATTATGGTGGTGAATTCGCCGACCGGCAATATCGTGGCGGCGGCTGAGCATACTATCGCGATGCTGATGGCCCTGGCCCGGCATATCCCCGAAGCAAATAGCAGCACCAAAGCCGGACGGTGGGAAAAGAACCGTTTTATGGGCGTGGAGGTGCGCAATAAAGTGCTGGGTGTGATCGGTCTGGGCAAGGTTGGAACCGAAGTGACCAGGCGGGCGCAGGGGTTGGAAATGCAGGTGATTGCCCACGATCCGTATGTCTCCCCTGAGCAAGCGCGCAAGCTGGGCGTGAGCATGTTCACACTGGACGAGGTGTTGGAGCAGGCCGATTTTGTCACGCTGCACACCTCGCTCACCAGCGGCCCTAGCGGCACACGCGGGCTGATCGGTGCGCGCGAGCTGGCTCTGATGAAGCCGACAGCCCGCCTGATTAACTGCGCGCGCGGCGGGCTGATCGACGAGGAGGCGCTGCTGCACGCGCTGAACGAGGGACGGCTGGCGGGCGCGGCCCTGGATGTTTTCAGCCAGGAGCCGATTCGCGATAACGAGACGCTCAAGCTTCTGCTGGCCCACGAGCGTGTGATTGCTACTCCTCACCTGGGCGCTTCCACCGAAGAGGCGCAGGTTGGCGTGGCGACAGATGTGGCCGAGCAGGTGGTGACGGTGCTGCGCGGCGGCTTTCCGCGGGCAGCGGTCAACGCACCGCTCATCCTGCCGGAGACCCTGCAAGTCTTGCAGCCCTACATGCGCCTGGTCGAGAAGCTAGGCCGCCTCTATACGCAGTTGCAGCCCGGCCCCTTGAGCAAGATTGAGCTTTCGTGCAGCGGCGATATCGCCAATTACGATCTGCGCCCGCTGAAAGCGGCTCTGATCAAGGGCCTGCTGGAGTCGATCTCGGACGCGCACGTCAATATGATCAATGCGCCGGCTCTGGCCAAACAGTGGGGGCTGGAGATTGTCGAGCAGAAATCATCTACGCCCGCCGAGTTTGCCAATCTGATCACTATGCGCGTGCTGGATAGCAACGGTTACACGTCCTCGTTTGCGGGCAAGCCTGGGTCGGGCGACGAGCATATCGATGTGCTGGCCGGTACGGTCATGCATGGCGTTCCGCGGGTTGTGCGCGTCGGGCGCTACTGGACCGAGATTGTGCCGGAAGGCTATATCCTCTTCTGCCGCAATTACGACCAGCCAGGTATGATCGGACGCGTCGGCACGGTTCTGGGCAAGGCGCACGTGAATATTCGCCACATGGACGTTGGGCCGAGCGAGCGCACCCCGCGCCGCCGCGATTCACAGCAGCCGCCGGATACAGCGCTGATGATCATCTCCGTAGACGACCCCATTCCCGACTGGGCGCTGGCCGAAATCGGCGATTCCGGCGATATCTTCGGCCTGACATTGGTGAAACTGTGAATCAGATAGGCTGACAGGCCACCAACCAGCGCTGCCGGGGCCAGCGATGGCAACGCCGGAATTGGTCCTCGCTGGCATTGTGAACGGTGTTCCTCCCTTGCCACCCGGATGTGTGCCGAGGTGGCAAGGGAGGAACACCGTTCATCTTTGCGAAACCTGCTTTGCACCTGCTCTGTATCTGCCGTGTACCTGTCGTGGTCAGAAGCACAAAGAATCTTCTATACTTTTGGCGATGCACCTTTTCTAGATGAAAAAACACGTCTCGAAGAGGAACATCACCCGCTTGATCTGATGAACAACCCCTGAGCTGGCCGCTCTTTGAAGCCAACTTCCTTTCACGCAACTGGAGAGAGGGGAATACAACAGGCCAGAAATTTAAGCGCTTAAATACAAAAATACAAGGAGGGCTTCCCGCGTGGGAAGCTCACAACGAAGGAGGTGAGCTTTTTCTTTTTGGAGAAGGTCGACTTTTTATCGTTATGTCCGTTTTTGCCTGACGCACGAAGCGGGCTGGAAAGCCGTGTAACACCGCTTTTCTTGTCTGTTGGGGAAAGACCAGCCGAACAGGGAACCGGATATCTCGTCTCCAGGAGGGCCTGGCCAGGGCGAGAACGGAAGCGCGGCTTCTCAGAAGAGAAGAGGAAGAAGCCATTTTCTGTTAGGAGAAAGGAAACAAGGACATGAAACCATTGAACGCAGGTATGCGACGCCTGCCCTTTCGCCATTGGAAAAGCATAGCCGGATTCATTGCTGCGCTGTGTCTTGTAGTCAGCACGTTCGGTCTTGCCAATCTGTTTGGAGCTGCGACAACACCAGCGTTAGCTGCTGGTTCATTGCCCTGCGACATTTATGCGGCCGGTGGCACGCCATGTGTTGCCGCCCACAGCACGGTACGCGCTCTGTTCAGCTCCTACGATGGGAACCTGTACCAGGTCAGGCGCGCGTCGGATAATGCTACGTTGAACATTGGCGTCTTGAGTCCGGGCGGCTATGCCAACGCAGCCGCGCAGGATTCGTTCTGCGCCGGCACGACCTGCGTGATCACCGTCATCTACGACCAATCAGGGCATGGCAACAATCTAACTCAGGCCCCTCCCGGTGGGTTCTCCGGCCCGGCTGCTGGTGGATATGACAACCTCGCGAACGCAACCGCGGCGCCGATCATGATCAATGGCCACGAGGCTTACGGCGTCTACATCGCTCCTGGCACCGGGTACCGCGACGACAACACTTCGGGCATTGCGACCGGCGACAATCCCGAAGGCGAGTACGCGATCTTCGATGGCACGCACTATAACGGAGGGTGCTGCTTCGATTACGGCAACGCCGAAACCAACAACCATGACGATGGCAATGGCACGATGGAGGCCATTTACTTCGGCAATATCAAAGTATGGGGCTATGGCACCGGCAATGGCCCCTGGGTCATGGCGGACATGGAAAATGGTCTGTATTCTGGAGTCAACGCCGGGTTCAATAGCGGAGACCAGAGTATCACGTCTCGCTACGTCACTGCGATGATAAAGGGCGGGCCAAACCTCTGGGCGATCAAGGCTGGCAATGCGCAATCCGGCGGCCTGACCACGATGTACAGTGGACCGCGCCCCAATGTCTCTGGCTACAATCCCATGCACAAGCAGGGCGCTATTATTCTCGGAATTGGTGGCGACAACAGCAACGGTGCCGCTGGTACCTTCTACGAGGGCGTGATGACGTCTGGCTATCCTTCGGACGCGACCGATAACGCTGTTCAGGCCAGCATCGTAGCCGCTGGCTACGGCAGCAGCGTGAGCAGCACCCCGACGCCGACGCCAACACGTGGCACCACTCCGACTCCCACACCGACTCAGGGCACCACTCCCACCCCAACGCCGGTCTCTGGCTCCAGCTGCAGTGTGCATTACGCTCTCACCAATCAGTGGCCCGGAGGCTTCGGGGCAAGCCTGACCATCACCAACACCGGTTCGACTGCCATCAATGGT
>DATGKW010000145.1:0-22327 GCA_035294465.1 Ktedonobacteraceae bacterium | reverse complement strand
GTAGCCCACGAGAACGAGGAGGAAGAAGAAGCAACCTGTTTTCAGCAAACTTTTCCACATACCTGCCCTCCTTCTATAATCTATAGTATGCCTGCCCGACAAGAGCAGGCTCTCTAATAACGCGCTCGCCTCCTTGCTGTTTACTTGATTGATGGTCTCTTATGAAGATGCCTGCTTTCGTTTTATACGGATGAATCTGCCTGAAAGGAGACATCACCTCAAAGTGCTTTTCCCGTCCTCCAATTGGGGGGAAAAAGATCACAAGCTCAGGTGAGGACAAAGCCCTCGCCTCTCTGTTGAATGAGTAAATGTAAGAAGATAATATGCGGTGAGTGCAGGTTCTATTATCCTTCGGATTCCCTAAATATCGAGATTTGCCAGCATCTGAGGAAGTGTGACCAGAGTCAAGCCGCGAGCTTGCAAACCGGTAATGATGGTGGGAAGAGCCGCCACCGTATTTGCGCGGTCGCCCCCAGCCTCGTGGAGGAGAAAGATTGCGCCGTTGCCGGCGGCGCTGAGGATACGTGAAGCAATCAGATCTGTGGATGGTTGTGGAGTCACCCAATCGTGAGCGTCGGCCCCCCAGGTGACAACGGTCATGCCCAACTGGTTAGCTGCTTTCACCACGTCCGCGTTATATTCTCCATAGGGTGGACGGAACACCATAGGATAGGTCCCAGCCTCCTTGTGTACCACGTTCTGGGTAGCGCTAAGCTCCCGGTGAATGCTGGCAAAAGAGAGCGTCGGTAAATGGGGGTGCGTGAACGTATGGTTTCCGACTGCATGGTTTCCTGCCAGCACCTGTTGCAGATACATGGGGAATTGCGTGACGTTTTGCCCGATAGAAAAGAACGTTGCTCTCGCCTTGTAATGCTGAAGGATGGCCAGAATCCGAAGTGTGTACTCTCCTGGTCCATCATCAAAGGTCAGAGCGACCTCAGGCAACCTGGGATTCCCGTGAGTAATGACTGTAGCTGTGCCTGGCACCGGGGCGGGAGTTGAAGGAACAGCCGGAGGTACCTGTCCTGTTTTCACTCAAAGGTCCGCCTTCTTGCTTCTCCAAACTGACCTGTTGTTATCATTTATCTGGTTCCCCTATTTTTATGTTAGCGCGTGCATACATTGATAACTATATACATTGCTTCTCAGCGTTTTGTCAAGGCTTTTTGTGGCAAAGTATGTTAGCGCGTGCATACATGTTCTGTTGAAGAAGCTGGCTCACTCGAAGTTCAAGCGCGTGGAGGTCGGCAAGATTCGCGAAGAACAAGTCTGGTGGATAGTTCAACTCGTTCCACCTCGATATGAGGATTGTCAATATATTTGAAAAGCAGGTTGACAGCGCTGCGCCCCATCTCTTCCAGAGGTTGGCGAACGGTGGTGAGGGGGGGATGCACATGAGCTGCTTGCGGAATATCGTCAAAACCGATGATCGAGAGGTCGTCAGGGATGCGGAAGCCAAGCTCACGCGCGGCCTCCATAGCGCCAAAGGCCATGACATCGTTTGAAACGAACAGGGCCGTGGGCGGTTGTGGCAGGCTGAGAAGCTGGTATGCACATTGATAGCCCTGGGGTTGCAGAAAACTGCCCTCGCGCACCAGTTCAGGATCAAAAGCTATATGATGGTCTTCGAGTGCTGCCTGGTAGCCTTCTAGACGTTCAACCGCGCATCCATAGGCCATTTCTCCAGTGATAAAGCCAATGCGCCGATGGCCTGTCTCAATGAGATATGCCGTCGCGTCGTATCCCCCTTTTTTGTTCGTGGTGATGATCGAAGGGACATGCCGGTTATAGCCCTGATAATCGATCAGCACATAAGGGAACCTGCGTCTTTGCAGCGTTTCCAGATACGCTTTCTCATTGCGGGGGACGATCAGAATCAACCCATCGGCCAGACCCTGCGTCATTTTCGTCACGTACGCGGCCTCCCTGGTTGTCTGCCGGTGTGTTGTATAGAGCATCAGGTTATAATCGTGGGCTTCCAATGCTCCATCGATCCCCCTGATAAGCTCATCAGTATAACCGGTATTGACATGGTCGACCACCAGGCCAATTACACGCGAAGGACCACCGGCCAGGCTGCGAGCGTGAATATTGCCAACGTAGCCTAATTGTTCCATCGCGTGCAGCACGCGCTCGCGGGTTGCCATACTGACATTATTCTTATTATTAAGGACGCGGGAGACAGTGGAATGTGATACGCCTGCCTTCTCTGCCACATCAAAAATAGTAATATCCTGGGCAAGATTGTCTTTGCCGCCCATTCCTTTCTGGCCCATATCCGTTTCCTTTTTCAAAGCTACTGCAAGGTTGCACAAAGGCAGCAAGCGCTTGCACAACCTCTGTATGGCTAATGAATACCACAGCCCGTATCCATCTGTCAAGTTTCCTTTATGCAAGCGCTTACAGGAAAGTTCGAGGAAGCGCGGTGGACTCGATCCCAGGCAAGTCTGAGAAGAGAGCTTGCCTCGTGCTTGTTATCCGACCGTCTGATCCAGAAGAACGGCAGAAACGCGCGAGAAGGAGATTCCCTCTTGACAATGCAGCGAACCATGTGGTATTTAATAGGAAAGAATTATGCAAGCGCTCTCATTCCAAATGGGACTGACTTGTTGTGCAAGCGCTCACACGACCCGACAAAATGGGGCGGAAGGGCACGAGATTGAGCCGAAGCATAACCGGTGGGTAGTAAAACCGGTTTGAAGAAAGGACGCGCTCATCAGACTCTTAACGGCGAGTCTTGTCTTGGCTCAGTGGTTCCTCTGTTCCCGCGAGTGTAATTTGAAAAGGAGGGCTTCGCTTCTCTCAACCAAAGTAGCAGTCTGACTTGTTATCTTCCTATGCTGTCATACGGTTGTGCTGTCATATTTGTGTCCTTATCTCATGATAAGATAGCCGGGGTCCTGTTGGCAGCAATGAATACGGTTGTTCTCTACCCAGCGTTGGGCTACTTCTCCACGAATATGTTTGAAGGGAGCATACGACCTTATGAAACGACGCGAATTTCTGGTCCGCGTGGGCGCGGCGGGCGCTGCTTTGAGCATTCCCTCGCTAATCTCAGCCTGCGGTAGTTCCACAAGCGGCAGCAGCGGGGGGCCGGTTACCATTAACTGGTGGCATATTCAGACGACTGATCCGGGCAAGACGTTCTTCCAGAACCTGGCGAATCAGTACATGAAGGCGCATTCTAACGTCAAAATCAATATTACGGTCATCGAAAATCAGTCCTTTAAACAGAAACTGACAACGGTCATGCAGTCGGGTTCGCCTCCAGACCTTTTCCACACCTGGGGTGGTGGCGTTCTCTTTCAGTACGCCAACGCAGGTCTGGTTCAGGACATCACCTCGTATCTGCAAGGCAGCTGGGGTAATTCGTTCCATCAGTCTGTGTTGAACATCTATGGCCAGAATGGCCATTATTACGGTGTTCCATGGGACAATGGCGCGGTCCTCTTCTGGTATAACAAAGCGATGTTTGCCCAGGCAGGCATTACAACGACACCCGCTACCTGGACCGATTTCTTGCAGCTTGTCAAGAAGCTACAGGCAGCAGGCATTACTCCCCTTGCCCTGGGCGAAAAAGACGAGTGGCCTGGTATGTACTGGTGGGCCTATCTCGCTACGCGCATTGGCGGCAAGGCTGCTTTTGAAAAAGCATACAGCCGCAACGGCGGATCGTTTACCGACCCGCCCTTTATCGAGGCTGGCCAGTATCTCCAGCAATTGGTCAAGCTGAATCCTTTCCAGAAGGGCTATCTGGGGGCGGCCTATGACCCGGACGAGGAGAGCGCTATGGGGAATTACCATGCTGCCATGGAACTGATGGGACAATGGGCTCCCGCTAATGATAAGAGCGTCGCCACTGATAAAAAAGGTCCGAATTTCGGGATTTTCCAGTTCCCGATGGTTGAGGGTGGGGCAGGAAATCCGAATGATGTGATGGGTGGTGGCGCCGGCTGGGCGCTTGGCAAGAACGCGCCGACCGCGGAGACAATCGATTTCCTGAAGTTCTTCTTCAGTTCAGCAAACGTCACCTCGCTGGTGAAGCAGGGCATCGCCGTGCCGCCGATGTCGGTGGCAGAGGCGGCCGTCACCGATCCGTTGAGGAAAGAAGTCGATCAGATAGCTGCTTCTGCGCCATACTTCCAGCTCTACTATGACCAGTATCTTCCCCCGGCGGTTGGCCAGGTGTTGCTGGATCAAACGCAGGGCCTGTTCGCCGGAACAGCTACTCCCCAGAGCGCGGCCAAGGCGATTGATAACGCAGTTGCTTCGTCATTGAATCAATAGGTTTATCTGTATTGCAAGAGTCGCAGGATATGAAAAGCCTGCTGGTTGGAGAAGCACGCTTCTCCGCCAGCTCTTGCAGGGAAGGATATGGCAACCAATTTCTCACCGTCGGAGAGAATGGAGCAGGGAGGCAATCTTGCTCCAGGTATGAGGAATCGGCACTACTATCCAGGCTCACTGAAGAGCTTTGGAAAGGATTTTCGGATGCAACTGATCACAGGCTCCCAGCATACGACAGACAGCCCGGCGGCTTTGCCGCTCACCAGGCCGCGGCGCAGAAGAGGCCGATATGTTGGCACAATCGTACTTTTCTTACTGCCCTGCGCAGTGCTCTACGTTACAATTGTGCTCTTCCCTGTTGTTCAAGCTTTCTACTATAGCCTCTGGAACTGGAGCGGCCTGGGGCCTTTGACGGACTTCGTCGGGCTGCGCAATTTCGCCACGGCTCTCACAAGTTCGACCTTTCTGGCAGCACTCAGCCACAACTTAATTATCCTGGTGCTCTCGATCTGCGTGCAACTGCCTATTTCTCTCGCCCTGGCGCTGGTCATCGGCAAAACGCTGCCTGGCCGGACGGTGTTCCGCATGATTTTCTTCATGCCGTATATCCTTTCCGAGGTAGTCGCGGGCGTTATCTGGCAGTTTATCTATGAACCAAATGGTATCCTTTCTATCATCTGGCAGCATATATTTCCCGGTTCACAGAGTCCGCTCTGGATGGGCGATCCCCATATTGTGCTTTATACGCTCTTTGTAGCGATAAGCTGGAAATATCTGGGTTTCTCTCTGGTGCTCTACGCCGCCGCCATTCAAGATATTCCAGATGAGCTTATCGAGGCTGCGCGAATCGATGGTGCTTCCATGATCCAGGCGACGCGCTATATTACTATTCCTCTGCTGGGCAGTACGATCCGCCTTACTGTCCTGCTCTCGGCACTGGGCTCGCTCCAACTATTTGATCTGGTCTGGGTCATGACCAATGGCGGCCCCGTCCATGCCACCGAGACTATGGCCACCTACCTGATGAAGGGCGGTTTTGAAAGCTTTGCAATGGGCTATGGCAGCGCGGTCGGAGTGCTGATGTTCCTGATCTGCTTTATCTTTGCCTTGTTCTATCAGCGTTTTGTAATGAGCAGAGACCTTGCCGGTAGTGTGACTGGGCCAACTGCCTGAAGGAGAGAAAACGATGGACATGAGCCTGCGACAAAATAGAGGGAGACAGCGACATGTGAAGACCGGATGGATTGCTGGATTGTCTATCCGGTACCTGATTTGCACAGTCGTAGCCATTTTGATGATATTTCCCATTCTGGTGGCTTTTCTAGGGGCATTTAAGAGTGACGCGGAATTAGACGTCGCACCTTTCTCATGGCCAAGTGTCTGGCACTGGGAGAATATTACTGCTGTGCTGAGTCAGGGTGCCTTCTGGCAGGCTATTGAGAATAGCCTGATTGTCACCATTGCAACGGTAGTGCTGCTGCTGCTAATCGCCTGCCCTGCCTCGTTTGTGTTTGCGCGTATGGCGTTCCGCGGGCGAGACGCGCTCTTCAATATTCTTCTGATCGGTCTTTTGCTCCCTTTCGCAATGATCATTTTGCCCCTCTATGTTACGCTGCGCAATCTTGGCCTGCTCAACACGCTATGGGCGGTGATCCTGCCACAGACAGCCTTTGGCCTGCCGGTGGCCGTGCTGATCCTGCGAAATTTTTTCCGTGCTGTTCCAGGAGAATTGGAGGATGCTACCTACATCGATGGTGGAACACATATCGATTTCTTCTGGCGTGTTTTGCTGCCGCTGTCTCGCCCGGCGCTGGCCGTGGTGGGTGTATTGACGGCGGTCACGAGCTGGAATAACTTCTTCCTGCCACTCATTGTACTCAACGACTCCAGCCTATGGACAGTGCCTCTAGGGATCATGCAATTTCAGGGCGAGCATGCCACTTCCTGGGTTGCGGTCATGGCTTACGTCTCGCTGATGATGATTCCTGCCCTCATTTTCTATTTGTTCGCAGAACGCCATTTGATTGCAGGATTAACGGCGGGATCTGTGAAAGGCTAAATTTGCTATGTAACGAGCCGGTTTATCCTCCTGAGGTGAGGGTGGTGGGGTTGACAACGCTCTGTCCCCGCAGATGATCGTTTACTGATTATCTTCGGAGATGGGGCGCGAGGCCGGTGGGTGAAGGATCAACTTTAAAGCACGGAGAGGACGATCTCTAGATATGGAAACGGGACACAAGCGGCGCTGGAGAGCCATCTGGCGCGATCAAAGCGGCAATTTACAAGAGGAGCTGTTTTACGCCCCGGATAACCGGGGACTTGCTCGCATCGATTTCCAGCTTCATCTCCTGGAAATGCAACTACCATGCCCGCATACCTTTGAATTGGAGGAGGCCGATTTTCCTCTGGAACAGCCACGGCTGCCTCACCTTCAGGGGACGCGGCGAATCAGCCAGAGATGATTCGTGCTGGCCAGCGCTTTCCTATTGTGCCTGGTGCTCTGCCAGCAAGTCTAGCAGCCACTGTTCGTCGTGAATGGGCACGCCGGCCTTTTGTGCCCTGGCCAACTTCGAGCCGGGGTCCTCGCCTACGATTAGATGACTCAGATTTTTGCTCACATTTGAGGCAATCGTGCCGCCAAGCTGCTTGATCGCGTCTTCTGCTGCAGGACGGGACATACTGCTCAGGCGCCCGGTGAGCAGGAAGGTTTGTCCGGCCAGCGGTCCGTCATTGGCCTGCCGCTCCTCTTCCATCTTCAATCCCGCCTGCTTGAGCTGCTCGATGAGCTCCTGGTTCTCTTTAACCTGGAACCAGCTATAGATGCTCTGCCCGCTGATCGGCCCCACGCCAGGGATATTGATGATTTCCTCTTCGGAGGCTTGCAGAATATTGTCGATATGCCCGAAATGCTGAGCAACCAGCTGCGCGGTCTTTTCGCCAACATAGCGAATATTGAGCGCGAAAAGTAGACGCGAGAGTGGGCGCTGTTTGCTGGCCTCGATGGCCTTGAGCATGTTGTCTGCGCTTTTCTCCTTGATGCCCTCTAACTCTAACAGTTGTTCGCGGGTGAGTGTATAGAAATCGGGGAACGTTTTGACCAGTCCGGCCTGGACGAGTTGTTCGCACATTTTCTCCCCAATGGTCTCGATATCCATTGCCGCTTTTGAAACAAAGTGCCGCAGGCTCTCCAGGTTGCGTGCCGGGCAGGCCAGATTAGGACAATAGGCCATGGCTACATTTGCTTCACGCTGGATGGGTGTGCCACAGATCGGACATTGCTCAGGCAGGTGGTACACCTGTTCCGCGCCAGTGCGCCTCTCGACCACCGGCTTGACTACCTGTGGAATGACCTCGCCGGCTCGCTGAACCAGCACCCAGTCGCCGATACGCAGGTCTTTGCGCTGGATGTCCCCTTCGTTGTGCAGAGCCGCCCGCTCAACGACCACGCCGCGAATGTTGACCGGCTCCAGCAGCGCCCAGGGGTTGACCGCGCCAGTGCGCCCGATATTGACGCGGATATCGAGCAGGCGCGTAGCAACCTGCGTAGGTGGATACTTGAAGGCGATGGCCCAGCGCGGATCGTGCGCCACTGTGCCCAGCTCCTGTTGGTGAACCAGATCGTTGATTTTGATTACTACGCCGTCGATCTCGTAGGGCAGGTTGAAGCGCTCGCTTTCCCATTTCTTGCAATATTCCATTACCTCGTCGAGATCTCTGGCAAGCTGAATATTGGGGTTGACCGCGAAGCCCCATTCGCGAATCAATTCTAGCGCTTCCCACTGGCTATGCACCTCCATGCCCTCGATATAGCCAATCTGATAGCCAAAGAAGTTGAGCTTGCGACTAGCTGTGATACGCGCATCCTTCTGGCGTAGCGAGCCGGCAGCGGCGTTGCGCGGATTGGCGAAGAGTTTGCCGCCGCTCATCTCTTCGTTCAATGCCTCAAAGTTCTTTATCGTCATGTAAATCTCGCCGCGTACCTCAACCGTCTCAGGTATGCGACTGCCGCGCAAATTTCTGGGAATCGTATGGATCGTGCGTATATTCGGTGTCCAGTCCTCGCCGATGGTTCCATCACCGCGTGTAGCGCCGATGGTGAGTTTGCCCTGTTCATAGGTCAGCGCCATCGCCAGGCCGTCGATCTTAAGTTCGCAGACATACTCGAAGGTGGCGTTGGGCAAAATACTCTGCGCGCGCCTGTGCCAGGCCCGCAGTTCCTCTTCACTGCGTGCATTAGCCAGGCTGAGCATCGGCACCGGGTGCCGGCGCTGCGGTACCTCCTGAATGGGTCCCGCGCCCACGCGCTGGGTAGGCGAGTCAGGCGTGACCAGTTCTGGATGCTCTGCCTCGATGCGCTGCAATTCGATCATCAGCTGGTCGTATTCGGCATCAGTCAGCGTCGGGTTGTCCAGCACGTGATACTGGTAATTTGCCTCTTCGATCTTGTGTCGTAGCTCTGCCACGTGCGCAACCAGCTTCTCTTCTTCGCTCTTTCCCGCGTGTTCAAGCAGGTTGGCAGGCGTATGTTCGGGAAGCAGCTCATCCTGCGTGATGGCTTGCTCTTGTGTTTCAGCCATAAAAAATCCTTTCCGCGTGTCCTCATGCAGAAGAGCGGGAGTAATTGTCTTTACTGCCTGGTTGCTCTCTTATTCTTTTTCCAGCGGCTGATAATGGAAAACAGAGGGCGGATTCACAAACAGGCCATTGATATGTGCGCGCCACTGCGGAAAAAGCGGCCCACCGCGAAAGCCCTCGTTATGCGCCTCTAACGAGGTCCATCCAATAATTACCGCGTATTGATTTGGCTGCTCGATGCAGCGCTCCACACGCGCCGAAAGGCAATCCGGGACCCGACGAATGACCTCTTCCAATCCTTTAAGAATAGCCACGCCCAGCTCATCCTCTTTACCTGGTACAGCAGTGAAAATGGCGATCTCAGTAACCATCGTGCGTACTCCTTCGTGTTTGTGCTTATCGTATCATAATTGGCAAGCAAACGAAGGGCAAACCATTCACGTTTGACCAGGGGGAATCACACGCCCTTCGATTGATTCCAGTCCGTCTGGAAGGTCTGCTGCAGCGTGTTGAGCACGTTGGGATCGGAAACAAGAATTCCCACTTCGCGGTTTTGATCGAGCGATTGTGTAGAGATGTTCTGCGAGCCGACAAACGCCTCTTTGCCATCAACGACAATGATCTTCGCGTGCATATACAGAACGGGATCTTCGCGCACCTGAACACCGCCCTGCTCGATAGTCGCGATTCCATTGCTGTTGCTATCGCTGGAGCCGCTCGGAGTGGGCAAGATAACCTGGACCTTGACGCCATGCTGCGCCGCGTTGACAAGGTCCTGCTCAATCCCACTATCGTTCATCTCTTCACCTGTGACCAGGAGAGTGTGTCTGGCACTGCCGATCAGTGTATCAAAATCGCTGCGCGCGTTGACCGGGCTAACGACGAGATTAGGATCGTTGAAACTGGGCGTGGTGCGGTTCCAATCGGCCTGAAAAATCGTGGCTACAGCCTGCACGTCCTGCGGATTGGTATCAACGATATCGTATTCGCGGTTCTTCGTGTGGCTGCCAGTGCCGAGGGCCGCGTTAGTGAAATTTGAGGTCATGATATACGCCGTTGTACCATCAATGACCATGCCCTTTTCGTGCGTCAAAGCGAAAGCGGGATTGCTGAACTCTGCCTTGACACCAGCCGCCTTTAGCTTGTCCAGCGTCTCCTGTGGAGAGATGCTTCCGCCGCCGTAGGGATGCTCCTCCAGTATTACTCGCACATCGATGCCCCTATTGGCCGCTTCCTCTAACGAGCCAATCACACTTTTATTGGTAAGAAGATACATTTCAACCCAAACTGACTTTTTTGCCCCACGGATAGCATCAACAATGGGATTCGGGCCGGCATCTGGTTCAACGATGATGCCCAGACCACTGGCTCCAGTGCCAACCGTGCAGTTGCTCTGGCACTGGCTGCCGGTACTGGTGCTGGTGCCGAAACCCGATACGCTCACGTCGCATGCGGCCAGCAAGCAACAGAGGGCAAGAATACAGAAGAAATTGAGCAAGACCGAAGCAGTGATGGTAAGTGAGAGAGCTTTATCTTTCAATGCTCTTCCCTGCAACTTTCTACCGGGCCAGATATCCGTTACGTCACAGAGGGGTATCAGGCCAGTCTATAAATATTTCTCTACATCTATTGTATGAATCACGCAAAATGGGGATAAGAGGAAGACAGACAAAGCACCCGGCCAGAAAGCTGGGTGCTTTGTCGTTTACGAATATATCAGCGAATCAGCACAGGGTGCAGCGCCACATAGAGGGGGGCGAGCACCAGGGTGATGGTGCTGAGTAGCTTGATCAGGATGTGCAACGAGGGGCCGGCGGTATCTTTGAAAGGGTCGCCTACAGTGTCGCCAACGACGCTCGCCTTGTGCGCCTCGCTCTTCTTGCCCAGAACGATGCCGGACTGGTCGTCGGGACTGACCACGTCGCCTTTGGCATTGACGCGCAGGAAGCCGGCCTCAATGTATTTTTTCGCGTTATCCCAGGCCCCGCCTCCATTGTTCAGGAAGAGAGCCATCACGATACCGCCCATCGTGGCGACCATCAGGAAGCCAGCCTCGGGCTGGGGCCCCAGGAAAATGCCCACGAGAATCGGTATGCCTACCGCCACCACGCCCGGCAAGACCATCGCGCGTAGAGCGCCCGCTGTGCTGATATCGACGCAGCGCGCATAGTCAGGATCGACTCGCTCATCGGGATTTTCCGCCATGATCTTGGGATTCTCGCGGAACTGGCGGCGTACCTCCTCGATCATGCTCTTAGCAGCGGCACCCACGGCGCGAATGGCCAGCGAGCTAAAGAAGAGGATCAGCGCCAGGCCGATCAGCGCTGCCACGAAGACTCCAAGGTTAGAGAGGTTAATGTCGAAAGCTGCACTTTGATTGCCCTGGCTCAAATTGTGGAGCACGGTCAGATAGGCGCTGAAGAGCAGGAAAGCGGCCAGAGCGGCTGAGCCAATGCCATATCCTTTGGTCAGGGCCTTGGTGGTGTTACCAACGCCGTCCAGGGCATCAGTGATATCGCGCACTGCTTCGGTTTGCCCGCTCATCTCGACGATACCCCCCGCGTTATCGGTGATGGGGCCAAAGGTATCCATAGCCAGGGTATATGCACAGCTCATGAGCATACCCATGGTTGCTACAGCCGTGCCAAAGATGCCGCTAACGTTATAGCCTGTGTTAGAGAGAGCCGGAATACTGACCTGGCTACCCAGGAAGTAAGCGAGGCCAAGCGCGCCGCTAATAGCCAGCACTGGCAGGGCAACACATTCGAAGCCAACAGCAATACCCGTAATGATCGTCGTTGCAGGACCGGTCAGAGCAGCAGAAGCGATTTCGCGCACCGGACGCCATTTGCCAGCGGTGTAGTACTGCGTAATATAGACGAAGGCCAGGCTGAGCGCGATACCTACCAGACCGGCCAGACCATACCAGATCCAGGGGGCGATGCCGTAGTTGCCTTTGACACCATTGCCATTGAGCAATAACGCGCTCCCTAAGAAGACGCCACCTGCAGCCAGGGCACAGGTGATATAGTACCCGATATTTAGGCGACCCATTGCCACGGCACTCAGATCGCGCCCGGCGGCCTTTTCAACGCCAGGAACGCTGCGCGGGGTGAGCGAGAGTAAGCCCAGCGCAGAGGCGATCAAGCCAAAGGAGATCATCACCAGAGGGAAGAGAATCCAGCCGATGTTGCCTGTGCCCAGAGCCAGTGAAGATCCCAGGATCATCGCGCCGATATTTTCTGCGGCAGTAGATTCGAAGAGGTCAGCGCCACGCCCTGCGCAGTCGCCTACGTTGTCGCCAACCAGGTCGGCAATGACCGCCGGGTTGCGTGGATCATCCTCGGGGATATTGGCTTCAACCTTGCCCACCAGATCCGCGCCCACATCTGCGGCTTTGGTGTAAATGCCGCCACCTACCTGGGCGAAGAGTGCGACAAAGCTAGCGCCAAATCCAAATCCAACGATTAATGACGGCGTATTGGCCGCAGCTGTAATCGAGCTATTCAGGCCACCGTAGAGCAGGAAGAGCACCGAAACGCCGAGTAGGGAGAGCGCTACGACGAGGAAGCCGGAGACCGCGCCACCGCGCAGGGCTATCGTCATCGCTTCGCCTAAGCTGCGCGTGGCAGCGCTGGCAGTGCGTATATTCGATTTCACTGCGATAAACATGCCAATGAAGCCTGAAAGGCCAGAACATGTTGCTCCAACGATAAAGGCGATGGCTGTATGCCAGGCCAGATTGACCTTGGCGGTTGAATCTCCCTCACCCAGGAGGCCAAGCACCACAGACAGAACGACTGCGGCGCATATGGCGAGAATAGCGATGGTTCGGTACTGGCGGTACAGAAAAGCCTTCGCGCCTCTAAATATATAGTCCGCCACTTTTTGCATCTCTGGTGTGCCGGTATCTTTACGTAAGACGTAGTTGGCAAGGTAAATGGCGAAAAACACTGCCACCAGGCTCACACCGATGGGAACCCATAGAAAGTTCTCGTTCACGATCAGAAATGCCCTCCTTAAACAGGCATGATTCAAGCATGCAGAGACGTTTGGGCTGAAAAGGCATCATCCAGCCTGGAACATGCCCGGCATACGTGAAGAAGCAACTACTGCTTTGATCCGCTCCAAAAAGAGCTAGCTCTTTGCCTCGATTTCTCTTTGGAAGCGCTGGTTTCGAAACTAGTGTAGCATAAGTGTTTGTCAAATGACAAGTATAATATGCGGAGTTTCACTACGAAACTATGTCAGTAATTGGGCAGTTTGGCCGTAAATATGGAACGGCTGTTACATATCCTGAATTTTTCTAGCCATCTCCGCTTGAATCTGTGAAAGCTGTGGCACAACCTGCTTTTTACGAGAAACCAGGCCCTCGACGAGAAGACTGTGCCCATCGGGTTCCAGCGGTTGGTCAAAGACCTCGGAGGTGGCCCGTTCTCCTCCAATGACCAGCAGGCGACAGCGCAGGTTAATAATGTCCACAATCATGAACAGGAACGAGGCATAGTTTCGCTCCTGCGCGAGACGCTGCATGGCTTGCAAAAGTTCCTGGCTGCGTCTTTCAATGGTTAATGGGCTGGCGGTTTCGACTGTGCCAACGGCGAAGCGCGCATCCTGGATAGTAAACTCTTTAAAGTCGGAGGTCAACAGTTCTTCGGCGCTCTTCTTGTCGAATTCAGAAGCGCTGGCTGCGAAAAGCGCCTGCCCATATGCTTCGATATCCTCGCCAGCGATGTTTGCCAGCTCTCTAGCAACGCGCTCATCGCGTGGTGTGCTGGTAGGCGAGCGGAGGATCAAGGTATCGTAGAGCAACCCTGCGAGTAACAGCCCGGCCACCTCGCGTGGAATATCTATTCCGGCTTCGTGATAGAGACCGGCGATGATTGTTCCGGTACAGCCTACGGGTTCAGCGCGGAACATGATAGGCTTTTGCGTGTGTACATCGGCAATACGATGGTGATCGATGATTCCCAGCAGATCAGCCTCCTCGATTCCATCGACGGCCTGCGAACGTTCGTTGTGATCGACCAGGATAACCCGCTTGGGCCGGGCTTTAATCAGATCGGTACGCGAGAGAAAGCCAACAAGTTTTCCATCGCTGTCCACAACCGGCAGCGAGCGCCGGCTCATCAGCAAGCTCTCAACCTCACTCACCTGATCTTCCGGGTGGCAGAAGTCAAACTCGCGGCGCATAATCTGCTCGACGTTGATGCTGAGATTGATCAGGCGCATCGTCGTGAACGTGTGGTAGCCTGTGCTGATAATCAACACTCCCTGTCTGCGCGCCGCGTTCAGCACGCGTTCGGAGACGAGCAAGTCGCCGGTGACAACCAGAGCTGCGGCTCCATGTTCGATGGCAACTAGTTGTGCATCCTCACGATCACCCAGGATGACCAGGCAGCCCGGCTCGATATAATCGGCCATCGTTTCGGCTTGCATAGCTCCAACCAGAATGCGATCCCCCAGGGGACGCCTTCCCTCGACCAGCACGCGTCCTTTCAAGGCTTTGATCAGATTATCCTGATTCAGTTGCAGGCGATTGACGGCCTGAGGATGCAGATCTCCGAAGAAGAGCTTGGCAAAATCTTCAGTAGAAATCAGGCCATGCACTTTATTCTCGCTATCGACGACCGGCATAGCGCGTCGATTCTGTGCCTGAAGGATCTGACCCGCTTCCAGCAGGGATTGATCCAGGGAAGCACAGGTGACTCCTCGGCGCATGACATCGCGTACCTGGAGGTAGACATCTTCGATGGCTTCGGGCGCTTCCACCTGATAGCGTTCAAGAGCGAACCGCACCTCTGGCTTGATCTCGCCATGGCGAGCTGCCCTGGCCTCGCTCTCCCCCTGAAGTCGCAGCAGGTGAGCATAAGCGTAGGCAGAGGCAACGGAATCCATATCCGAGTTTTTATGTCCAATGACGTAAATGGGCCTGGCCATGCGAGATCCTCTGGCGGTGTAATCCCTGGTCGGGTGATCGTTTCTTCTTTAATTATGCAGTTCCACGAAAGGGCTTGTCAAACGGTTCTGGCTCTCATCCTTCCTGGACAGTGTTCCGTTTAGGAGATTTGAGAAGCTCTGGGCAATATCTTTGAAAAACTTGACATCATCTATCTATGCCCGTTACAATCAGTACAAAAGCGCATCTGCCTAAAGAAGGAGCCGTGTGTAAGGCGAATGGCGCGTATAGGTCTCCTGGAAGATAATAGTTCTATTGCTAAAGTTTGCGCGACGATGTTGGGTTATGCCGGTCACGAGGTGATCGTTTATGCGAACGCTCGCGAATGCCTGCAAGCCCTCGGTGATTCTTTTCGTGAACAACAGTCTTTGGCGAAGGGGTGCGTCGGAGAAAATGTGCTCCCAATAGACGCGCTTATCCTCGATTTGCACCTGCCTCGCGTGTCTGGCCTGGAGGTGTTGCGGCTGTTGAGAACCAGCCCGCGCACCTGTACCTTGCCGCTCATTTTCTGTACTGCCGCAACACCCTCTGAAATCAATCTGGCTTTTACTATCGCTCCGGATGCCACGCTGATTGAGAAACCATTCAAATTAGAGGCTCTGATTTCAGCTATCTCCGATGCTTTGCCAGCTTCTCTCCAGCCTCGCAGATAACGCCGCCAGGTAAAGAATTTGGCGTGCCCGATCTCCACTGTGGTACAATAAGGGCAACCGCAAGGAGTTGCCTCGCACGTACACCCCGGCGGGTGGGTTCCATAGAAAGTGCTGTGTGAGATATGAGTATAGAAGAGAGGGACGCACAGGCTTTAGATGCCTACTCACGCTCGGTAACCACAGCGGCAGAGCTTGTGGGCCCGGCGGTTGTGCGTATTGATGTTGAACGCGAGGGCTGGCGCTATCGTGGCTATGGGCGCCCTGAGAACGGCGGGCTCGGCTCCGGCTTCATTTTCGCCTCCGATGGACAGATCCTGACCAATGCCCACGTTGTGGCCCAGGCCCGGCGTATTCGTGTAACGCTGGCCGACGGGCGTAGTTTTGACGCGGGCCTGGTTGGCGCTGATCCTGACGTGGATGTGGCCGTGGTGCGCATTGGTGCCGATCATTTGCCCGTGGCTGAACTGGGCCGGTCAGCTTTAAAAGTCGGGCAACTCGTCATCGCCGTGGGCAATCCGTATGGCCTGAACTGGACGGTCACGGCCGGTGTGGTCAGCGCCCTCAATCGAGATCTCGAAACCCCTGGCGGACGCAAACTAACCAATCTGATTCAGACCGATACCTCCATCAACCCCGGCAATTCCGGCGGCCCCCTCGTGGATAGTCTGGGCCGGGTGGTGGGGATCACAACTGCAATGATGCCTATGGCTCAGGGCCTGGGTTTCTCTATTCCCCTGGATACGGTGAAATCCGCCGTAGCACGTATCAATCAACGCCGGAATACTCCTCCCACGGGCGTTTCTCTGGGAGTCGGTGGTATGCGTGTACAAATCGATGAGAAGTTGCGCCAGAGCCTGAAGCTAAGTCAATCCTATGGCATGGAAGTGTTGGAGATCAGGTCCGCCAGTCCTGCTGAGCAGGCAGAATTGAAACGCGCGGATGTCATCATAGGAGCTGCGGGCGAGATCGTCACCGAACCACGCGATTTGCAACGAATCGTGCGTCGTCACACTTCAGGCCAGCAGATCACACTCAGTTTCCTGAGAGGAGGTAAACTGCGCAAAGTTACCGCGATTCTGTAGAAGGCTTCGATGTAAAGCGACTTTTTTCCCGGTGCAGAAATTCATGGTCCCAGCATTTTATATTCGGCCATGTCTCCCGTCTTTAGTAATGGAACCACGTGAAACGAGGTGAGACATATACCGGGACCTGAAGGTCTGCCTGGTAAAGGAGAAAACAATGTTTGCTTTACTATCTACTCTGATCGTACTGGGCGCGTTGAGTTTCTTTGGATATCGTGTAACTATGTATCTTTACTCGCAAGGTGTGGTGGGCGTCGGTTCACGCCAAGTACAGTATGCCGAAGCAGACTTTTCCCTGGTCCAACCGGCGCGTGAAGTGGCTCTGGAGGAGCGGGATTATGGCCTGCGTTACGCGCGAGTTGGCTTACTGGTCATCGCCAGTATTGTCGTCATCCTGGTGGTGAGCGTAATCGCCATGATTTCCGTGGTGCTCTAAGGTAAAGAGAGGGAGAGAAGGCCAGCCAGGTTATCTACGAATCTATCGATCCGCGCGGAAGCAGAGAGAGTTCCACGCGGATCGTTTTTTTTGCGAGGTATTTTGAAAAGAGGAAGCTGTTATGAACCGTCGTAAGCTCATCGCTATGACAGATGAAGAGATCCAGGCATTCTTGCAGGAGCAGCGCACACTCCAGGTCGCCACGATTGACCACGATGGGTATCCGCATCTGGTTCCGATGTGGTATGTATTTCTTGATCAGCACATTGCCTTCTGGACCTATGCCAAATCTCAGAAGGCCATCAACCTCCGGCGCGATCCGCGCCTCACTTGCCTTGTTGAAACGGGCGAGCGTTATGAAGAACTGCGGGGCGTGCAGATCAAAGGGCAGGCAACCATCATAGACGACCGCGCGACCGTCCAGCGCTACGGCGAACTGATCTTTGAGCGGTATACAGGGCCGTTAAACGAAGGCACGCGCACGTTGGTGGCAGTTCAAGCGGCCAAGCGTATTGTTGCCATGGTCGATCCCGTCGAGATGATTTCATGGGATCACCGCAAGTTGGGCGGAGTCTATTAGATCTGTTTACGCGGAACTATTCGCCTCTTCGTCAATCGTCTGCTCTTGAAGGAAAGCGAGCAGCGCCTGGTTGAATTCCTGCGGTCGTTCAAACATACAAAAGTGGTTAGCACCGGGTATGATGCGCAGACGCGCTTCCGGCAAACGGGCGTGAAGCTGACGGCCCAGGTCGCAAGGAACCAGGTCGTCGTTCTCGCCCCAGATAATCAGTGTTGGCACCCGCACGGCTGCGAGCACGTCGGTCGTGTCGAGCTCGACGATTTGCCGGGCGGCGTTCAGAACCATCAAGGGTCCCGCACGCAGATAATCGTAGCCAATACACATCCAGAATGAAGGAATGGTACGCGCGATGGCTTTGAGCGCCGGGTAGACCAGGCGCCTGACTGGAAGATTGAAGGGAATGCCGATCGAGTCTACCAGCACCAGGCGCCTGACCTTCTCAGGATGGGCAGCGGCTAACGCCATAGAGACGTAACCGCCCATAGAGTGCCCAACCAGATACCCTTCTTCCAGCCCTACTGCTTGCATCCATTCGTTCAGCCAGGTGCCGGACTGCTTGAGATCAAACTGCCGATGAAATTCGCGCATGGCGCCGAAGCCCGGCAGGTCGATCAGGTAGACACGGTAGCGCTCGGCCAGCGCGGGCAGGTTTCTGTGCCACACACGTGTCGATTCGGAGAGCCCATGCACCAGCACCACTGGCTCGCCCTCGCCCGCAACCTCATAGTGAATCGGCTGACCGTGTACCTGAATGGTCCGCTTTGAAATAGTCACACTCTTGCCCTCCTTGCTTATGGTCATGCAACGGAACGTTTTGGGGAGTATCTATCTCTCTTTGAAGATGCTCGAAAATTGACCAAAAGTCAAGGTTTTAGCCAGAATGACTGACAATCAGTCATTCTGGCCGGAGGTGCGTATGCTACTTTTTTTGTTCTTCCTGGTATTCAGCTTGATCCGTTGCGGGGCGCGCAGCGTCTCATGGCGTTCTTTTCTTCAGTTTTTCATCCCGCCTGATATTGTTCGTCACTGACCTTCTCCATCCAATCGACAGCTTTGCCGTTAAGTGCCTCCTGGATGGCAATGTGCGTCATGGCAGTAGTTGGTGTGGCGCCATGCCAGTGTTTCTCACCCGGCTCAAACCAGACCACATCACCCGGTCGAATCTCCTCGATCGGACCGCCCCAGCGTTGAGCGCGGCCACAACCGGCCGTAACGATCAGCGTCTGGCCCAGCGGGTGCGTATGCCAGGCAGTCCGGGCACCGGGCTCGAACGTGACACTGGAGCCGCGTACGCGTGCCGGATCGGGCGCCTCGAACAGGGGGTCAATACGGACCACGCCGGTAAAGTACTCGGCTGGTCCTTTGCCAGACGGTTGCGAGCCACTTCTTTTGATGTCCATGCTTTCAATTCCTCCAGGATGCTTCTCTACTGTGCCAGAAATTGTCCAATTTCGGCCAGCGCGGCCATAGCCCGGCAGGTGATCTCAATCGATTCGTAATACGGTACGCCCTCTTCGCGCAGAATCTTCAGCGCGGGAATGTCGTGGCGGGCATAGACAGTTTGTACCAGCACAGGTTTCTTATATTCGCGTACCAGCCGGCCCAGTTCGTGGGCAGCCGCCTCTTCACGTGCCCCGAAGCTTTCGGAGAGCAGCCAGCGATAGCCGCCTAGCAGGCCGGTGATAATCACGCCATCGACGGCGGGATCTTTCAGGCAGACTTCGGTCAGCCAGGCGAAGGAAAGCGGATCTTCGTCAGCCGCTCCAGCCACGTCTATGGGGTTGGTAGAGGTCGCGCGAGCGGGCATGAGCTTGCGCAGCCCTTGCTGAGTTTCATTGCACAGAATAGGGATTTCCAGACCAGCCCGGATAGCTGCATCTCCGCTGGCCACACCGCTGCCGCCGCCATCGCTGACGATAGCGATGCGTTTGCCGCCGCCCGGCGTTGATGGTTGGGTTGCCAGTGCCTGGGCTACTGGGAAAAGCTCGTCTGAGCGAATCACGCGCACAACGCCGCTGCCTAGCAGACTGGTATCGGTATCGGGACGCACCTGTGAAATAGTGCCCGTGTGAGCCAGCGAAGCGCGCACGCCTACTTCGGTGGCGCCACTCAGGAAAATCACCACTGGCTTATACTTGCCGCTTGCTCGCATCTCGCGGGTAACGTCTTTGAGCGTGGCCTCGTCGATGGCCTCGATATAGGAGGCAATAACCTTTGTTTCAGGATCACTCGCCAGATATTGAATATATTCGGGGAGTTTGACATCGGCGGCATTGCCCACGCTGAGGAAGGTGTTAAAGCCGAGGCCATCAAGATGCGCTTGATTGTAGAAGTACATTCCCAGGTTGCCGCTTTGTGAAATCAGGCCGATTGGGCCGACCGGTAGCGGAAAGACCATACCCAGAGCATTGAGCTTTGAACTATGGACATAGATGCCCATACAATTGCTACCGATCATGCGAATACCTTTCTCGCGGCAGCGGGCGACCATCGCTTCTTCGCGCCGCCGCCCCTCCAGGCCGGTCTCGCTGAAGCCGGCAGTAATGACTACGATCCCTTTGACGCCTTTAGCAATACAGTCATCGACCGAACTTTCTACGTGATCGAAGGAGGTCGCGACAATCGCCAGGTCTACAGGTCCAGGGACGTCGCGCAGGCTGGGATAGGTTGGCCTGCCCAGTACTTCAGACACAGATGGATTGATCAAATAAATATCGCCGGGGAATCCTCCAGCGATCAACTGCTTGGCGGCGACGTTGCCCCATTTGTGTGAGGCGCGCGACGCACCCAGGATGGCTACGGAGCGAGGATGCAGCACATCCTCTAGCGAATATATTGGCACGTTTGTCATGTGTTATTGGTATCCTCATCATCAGAGTGTTGTTGTTGTTGTTCACGTTCCTTGCGCAATAATTCCTCCACGCTGCGGATTAGCGAGTCGGCGCTGGGTAGCGGACCTGTGCCAGGCGTGCGATCCGGGTGGATCACCATATCGGTATCCTCGTCGTCGTCGTCGTCTTCCTCCTCCTCCTCGTCTTCCAGTGCGTTCGCCTGCTCCTCCAGCTTATGGACATAGGCGCTGGCCTCGGGGTCGCGTTCCACCAGAGTCGTGATTTGCTCATCAAAGCGCACGGCGTCGGATTGGATATCGTGTAGATCCAGGTCTGTGCCCAGGAACGTATTGAGATAGGTGAGGAGCGCCGCAGTAACTTTGATATTTGGCGTTGCGGCCAGATAATGGGGCGCGGCTGCCCACAGGCTAGCGTTAGGAATATGGGCCTGGTTGAAGGCATCCTGTAAGACACCGACAATACCCGTGGGACCTTCATAGCGAGAGTCACGCACGTCCAGTTCGTTCAGCCGCTCAACCAGGGCGGGATGAGAAGCAAAACCGGAGATAGGAACAGTAGCCGAATGAGGGATGTTGGCGAGAAACGCGCCCAATAAAAGTGCCTCGGAGATGTGCAGGTGTTTGCAGACTCTCAGAAACTCTCGCGTGAACGTTTTCCAGCGCAGTTGTGGCTCTGGCCCCAGGTACAGCACGATGTCATGACCTATCTGCGGGTCAGTATGGGCAAAGAAACGGCCGCCGGGCCAGACGACCTTACGCAGTGATCCTTTGGCGAACTGAATGCTTGGCCGCGTCTCCGTATAGAGAAAAAACTCTTCACCGTCAATTTCCCCAAAACGGAGAGGTTTCCAGCTTTCAATGAGAAATTTGATCGCGGTTGTTGCTGCGTCCGCCGCGTCATTCCACCCTCCAAACGCTGCCACCAGGACGGGATCATGCAGTTCTGGTTCTGCCGAATACTCGATAAATGCCATGTGTCATACCTCTCATCTGCCGGGCCACGAACGATTACCCTTTTCGATCAGGCGCCCTTCTTCCGTTTGTGTAAACTGCCAGGTCGCAGTTTCTTTCGCAAAATCGGAAAAGAAACAGGATGATCCTATTTTATCATGCCTGAAAAGGGGCGCCTTAAAGCTTTCCGACTCTTGTTGACTCCTTCTCTCATCTCGCCTTATACTTGAGCGCATGGAGCAGGAGCAGCAGCATATACCCATCATTTACCAGGATCATCACCTCTTGGTAGTGAACAAACCGGCAGGGCTAGTTATTCATCCCACGTACAAACACGCGGATGGCACTATGTGGGATGCTTTGCTGGCGTATCTTGCGCAGCAGGAGGATGACGGCTGGTGCCCGCCCGCTTTGCCGGACGAGCCGGGCTGGGAACGCGCTCCGGAATATGTTCGCCGGATGCTGCGCGAGAGGCGTTTGGCGAAGATCCAGCAGGAAGAAGGATGGCTGCCGCATCCGGTGCTGCTCCATCGCCTGGATAAAGACACCTCCGGCGTGGTGGCTCTGGCGCGCACAGAACGAGCCTGCCGCCACATTGTACGCCAGTTCTACGCGCATACGGTTGTGAAAGTCTACCTGGCCGTCGTTCGGCGTGGCTCTCCCGACTGGGCGCAACCGCGCGCTCCGTTTATTGCAGCAATCGATCAGGCAAATGGTGGCAGGGAGCAGCTCCCCTGGCCGCTGGACCTCGCGAACTATCAGGATACGCCTCTCCTGTTGGATGGGCCATTGCAGCGCGATCCCGCTGACCGGCGGCGTTGTGTCGTTGGTACAGACGGACAGGAGGCCAGCACGCAGATCCGCGTACTGGCGGCCGCGCCGGGCGATTACTTTCTGGTAGAAGCTCGGCCGATTACCGGGCGCACGCATCAGATCCGCGCCCACCTGGCGGC